>CAZXLA010000031.1:0-28139 GCA_964641895.1 uncultured Tepidisphaeraceae bacterium
ACCCGGGTTGCCCTGTTGCCGCCGGCGTTCGGCTTCTTCGGCCTTCATTTTGCGGCGCAGCTCCAGCACTAGCTTTTTCTGCTCTATAGTCAGCTTGCCGATGTCTGATTTTGGATCGACATACACATTCGGATCAAAGTTTTCCGGCTGTGGGTTGGATTCTTTTTCCTCCATGCCCGGCACGCCCCAGCGATCGCCCTGGTCAGAGAAGTAAAACGCCGGTTGAACGACTTCAAGCTGATTGCCACGCGCCCAGTCGGCAAATGCCATCTGGTCGGATGGATTGGCACCGGCGGGCATGGGGGTGATCTTGGCGATTTTGAGCGGCGGAACCACGGTCTGGTTGCCCCAGGTGCCGTCGGGCAGCAGCTCTTCGCGGACGATCTCGGTCTGAAGTATCAGCGCCTTGGAAAACAACTGCGGCACCTTGGCATCGGCGTAGGCTTTGGCCAGGTCCACTTTACTCAGGGTGTAGCGCACCGTGACCCAGTCGAGATCGACCTTGGTGACAGGCCCGAGAGCGGCGTTGGTCTGATCTACCTGGCCGGCGGGATCGGGCAGCAGCACGGTCGATCGGCCGACGCGGGTGCGGATATCGTTTAGCGCGGGCGCGACAGGCAACTGCGCCATCTTCGGGCCTTGCGGATTCTGCGGGTTAATCGGCGGATCGCCGGGTTTCCCGCGGCCGGGCACTTCCAGCTTTCCGAATGGCGGAACAAACGCCAACGGCGGGACGCTGGCCTTGGCGGGCACAACGTTGATGGCGGCCATGAACTTTTTCACCGGGTCATCCACCGGCGGAACGGTGACCTTGCGAACCTCTTTCATTGCGCGGTCGAGCGCGTCGGCTTTTTCTTTGACGATCTCATCGACCCTTCCAGGAACCACAGTCGCCCCGCCCACCTCCACAACAACCGGCGGCGTGATGACGTATGTCCAGACCACATAAAGCAGCCATGTGACTCCGAGACCCAGAACCAGCCACTGCACATGCTGTTCGAGAAAACCAGCTATCTTTTGCATAGTTCACCTGCCTGCTACTTCTTAAGATGTTCGTTCTGCGATATCCCAGTCAGCCAACACACAATATAGCAAATCCGTCGTCACCCCGGCGGCGGGGCGGGTGGCACGCCGCCGGCGGGTTCGATCGGGATGCCGAGGCTTGTTTTGATGCGTTCGGGCATGTATTGCGTCGTCCACTTGCGCATCATCAACACTTCAAACGTTGCATCGACGCGCACGCAAGGGTTGCCGCCGTAGAAAAAACCGGCGTTGCCGGCAACCACGGGGTCGAGCGGCGCGACCTGCTTCACTTGAATCACACCCAGTAATCGCCCGCGGCTCAGGGTGTTGAGCACTTCGGGAAGTTTTGCAGCCTCGACGACAAGCGACGCTTCCATGTGCAGCACGTCGAACAACCCGTTGGAAACACGGCCAGTCGGCGTGGTGTCGTAGTTGGGCGCGATGGGGGCGCCCGGGTCGGCCGACGGCGGCGCGGCGCCGGCGCTGGGGTCGGCGCCGGGGGTCGCCATCGTGCCGACGAATGCAATCGGCACCTGCACGCGCAACAAATGTTTAATCGGCGATTCACCGACATTCTTCGCCGACGAATTCACATCGGCAATCGCTTTGTACAAATCTTCCTGCGCCCAAAGCTGCATCTGCGCCCAGAAGATGACGGTTGGATCAGGAGCCGAGTTGGCGTTAAGCAGTTGCGGCTGCACATCCATTGTCGCCTGATCGATGTAAACCGAGCACTTGTTGGCTGCATCGCGGACGATGCGATCCTGCAACCCTGCCAGCTCGCCGGCAACAGCCGCATCAACGGCCGCTTGATTCACAACCTGCGTGCCTTGCACGATTGCTGTGCTCGCGGTGATCTGATCACGAATCACCTGACCTTGACGCTGAATATCTTCATTGGTCGGGGCGAAGCCGGCATTCATCAACCGAACCGGCAGCGACTGTGCCCGACCCGCGACGGACGTATCGACCGCCTTTTTATATTCGAGCAGAAACGCATTCGCTTGAACGAACTGCGGATTAGGGAGCGCGCCCGGTTCAAGCGGCTGCTTCTCATTCAGTTTGGCGGCGGCATCGAGCAGGTTGCCGGATTTTTTCACGAACTCGTCGCTCACGGCTTTCACGCGTTCGATTGCCTGGGGAGTGGGAAAGCCTTCCAGCGACACGGTCTCGCTCGATGTGGGATCGAGATTCGGCAACGTCCGCTGCTTGGTGAGCAATTCGTTAATGGCCGAGTAGGCGCCCTTGCGCGCTTCGGCCTGCGTTCGCAGGTCGTCTCTGAAGCCGCCCAGCGGAATAAAGTTGGCGACGACTGCGCCAATGGCCACCGCCAGGCAGATGACGATGGCCAGGTTTTTTTTAATCAGTTCGAGGAGATTCTTCATGATGATTTTCCTGTTGCGTGCGCTTCTATCCAAGACGACGGCCTCGAACGCTATTGCCCGGCCGACGCCTGCGGCTGACCGGCCGGCGGGGCGAGTGGAGGCGGGTCGAGTTGCACGACGAACAGCACGTTGATGACCCAGTCGTTGCGCACGTCTTCGCCGGTGACGCGATCGAGGTAGGGGGTGCCTTCATCGGGCGCGCCGGGTTGGCCGCCGCCGCCGCCGGGGTTGAATCCGCCACCGGGGAACATCCCCCCGCCTTCGGAGCCGCGTGGAAAGCGCCCGCCGCCTTCATCAAACCCCCCGCCGCCGGATGCAAACCCGCCACCGGAATTGAACGCCCCCGCGCCGGCATTGAAATTGCCCAGGCTCGACCCGCGAATAGCCAGGTCATGATCGGTCTTGATTTTGTTGAGCCGCGCCGAGTCGTCCTTGATGTATTGCGCGGTAATGATCTTGGCTTTCGGAATGGAGTACGGCACCTTGGGCATCGCTTCGGTGGGCACGAGCGCGAGCAGGTTTCTTTTGAATGTCTCATCGATCAACCGCGGGCCGCCTTTGTTGGGGGTGATGACGCGCGCTAACACCAGAAACCCTTTGGGCGCATTGGGATCGGCCACCGGCGCGCCGGCATCGGGAGCCGGCATGCCTTCTGAGCCCATCCCCGGACGGAATCCGCCTTCGCCGCTGCCGGCAAATCCCCCTTGGGGCGCGGTTGGCGCCGAGATGGCGGTCACGGTCATGCCCAGCAGGTTGGCAAAGCTATCGAGGTCGCCTTGCAGCACGCCTTGCAGGCTGGGCATGTAGATCGACCGAATTTCGTCGATGGCGATCTCGCGCCGTTCGCCGCGGGCAATTTTCTTGGCCGCGTCGGGCGTTGCGCCCGGCAGTTCCGCCGGCGGGGCGGGCAGCGCCTTGATGATGTCGGCCATCAGGTTTCCCCAGAGCAACCGGTGCGATTCCATCGAGCGGACGTTAAGAATCCGCTGCTTCTCCGGTCCGCCTTGATCCTGAACGGCCTGCCATTCGCCGCTGAGACGATCGGCGTCGCCTTTCACACGATCGATCTCGGTTCGAAGCGATTCGTTATTTTTGAACTCCAGATCGCGGAAGTACCAGCTTGCGGCCGACAAACCGGTCCCCACCACAAACAAAGCTGCGGCGGCGGCGAACCACTTGGTCTTTTCCTTCCACATTTTCTCGCGCCGGATGGCCTGCGGAAGCAGCGAAGAATCAACTTTTGCATCGCCCATCGCCTGAATGGCCAGCCCGTACGACGTGACGAGTGACAGGATGTTATCGCTGAAGTTAGGCGCGATTTTGGAATCTTGCGCGGGCGCGGCGCCGACGGTATCGAGCCGTTCAATGTCAAGTTGAAGATTCTGCTGCAGGTACTTCTGCAAACCGGGCAGCTTGAACGTTCCGCCGATGGCAAGACACTTCTTGATGCGCGAATCACGATGGACGGATGAGTAGAACCCGACTGATCGCTGAATTTCGGCAACCAAGTCGGCGAAGACGGGTCGCATGGCTTGGAAAATCTGCCGCGCGTATTTGCTGGTGGCGGCGTTGCGTTTGAGGTCTTCGGCTTTCTGGAAGTTGAGCTTGAAAGCCTTGGTGAGCGTCTCAGTGAAGTTATTCCCGCCGATGGGGATCGAGCGCATCCAGATGCTGTTTTCATCGGCGATAATCAGGTCGGTATTTTCCGCGCCCAGATCGATGAGCATCGACGTGCCGCGCAGCTTTCGTTCGTAGAACATCGCGTTGTAGACGGCCAGCGGGCTGAGCTGGACGACCTGCACATTCATATCAAAGTCGGTGAAGTATTTGATGTGCGAGGCGAGCAGTTCCTTGCGCATCGCAAAAATGCCGACTTCCACATCCGGGGTTTCGGGGTTGCGGAAGAGCTGGTAAGCCCATTCGACGTCATCCAGCGGGAATGGAATCTGCTGGATGGCTTCGAACTTCACAATTTCGGGAATTTTCTTTTCTTCAACCGGCGGGAGCTTGATGAACCGCGCAAAGCTCTGCTGCCCGCTCACGCCGACCGCGACGGCGCTTCCTTTTAGTGAGTGCCGCTGCATGAAGTTGCCCAAGGCCGATTGGATAAGCGAATCGCGGTTATCACCGGAGTTGGAGAGGACGGTTTCGTGCTCGACGATCTCGAAATCATCGACACGCAGCGCGTCGCCGTCGCGAACGAGTTTGACCGCTTTGAGGGCGCGGTTACCGATATCAATTCCCCAGGCGGAACGAGCGCTTGCCATGGTTTTGCTCCGAGTAAGTCAATGTTGTCGAATCAGGCTGCAATTAGCTGGTCGCCGACGGCTGAGATCATGCTGGATTTGCCCAGCATCGTTAGTTCTAACCGTTTGATTTTGCGGCATCAACAATCCAATCCCGCTGGGACACTACCAATTTATCCGCCCACTTGCCGCCGGGCCGATAATGGGGCACTCTGGGCGGGCATAAGTGGTTTGACGCCGACGGATGTTTAAAGTTCTTGCATGAAGACGTTTTCGATCCAGGTTCTCGGTTGCAAGGTCAACCAATATGAGAGCGAGCAGATCGCCGCCCTGCTCCGCCACCGGGGACTCGTTCCCGCGCCAGATGGGGCAGCGGCGGACCTGCGCATCGTCCACACCTGCAGCGTGACGTGCGAAGCGGGCAAGAAAAGCGCGCAAATGGTCCGCCGGGCGACGCGCCTTCCAGTGCTTCAAGCACCCGCTCGCGGCTTCGCGGTATTAAACAATTTGCAAACGGCTGCACGAACGATCGTCACCGGCTGCTGGGCGACCAGCGACCCCGCCGCTGCTGCGGCAATTCCCGGGGTCGATGCGGTAATTGGAAACATGCAAGACCTCGGCGGCCGACTCGCCGAACTGCTCGACCAGTGGACCACAGGCGAAGCGACGCGCGGCGAAACCACTTCCGCACCTTATGATACGTCGGTCACACAACAAGGTTCACTCGGCGGTGCGATTTCTCTTCCCCTGCTCGAACAGCGTCAATCCACCAATCAGCGGGCATTCTTGAAAATCCAGGACGGGTGCGACGCATTCTGCACCTATTGCATTATCCCCCAACTTCGCCCGAAGCTTTGGAGCAAGCCGATCGATGAGTGTGTCAGAGAAGCGCAAGCCTTGGTTAACATCGGTCACGTGGAATTGGTGCTGACCGGAATCTTCCTGGGCGCATACGGACACGAAACAGCATTGCGTCGACGACAAAATGCTTCACAAGCCGAGGGCTTCAGCCCCGGATCCCTCGGCGCGTTGATCGAGTCATTATGTCAAAACGTACAAGGCCTAAGACGACTGCGCCTAAGCTCCCTCGAACCCGGAGACCTCACCAACGATCTGATTGCAATTTTGCGATCCCACCAAGAGTGCGTCCCCCACTTCCACCTCCCGCTGCAAAGTGGTTCCGACGCCATTCTGCGCAAAATGAACCGCCAATATCGCCGCGATGATTTCCTGAGGATGATCGATCGGGTCAACCAGGCATTCGACCGCCCCGCCATCACGACCGACATCATCGTGGGCTTCCCCGGCGAGACCGAGCAGGAGTTCGAACAGACGCTGCAAGTCGTCGAGCACGCGCGCTTCATTCACACGCACGCGTTCAGCTATTCACCCAGACCCCGGACCGCCGCCGCGCGGTGGACCCGCGATTTCATCGCGCCACCGGTTGCAAATCGACGGAGCAAAATGCTCGCCGACGTAGCACAGGTGCACAGCCTCGATTTCCGGCGGCGGTTTGTGGGCGAGACGGTGGAAGTGCTGGTCGAACGCCCGCGCGCCGAGGCAACGGTTCGACATGGACGATGCGAACGATACTTCGACGTGCAGTTTCCCGGGGCGCCGCATATTGAAACCGGGGCGGCGGTTCAGGTGCGGGTGGAAACTGTCACCGCGGATCGTACTGTCGGTACCGTGGTTTGCTGATGGTTGGGTCAGACATTCTTCCTGAATTGTTGACCGCTGGCGGCCGAAACCCGACTCTTCGATTCCTGATCACCGCAGTGGCAAGGGTCGGTACCGCCGCGACATTGTGCAAACCGACCGCGATGCGAGGAGGAGGATTCGCACCGCGGTCGGGTTTGTCAGGGTGCGGCCTTGCAGCCGCTGGTTGCACACTTGATTTTAAATCAATCGACGGCGTGATCGACGCAGCATTGCCGTCGCCGTTGCACCGATGAGCGCCAATCCCGTGGGTTCAGGCACTGCCGATCGTGGCAAGTCGGCCGACAGCCCGAAGTTTGCCGCCAGCGCAGTGAAATCGTCGAGGTTGATGGCCGAGTCGTAATTAAAGTTGCCCTGGCCCCATCTTCCGGCGCCACCGAAAGCTGCGGCGAGTGCGGTGAAATCATCTAAGTTGACGGTGCCATCGAGATTGGCATCGCCGTAACGGGTAAAGCGAATCAGCACGGCGGTGCCATCAACGCTTTGGCCGGCGAACGTTCCGCCGGCGACACCGAGTGCGATCGATGCCTCGGCGTATCCCAGCCCGAACGAAGCCGATGCGCCTGCAACGGAACTGCTGATGCCCACGCCGTTCCAGGCACCTCCCGCATAGCCCGAAGTGAGCTGCGCCGCGATATCAGCCAGCGGCGACGATGCCGAGTAATCGATGATGGCGGCATTGTCGGCCAGATCCAACGACGAGCTTAACGAGCCATTGCCCACTGTCAGCGCCGTCGTTCGAAGCACCTTCCCCCCGCCCGCAGCCACAGCCACTTTGGCCGCGGGCGCGATGCTCACGGTGCCGACATTCACATTGCCCCCGAGTGCAATCTGACCACCATTGAACAGCAACCCGCCCGCGGCGCCGGAGATCGGGCCGTTGAATGCCACCGAGCCCGCGCCGCTGGTGCGCAGCGTTACAGCGCCGTTGAGGCTGACTGCTGCACCGAAGGTCAACGAAGTCGTCGGCACGTTCGAAAACCGTCCCCCGCCCGGCAGGCCGGGATTTGCGTCCGGGCCGAAGCCGGCGCTGGTATCGACGCGCAAGTTCTTGCTGACCGTGACCGGCACGCCAATGCTGTGGTTGCCGGCGATGGTGTAAATTTCCGCTTCAGCAGCCGTGGTGTTGATCGTCAGCGAGCCGGTTCCCGTGATGGCGTAATTCACGATCGGCGGAAGCTGTGCGGCGCTGGTGATCCCCGCGTTGGCTCCGATCGAGCCGAAATTGGTGACGGCGGCATCAAAGATGATCGACCCGACGGTCACCGCCGAGTTCAACGTCACGTTGCCGTTCCCGGCGCCTGCAAAAATCGCCGGCGCGCCCACCGCGTTGGGCACGCCGTTGTTCCAAGCACTCGACCAGTTGCCGTCGCCGGTGGCGTTCCAGGTGGATCGCGTGGCCTTGTCTTCGTTCAATACACGGAAGTTATCATAATAATATTCGGTGTTGACGGCGGGCGAGTTGGTGTTCATGTGGAAAATCACGTAATCCGTGACGCCGCTCCAGTTGCCCAAACCCACAGCCGTCGTCTGCCCGCCGAAGTCCCAACTATATGTTTGGGTCGTCAGCACGGTTTGGTTTACCGGGCCTGACGCAAACTGATAATTGTTGCCGGCGCCCGCAACATTGTAACTATCGAGGAAGCCAACCGAGTAGTTAAGCGCTGCAAACCCCACGGCGTAATCCGGCCCGGCTGCGGGGGTGGAGACATCCATGAGAATTCGAGTGCTGGTCGTCAGCGCCTGCCAGCGCGGATCGTTGATATCATTGAAGAGCACCTGCGAGCCCCAGGAAAACCCGCCGTTTGCGTCGGTGATTTTCATGCTGTAGGAGCCGTCGGTGGCGCCCACAGTCGATTGTGCATGGTCAACCAGACTCGAGTCAAAACTGTCGCCCCACACGTACGCCGACACCTCATCAAATCGACCGGGGCCGGCGGTCGGGTTGGGGATGTGCTCGGCGCGAATATCGGCCGGGTTTTCGAATGAAAAGATCTGGGCCGCGCGAGCGCTCGACGTGACTGCAAAAACCGTAGCCGCCGCAGCAACGGTCAGCTTGAACAAATTCTCCTGCTTCATGGTAACTCCTCCGAATGAAAAATGTCGCGCACCAGCGAGGGCGCGTGGGTAACAAGTTGAAACTCCGCCAAATTCTTGCGCCCGATGCTCCGCACACCGAACGTCGTCGTGGTTTGTTGGGTTGCCGCAAGCAGATTCGTCGCCGGCACGTTTGGCGACGTCGCCCCAGCCGATGCGCTCGCTCGAAGCTGCGGGAGCGATTCTCCGAACTGGCTTGCCAGGATCGTGAAATCGTCCAGCGACACACTGCCGTCGTAGTTAAAATCGCCGCCGGAATAGGGGCGGGGCTGGCCGAAGCCCGCGGCCAGCGTCGTAAAATCGTCGAGGTCGACCGCGGCATCGGCGTTGGCGTCGCCCAGCAGAAAGGCGAAGTTGAACGTCGCGCCAAGCACCGACAAATTTCCGGCGGCGTCGGCAAATGTGCCGGCGGCCAGGGTTGCAGTGTAGCGGCCGTCGGGGATGACCGACGGCGCGAACGTAAATAGGGCGGTGCTGGTCGCCGCATCAAAAGTGGGTGCGGTCACCAGCACCGACGCGCCGGGGTTGGTATCGTTCACCAAGACTAAATCGCCCGCTGCCAAAGAGCCGCCGACATTCTCCGTAAACGAAATGCGTAGACCGTGCGCGGCTGTCAACGCATCAAACGCCGATGCCGTCACGGACGGGGCAACCGCTTCATTGCTGGTGACGACCAGTTGCGGGCGGTTCGTACCTTCGTCGGTCTGGAACGACGCCGAACCGGAAACCAGTCGCAATGCAATGGATACCATTCCATCGCGCAACGCTTCACTCTTGACGAACTCCGTCAGCGCCGCCGAATTGATTTCAAGATACGCCCCACCCGTTGTCGGCAGGAGATAGCCACTGGTGCTGCCGGTCGGATGCAGCGGGTACGAAGCGTAGATCGGCGTGCTATTGCTGCCGGTTCCGGTGGTTTCCTGCCATCCATCACCGAGCGATGCGAACGCGCGCACGCGGAGGTTGGCCGTTGTATTGGTGGTAAAAACGCGCAGCGTGGCGTTGGTGATGTTTCCCGTGACCGTGCTAATGGGAAATCTGAGGTAGAAAGTGCCGGTGGCGTCGGGATTGTTTTCCGGTGTGTAAAACGCCGCCGTCACAGTAACCGCCGCCGCCGAACCGCTTGTGGCGGGGCTGAGCAGGCGATCACGGTCGGCATTGATCGTGAACACGTTGCCGATCGCCGTCGCGGGGGGTTCGATTTCTTTGGCGGTGAAGTCGGTTGAAGCAAGACCCGCGGCCGAAAGTTGGAACTTCGCCGTATCGGCCGTGGCGTTGGCGTCGCCGGCGGCGGTAAGGACGACCGTCTGATATTGCGACCAGTTGCCCGGCGAAAACGTCAGACTCGTGTTGAGCAGATTTAACCCCGTATCGCCCGAAACGCGCGCGAGGCTCACCGCAATATTGTTCGCCGGCTGCTTGGACAGTCTGACCTGCACGGCATTGCTGCCACTTTCAGCCACGCCCACCAATGTCCTGTCAATGACAATAAAAGTATCCGGCGGCAGCGCAACCGGCAGGGGTGAAAAGCCGGCGCTCGTCGGGTTGGGCAGGCCGGCGACAGGGAAGAACGTGGCGCGGGTTGCACTGGCTTTCATGCCCAGCACAGGATCGTTGATTAGCAAATCGCCCCAGCGGCTCAAATCGGTGTTCGAGTTGTAATTGAACACCGACGCGCCCGATGTCATGTTCAGCGTATTCGGGCTGCTTTGGTTCCACGACCAACCCAGCCAGCCGATGTCGAGTTGATCGGCAATCTCCAGCACCCGGCGCGTGCGATAGGCGCCGTACGGCGAACTGGTGGCACCGAAATCCTTAAAGTCTTCCCAGGCAAATTCGCCGATGGCAATAGTGAGCGGCTGAGGGCGATTCTTCCACGCGGCAAGCCGCGTGGCGATATTCCACGGGCCGTAGCCGGCCGACGGATTG
The DNA here is from genome assembly GCA_964641895.1 of uncultured Tepidisphaeraceae bacterium. Classification (GTDB taxonomy): domain Bacteria; phylum Planctomycetota; class Phycisphaerae; order Tepidisphaerales; family Tepidisphaeraceae; genus UBA2421. The sequence goes on from CAZXLA010000031.1 coordinate 10,400, forward strand.
CTGCTCAACTCGTAGGGACGGCTTTCGTCGCGCCAACTTCCATAAAGGTGAATCGAGAAAATGATGTTGCGCTGCGGATCGGCGGCCAACACATCGTCGGCATGGTGCTCGATGGTATATAGGTCTTGCCCATAGCCACCGGAATCAATCATGATCGTGGCATTAATGTTGTCGGCGGTGGTGGCCAGGTTGCCGTCGGGGCCGGCGCGCAGGCGTTGAACCTGCGTGATGTAGTTATCGCGCCAAACGGTGTTGCTTCCATTGGCATTCGCCGGTGGACCCCATTCGTTGGCGATATTAAGAATGACGTATTGTTCATACTGCTTCAGCCACGAAACATTCTCCAGCCAATGGGTGACGATTTCATTCAGTGCCACCGGGTTGGATTGCGAGGCGCTATCGGCAATAGAAGCGTGGTCTTCGATGATCGGCACAAGCCCGTTGGCCAGATAGCGCTCGATGGTTTCTTTCCGCTCGGCGACGGTGTCGGCGGCATCGGTGTAGGGGTTGCCAGTGTCGCTAATAATGTCGCGATAAGTTACCAGCCGCGCCGCGTTCGCGCCGGTTTTGGCGATCTGATCGATCGTGTTGTAGTTGGCGGCGTAACTGCCCCACGCGTGAACGACGTTGGGGCCTTTCATCACGAAAGCATTGCCGTTTGAATCATAGAGATTGCCATCGAGCGTAAAAAAGCCCGTGCCGGTGTTGTAAGCCGGGCGCGCCACGCTGAGCAAAGAGCGCGGCTCAAGGGCTTCGATACTGTTACGACATTGTTTTACGTTTTTGTGCATCGACGCAATCACTCGTTCGGTTCCACCGTTTAGATCAGCCGCCACCCGCCGAAGCGCGGGAGGCGATTATTCTCACTGCCACATCACGCCGAAACTCCGGTGAACGCAGGGTTAGCACGCCATCGACCGGAGCTACTTTCACCGTCGACACCACTTCGCCACGCCGCGTATCCCACCACTCCACCCGATGTTCACCACCATGCTTCGTCGGAACGTGCAATTCCAATGACCCCATTGAATCGGCGGCGCGGCCGGCAAGCGATTGGTCGGTTTTCCAATTCGAGTTGAGGTCGTGCAGCCAGATGATCGTTTCGCCGCTGGTAGAATCCTGAATGGCCAGGGCCTCGGCGTTGGCGAACCGTTTGGAACGGCCGCCGGCGATCGTCAGGCCACTTAGCGAAACCCAATCGGTGCCGAGGTTCTTCAGTTCGATCGTATGTTTGCCCGCGGAAAGGTCGAGCGTGCGGCGTTTGTTGATCTTTGCCTGATAGACATTCTTCATGCCCTCCAGCGGCTTGGTTTCTTCCTGATCGGCGCTGCCCGGAAGCGCGCTGAAAAACCAGTCGGCGGCGGGTGTGCCATCAACCAGCACGCGCAGGATGCCCGAATCAGAAACCATCGCCACATCAATCAGCAACTTCCCCGCCGCCGCAAGCTCGACTTCGAAGACCGTGGGTGTACGCAGCGACGCCTGCTCGTGCCCGTAAATATACGTTGGAAATTCGTTGCTCGTGCGGCCGTTGGGCAGCACGCGGATCGGCAGGCCGTGGCTCTTGCCCCAGCCGCCCACCAGGCTGATTTGCAGATCGGATAGTTCCTTTGCGTCGGCGGTCGGATCGATCACCGGGGGCAGATCGATCGGCGCAAAATTTCGTTTCGTCCAGGAAATTTCGGCGGCAAACTTTGCTGCTCCCTGATAGACATTCCAGAGATTGTGTTTTTCGATGTAATTATCCCACCACCAGTTTGAAGCCCCGCCCACACCGCCGCTGGCCAGCGAGGCCCAGATGCCGTTGTGAAGATTAGTGCCAATGCCGGTCGGGTCGCCTTTGTCGTCGCTGCCATCCCAACCTATGCCCAGTTCGGCCATCAGGCTGGGCTTGGCGAACTTCGCGTGTTCGCGATGAAATAGCGCCAGCGCCGGCGAACAGTCGTTCACGCCCCATCCGCCGTAATAGTGATGTTGCGTGAGATCGATCGATTCGGCGCGCCACACTTCATCGTGCTCCCCGCGGCCGAAGCTTGTCGTAATGAGATGCGCATAAGGGTCGGCGTCGCGGAGGGTTTGCGCCATTTCCAGCGTCCATTCCGCGGGGATATCGACGTTCGTGAAAGATTGCTCGTTCCAAAATTCCCAAAATGCGAGGCTGGTATACGCCGAGTAACGCCCGACCATGTAGCGCATCCGGCGCTTGAAAAGTTCACGCATATCAGAGCGGGTGATGAAATCGCTGGGCTGCGTACACGGCCCGCCGTTTTTGGCGTTGTACGGCTGATTCGGCCACTGCGCCGTGCCCCACATGTCGCGGTCGAGTAGATCGCGGTGGTTCATGAACGTGGCCATCAAATGGATGCCGTGCTTTTCGGCCAGTTCAAACATCTGATCGTAATACGTGCAGGCGTCGAGGTCGTATCGTCCGAGTCCGGCGGCGACGGTCTCCATCGGTCGGTGCGGGTGGGCAAGCCACACCCGCGCGAAATTGCCACCGCCGGCATGGAGCTTGGCGAACATGACATCGTACGCCCCCAGCCCGCCGTCGCCCGACCAGGCAATATTCGGGCCAAGCAGAAAATATGCTTTCCCGGAATCGAACCGTAGATAAGGCGAGCCCGGCGCACGCCGAATAAAGCCGTCGCGCTTTGATGCGATGACTTCAATTGCGGTGGCTTGCGACTGGCGCGATCCTGACCGATCGCGCACCACGGCGGTCATCGTCCACGCCCCGGCGAGTGCGGGCGCGAAACGAAGCTTGAAAAAGGCCGGCCGGCTGCTGGACCCGTTTTTTTCGGCGCTTGCGTCGCCGGTGAAGTCGTTCGTCCAGAAAGCCGGCAGCTTGATTTGCCGGCCGGATGCCGTGTGTTTGAACACGCCGTCCACCGCAACCTCGGTCGGGTCGAACGGGTTGTTGTAGACTTCGCCGCCGAGGTCCACGCGCCATTCGCCTCGCGCGTAAACCTCAAGCAGTTTTTCAGAATTTAGGCGGTGCAGTGTGACCGGCGCATCGTCGGCCAAAGCGTTTGCTCCGGACAACGATGACAGCAATGCCAGGGCCATTGTCAACGAGAATGTAGGGCGGCGACTCATGGGGATTCGGAAAATAAAATCAGTAAGAAGCAAATCGGCCTAGACCTCTGAGTTTTCCCTGGTGAAGTTCACCAATTCATCCATGTGCGCAAAACATAGCCCGGTCACGGTGTCGGCGCAGCCGTAATAAATGGCGATTCGCCCGGTGGGTGCATCGGTGACGGCGGCGCAGGGAAACGCGACGTTGGGAACATCGCCCACCAGCTCGTAGTTTTCACGCGGGTTAAGAAGATACGGATGCGTGCGGGCGATGACTTTCCATGGCTCATCGATATCGAGCAACGCCGCGCCGAAGCTGTAAACAAATCCATTGCAGCTCGTCAGCACGCCGTGATAAATCATCAGCCAGCCTTCGCTGGTTTCGATCGGAATCGGCCCCGTGCCGATCTTCGTGCTTTGCCAGCCGCCCTTGGTGCCCATCACATAGCGGTGGCAACCCCAATGCGTCATATCCGGAGAGGCCGAAAGGTAGATGTCGCCGAACGGGGTGTGTCCGTTATCGCTGGGCCGGCTCAGCATGACATATTTCCCACCGATTTTGCGGGGGAAGAGCACGCCGTTGCGGTTGAACGGCAGCAGCGAGTTTTCCATTTTGTGGAAGGCGTGAAAATCCTTCGTCCACGCCATGCCGATCGTCGGCCCGTGGTAGCCGTTGCACCAGGTGACATAAAACCGGTCTTCGATCCACACCACGCGCGGGTCGTAGCCGTATTCCCACCGAACCACTTCCGGGTCATCGGTGGTGTTGGTGAAACGGATGCGCTCGGGGTTGATCTCCCAATTCAAGCCGTCATCACTGAAGCCGGCGTGAATCTGCATGTCTCGGGCGGTGTTGTCGCAACGAAACACGCCGGCGAATTTGCCTTTGTACGGGACGACGGCGCTGTTGAAAATGCTGTTGGCCGTGGGAAACAGATCGCGCGGAATCACCGGGTTATTGGAGTATCGCCAAACCACGTGCGGGTACCCGGCGGGCTTATCTTGCCACGGCATGTGGGGGCAGGCGTCGCCGATGATTTGCACGGCGCCGCGGGCGTGCCGGATCGAGCCGTTATTCGCCGAGGCGAGATCGATCATCAGTGCATCGTGCTGTTTCGGGGGATTGGCTGTTGCTCGAGTCATGTCAGAAACGACCTTTCAATCACTTGCTGAGAGCGGAAAACGATCACCGATTGCGTGTCACGAACGACCGCAGCGCCTGATCACCCGTCAACGACTCGGCGTGACCGTCGAGAAACAGGTAGTTCGCACGAACGGTGCCGGGTTTGCCCTGGACAATCCGAAAATCAGGCGCTTTGCTGATGATGCCCGCATTGACATTCAAACCGCCGTGGCGATTGGGGGCGCCGCTGTCGAAATAGATTTGCACGGGCACCAAAGTGTTGACCGGCGGCGTCCAGAAGCGGTACCCGGACGGGAAGCCATTCTGCTGCAACAGGATAAACCAGTTGTTACTGTCGCCATTGATGATGGTCCGGGCCGACTGCGGCACTTTTGCAATCTTTACCGCGCCCACGGCGTTGCTGACGGCCGGCGAGCCGGTGTTGTTGCCCAAGCCGGTCATCCAATAACTTGTATCACCATAGGGGGTGGAAGTCGCCTGCTCGCTTCCGACGGCGGGCTTGCCCGATCCGAGAAACAATGTGAGGTTCTGCCCGTATCCGGTCAAATAGTCGTTGCTCGGCGTATCGGGAATGCCCAATTGATCCACCTGCCAGGAAGGGCAGGCGCGAATCAGTTTCGAGTAATCGGTTATACGATTCCCCTGGGCGTCGTAGTCAATTTTCTTGCCCAAAAATACCGAGAGCGACTCGTACCAAAGCGGCGTGGGCATGTTGACTGCATCGGTCGGTCTTCGTGACCAAGAAGGAAACTTGGCGTACGGCAGAAACCCATTGTTGGCATTCGCGTACATCGTATACGCGATGCCGATCTGCCGGAGGTTGCTCAAACAGGCGCTGATCTGCGCCTGCCGCCGGGCTTTGCCCAGCGCCGGCAGGAGGATGGCAATCAACACTCCAATAATACCAATTACAACCAGCAGCTCGACGAGCGTGAATCCGCAGCCGGGCAGGATGCCAAAGCGGCGGCGCGATGGGGGCGTTGCAATGATTGCCGGGCGATGCTCATTCATGGTGTTCCTCCGTGCCGGAGTGGGTCACTCCGCTACGTGAAATTTGTTCCGTGCGCTTGGCCGCACCGATCATCGATGGGTATCAGCCGACTCAGGACCGCGGAACGCCGTTGAGCGTTACGCGGCCGAAAATAATTACAAAAAACTTATGCACGGCGCCGGCGCAGAAGGCCCAGAGCGCCCACACCGATCAACGCCAGGCCGGTAGGCTCGGGGATCACCTCAAGCCGGAAGTTGTCATAGTACACGGTGGCTTCGCCGGGCTGCGGGTTGCCCGGGCCGCCATCGACCGCACCGTTGCCGGTGCCGAAGTTGCCGTTCATCGCCCAACCGATTTGGTAGAAATCATTCAACACCGCATCGGCGGCGGGAATGCGGTCGCCGAAGCCACTAAACTGGTTGAAGCCGACGTCGATCGGCACGATAAAGTCGCCGTTGCTGGCGATGCTTGCCCCGTCGAGCAGGCCGAGGTTATCGATCTGGCGGAAGCCGTTGCGGTTGTTCAACCAGATGGACAGGTTTAAGAAAGTCGCCGTATCGGGGATATCGGCGCCGCGGTAGACGATATCAAACCGCACTCGGGCCAGGTTTTCCGGCACATTGGCCAGCGCCTGCCACGACTGGAAGAGCGGGCTGCCCGGGTCATCGCCCACTTCGAGCTTGGTGTTCCAACTGAAACCCTCGCCGTCCTGTGTGACCGAAAGGCTGCTCAACCCGTCGCTGGCGGCCAGGTTTGAGGTGCCGACGACGATGGGCCGGCCGCTGAATCCGCTGGAGGTCCAGCCGTCGAGGCCGGATTCCCACGACTGTGAATAGACCACCTGCGCTGAAGCCGCAGCGGGCATGAGCGCCGCCGCCAATGCGAACATCGCCGCGGTTTGCAGCGATTTGATGTGACGAACCATTTCCATTCCTCCTCCGGCAAGGTGGCCGGAAAGTGCCTTGTTTCGCGGGGTTTTAGAATTGAGCGCCTGCCTGCGTCCACGCGAAAACGCGACAAGCGGAAGTAGACTAAGAGAAGTGATGAACCGAGCCTGACCAAGCCAGTGTAATAGCAAAGATGGGGCGAGCGTCCGTGGCGATGTTTCACGCCGCGAAGCAAAATGACGTTTTGGTTTGCACCAAAGCACGCTGTTACCTCCAAGATTCCGCCAGATCGACCCGCCCTAATATATATTAGGTCGGGTGCGAAACGCTCGCCGTCCGAGCATGGCCCGGGCGGCACACTGAATATCTACCCATCGTTTCGAGAAATTCCGTTCAGAACCGGTGTGTTGCGAGCAGTCCCGTTTCCAGACACTGTATTCCGGGACGCGTTCAGCGGCGCGGTCGACCCTCGCACGACTAATTCGACCGGCAACTTCAAATTTTGAGGTTCACGACGAACGACCTCTTTCGTTCGCGCCAGCACCAGTTCCGCCGCCTTGCAGCCCATGTCGTACGCCGGCTGCCGGACGGTGGTGAGCGGCGGGAAAAGCTCGGCCGCAAAGTCGTCGTCGGAGTAACCGACGAGCGATAAGTCCTGTGGGATCCGTATTTTTTGTTCCGCCGCCGCGTGGTACACCTGTTTGGCGTACAGATCGCTGGCAGCGAAGATTGCTGTGGGCCGATCGGGCATGGCCAGCAGTTCGCGGGCTTGCTTGATGGCCAGCGTGGTGTCGTCGCCGTGATCGGCTTCGACGGTGAAGCACGTTGCGCCGGGGCACTCGGCGATGGCACCTTCAAATGCAGACCGACGACGCACGGCCCATGTCGCCGCCGCAGCGCCAGCCAGATGGCCGACATTGCGATGCCCGAGTGCCAGCAGGTGCGCCGCCACCGCCCGCCCACCCCGCGCGTCTTCGCTGAACACCGAATCGGCGCGAAACTCTGCAGGCAACTCGTGATCGATGGTGACCACCGGCAGATTGCGGGAAGAAAACTCGTGTATGTGAGCCATGAACATTGACGCAAACGCCGGCCAGAGAATCACCCCGTCCACCCGGCGATCGATCAGGCGATGAATTTGCTCAAGCTCGTCCCCGCTTGGCGAATTACGCTGGCGTGGCCCGGGTCCGCGGTGGGCGGCCCATAAGTTGATTGAGACGTGATCGGCGTTGGTCAGCACGTCGTGAATGCCGTAGAGCACTTCCGACCAGAAAAAGTCGTATGGCGGCGCCATGACACCGATCATGCGAGTTTTGCCGGTTTGAATGCCTTGAACCAGCAAATTCGGGCGGTATCGGAGACGCTTGGCCGCTTCGAGCACCTGCTTACGGGTCTGATCCGACCCGACATCGCGCCCGGCAAGTACCAGCGACACGGTGGCTTGCGAAACGCCCGCTTCCACCGCAATCACTTTTTGAGAGATTTGCCGCCGGATTTCATGCATTGCGAACGCTAATATATATTAGATGAGCGTGGTGTCAATGGAAATCTTTTGCCAATCCCGGGTTTACGTCGATGCAAGCGTCAATCGCAGGAATCGGGTCGCTTATGCTCGCCGCTCGTTTTTCGATGCAAACCGCCCTAATTCACGCGCACATTTACCGTTGCGATCCGATCGATGCGAAACGGCAATTCAATGAGCAATGTGCCAGCCGGCGTGCGAACGAACGACTCCACGAGCCGGCCCTCCACCGTCACCAGCACATTCCCGGCCGGCAGACCGGCAACTTCCACCACCGGGCGCAGCAACGGCGTCGAACGCGGCGCGAGGATTACATCAATCCGCGGCGTGGTGGCGATGACCTGATACGCGCCGACGCGCTCGTTGTACCCATCGTTATTCACGTCGCCCGGCGAGCGACGGTCGACCCGGCCCATTGCCTCAGGAACACTCACCTGAGCCGGCGACGTGTGCTGATCGCCCCCTTCGCTGCGCGCCTGCGGCGACAGCGCGCGAAAATCACCATCCCAATAACTTCGGCCGTCGCGGTAGATCGTCAGTTCCTTCACGTCGCCGTTTGAGCTGAACCTGGCGCGCAGCGGCGAGGTTTCATCGACGATGAACCCGCCGGGCTTGGCCAGCACCGTATCGAGCGCTGCGCGAAACTTCCCCGGCGCCTGCACCGTCACCCCAAACCCGCGGCGGTGGATCGACCACGGTTCGTCGCGCTCGCTCTGGCCGATGTAGAAATAATCGTTGTCGGTCAGCAGCACGTCATCAAGCCACAAGGTCGATCGGCCGTCGAACTCGTACTGCAATCGAACGGGCGATGCGCCGGCGGGAAGTTTTGAAATATCGAGCCATACCGAGTTCCATTCACCCGGCCGAAGCGCGGCGGTCTGTGAGACGTGCGAGCCGTCGGCCAGTTCCAACTTCGTTGTGATGACGCATTGTTTTTCGGCGAAGATCGAACTGCCCAGCAGCGTCCAGTTTGCGGGGAACGGGCGGCCGACGAGCAGCGACGAAATTTTCACCGACGCCCAGCGCGTTCCGCCGGCCACACGCAGCGAGGCGCGCCCGGTAATCGCCTTGCTTCCGTCGAGCGACACCTTTCCCCCGTCGGCGGTTACAAATGCGTCGTCGCTGGCAAGCTCAAAATTCAGCAGGACGCTGTATCGCTGACCTTTCAGCGTGGGATCGACCTTGGCAACCTGCAGCGCCGGAAGCTGCGACATCGATTCGAAACTGGCCCGCGGGCCGTCGGGCGCGCGATCGCGCGCGCATCCGGTGAAGACCCGTAGCGCGATCAATCCTATTGCCAACGTAATCGTAAGTTGCTGCATGCGACGTGCCCGGCTGCGAATCGAATGGCAGTGTAAGCGCGCGTCGCGGGGATTCAATTGGTTGCTATGGTCCGAGAAACCTGCGGCACTTACTTTCGAGGCTGAAGATCGACCGAAAGCTCGACTGGTTTCGAATCGCGCAAAATCTGCACCGCGGTGGGGCCGCGCAGCGAGGTCATGGCGGCGGCGAAACTGGGCGGGTCGCCGACTTCGTTGCCGGCCAGTGAGAGAATCAGGTCGCCGGCGCGCAGGCCGGCGCGTTCGGCGGCGGAGCCGGGGAGCACGGTCATCACCATCACCGCCGGTCGTGTGCCCAGTGCCGGCGTTTCGCGGCGCACGGGGTCGGCAGGAAGCACTTCTCGCAAGAACACGCCCAGCACCGGGCGCGAAATAGACCCAGACGCGATCAGTTGATCAACCACCGGCCGGCACCGCGCCGCGTCCAGAAACTGGCCTTGTCGCAGAAAGCCCGCCACCCCGCCTTCGACGGAGATGACAATTCCGCTGTCCTGCTGCGAACCGGTCCAGACGACCAGCCGACCTGTTTCGCCGCTGATGTTCAGGAACATCGCCAACGCGCCATCCGCCGGGCGACGGCCGGTGAGCGGCATCGGTTCGCTCTTCGGAGCGTGCTCAAGCTTGAGTATGGTGAGTGAGGTTTGGCGATCGGAGCCGACGAATTGGGCGCCGCAAACCGTTCCGTCGCCGCACGCAACGGTCAGGGGCTGATCGCCGACGGCTTCGCGTTCGATGTAATACGGCAGCAGCACATGCCCCGCCGAATCAACCACCACGCCGATCGACCGTGGGCTGACATCCATCACGGCGCGGTCCTCGCCGTTTTCGGTCACCAGGTCGAAGGTCCCATCGCCGCGCGGCACCAGGCGAAACGATCGCGCGGCGGCGGGTTGGGTCGAGGGTTGTGTCGAAGGCTTAATGGTCGCGCCGATGTATTTCTGCCCGGCCGACTTCTCGACATCGTCGCGCAACTTCTGACTCATCGATTCATCGAGTGTGAGATCCCACCGCTTCATGGTGAAATCCTGTCCCATCAGATTAAGCGCCCACTTCGGCGGCGGCAGGTAGACGCGCACCAATCCGGCGCGGGTCTGGCCGTAGAGCGCTTCGGTCTCTTTGCTGAGTTGCTGAAGCAGCGGCGTCGGCGCTTCGGCAACCGTGCGGCCGCAGAGCGACAAACCGAAGAGACTGATCAGTGCAACCTGTCGAACCGTTCGCGCCATTAGAAGTCGTCTCCCACCAAACGCACGCCGTTGGTCTGAACCTGGCGGTGCTTCTGCTGCCATTTGCCCAGATCTTTGGCAAACTCACGCGCTTCCTGCAGCGTGCCGAAGCGCTGCGTGGCGACCACCTTGCCGGACTGATCGGTCAGAGAAACTTCGTATGCCGGCTGACCGAGATTGGACACCTGCACAACCCCCGTGCCCCCGCCGGCGCCGGCGGTGCCGAGCACCAGCGGCGGTCCCGGCTGCGTCAGGTCGATCGCGCCGGGTTGAGGCTTGTTCGACGTAACCAATGCCGGCCCCGAAGCGACCGAATTGCCGCGAATGCCGTAGCCGACGACTAACCCCAACGCCAACACCGCCGCCATGCGCGAAAGCCCGCCTGCCCACCGGCCGACGCGGTCGAACGCGCCAATCGGCGCCGCGACAGACTGCTGTTGATGCAGCGCGCCGCGCACGTACCACTGCAACTGCTGCGATTCGACCTCGCTCGGCTCGAGCGACGCGAACGCCTCGGCGCGCAGCGAACGAAATTCGCGCATCTTTACCAATTCAGCCGATACATTGGCATCGGCCTTCAGGCGCGCTTCCAACCCGATCGCCTCGGCGTCGGTCAGATCGCGATCGAGGTAACGATCGAGCAGTTCCATCTCTTGGTCGGACAGATTCATTGTTTTCCTCGTCACTCCCTCGCCCGGTACCCCGGGAGAGGGAAAAATCACATTCCTCGCGCCGCGCCGAGTTTGTTCTTTTCCACATACTCACGAAGCATCTTTTCAATCTGCCGCCGGGCGCGGAAAATCCAGGTCTTCACCTGTGGCACCGACGCATTCAAACTCGTGGCGATGTCGGCGTAGGACAGATTTTCGTACTCGCACAACACCAGCGCCGCGCGGAAATGGTCGGGCAGTTTGCCGATCGCTTCCCTCACCCGCGAAACTGTTTCGTTTTCGATCATGTTCGACAACGGCGTTTCCACCTTGTCTGGATGTTCGTCCCCAACCATGGCCATTCGGGCATGTCGGAGAAGTCGCAGCGACTCATTGACCACCGCTCGTTTAAGCAGCCCGCCGGGCTCGCGCCAGTCGTAACGGGCGCGATGTTGCCACAGGTTGGTCACCGCCTGCTGCACGACGTCTTCGGGCGACGCCCGTGTGCCAACGATGGCCCGCGCAATAGCCAGCAGCCGGCGCGAATGGTTCGCGACGGCGCGTTCGAACAACTCGAGCGTCGGATCCGTCCCGCCTGCCATCGTGCCTTCTTCTTTCATAACGCGCCGCGTAGGGGGTAGTTACACCCTCAAGCCGAGTTAAGCCGACCCGCGTTCCGGGCACTGACTCAGCCCATCGACCGGTAAAATCGAGAATTCGGGATGAACAGTCAAACCTTTCGCCCCAATAGGATTAATACTACTATCACGGTGGGGCAGCCAAAAGTGTCTGCCCCACCGAAATCTATTTGCGTTCGATCGGAGAGTAACATGCTTCAATGGTTCACAGGAACAGTGAGTGTACTCACCGCCGCCGTTGCGTTGGCCGCCTCGCCGGCCGAGCAGCGCGCGCAAGCCTTAATCGATCGGGGGATCGATTACCTCAAAACCCAGCAAAAGCCAGACGGCGGCTGGCAAAATGAGAAAGACCCACCGGCGATCACCGCCATTGCGCTGCGCGCCATCGTGCTCGATGAGAAGTACGACGCCAAGACCGATTTTGTTGCGCGCGGTTATCAGAAACTCCTGACGTTTCAGGTGGAGAACGGCGGCATCTACAAAGACCTGCTGGCGAACTACAACACGTCGATCGCCGTGAGCGCGCTCGCCGCCGCCGATGATCCGGCTTTTAAGGCGGAGATGGATAAAGCCGTTGCGTACCTGAAGGGTTTGCAGTGGACACCCGAGACGCGCCCTGAGTACGTCAGCAAGCCCGACGAAAGGGCGCAGGAAGACAACACCGGCAAGCAGGTCGTCGCCGACGACACCGACCCATTCTTCGGCGGATGGGGCTACGGCGGACGATCGCGCGGCAAGGGTCGCCCGGATCTCTCCAATGTCTCGCTCGCCCTCGACGCGCTTAAAGATGCCGGCGTGAAGCCCACCGATCCTGCGTTCCAAAACGCCATCAAGTTTGTCAGCCGACTGCAGAACAACAGCGAAACCAACCCCGCTGCCTGGGCCGGCAACGACGGAGGATTTGTTTACAGCCCCGCCGACAATCGCGCCGGCGAATCGATGGCGGGCGAGTACGTTGATGCGAACGGCCGGCGCTTGCTGCGAAGCTACGGCTCGATGACCTACGCGGGCTTGAAGAGTTTCATCTATGCCGGCCTGACGCGCGACGACCCGCGCGTGCGCAGCGCCTTCGACTGGATCACCCAAAACTGGACGCTCGATGAAAACCCCGGGATGAAACTCAACAAGCCCGAAATGGCGCAGCAGGGTTTGTACTACTACTATCACACGTTGGCGCGTGCGCTCAACGCTTACGACGCCCCAACCATCATCGCCGCCGACGGCACGTCGCACGATTGGCGGCTGGAGCTTCTGGCCAAACTTGAATCCCTGCAAAAGCCCGACGGCAGTTGGGCCGGCGACAAGCGGTGGATGGAAGACAATCCGGTGCTGGTTACTTCCTATTGCGTGATGGCGCTGCATGAAGTGCGCGAGGATTTAAAGCAGCACCCATGAGTTACTCCCTCTCCCGGCGTACCGGGCGAGGGAGAATCATCGCAGCGCATCTTCCAGTGTCGTGGCCGCATCGGTTTTTTCGTCGCGGTACTTCACAATCACCGGCGTGTAGAGCGAAACGCCCCATTTCTTGCCGTGCGCGGATTCACTCGGCCGCGAACCCGGAACGACCACCGCGCCCGCGGGCACTTCGAGCGGGTTGCCTTCGCTGCGGCGATAGATCTCGCCGCGCACCAGATCATAAATCGACATCGAACCCGACAAGATCACCCCGCTGGCCAGCACCGCGCGTCGGCGGATGATCGTCCCTTCATAAACGCCGCATCCGCCGCCGACGAATGCGTCGTCTTCGATGATCACCGGCAGCGCCCCCGCCGGCTCAAGTACGCCCCCCACCTGCACCGCCGCCGACAGGTGAACGCGCTGGCCGACCTGTGCACACGAGCCTACGAGTACATGACTATCCACCATCGTACCGGCGCTCACGTAAGCTCCAACGTTGATATAGCTCGGCGGCATGATCACCACGCCCGGTGCAACGTAGGCCCCGTCGCGCACGCTCGATCCGCCGGGCACGATGCGTACATTCCGCGCCAGATCGAACCTCTGCAGCGGCCAGGTGTGCCGATCAAAAAACGGCAATGATTCGGAGGACATATCAACCAGCCGGCCCATCTTGAAGCCCAGTAGAATCCCGCGCTTGACCCACGCATTCACCTGCCACGAACCATCGTCGCGTGGCTCGGCGGCGCGGATTTCGCCTCTGTTGAGCGCGGTCTTGAATTCATCCAGAAGCGCGTAATCCGCGGGCGTGAATTCGGAGGTGTTCGCGGCGATCAGGGATTCGATGGATGATTGAAGTGACATATATCTTGACTTGTCATCCCGAAGGGTACTCCCGAGGGACCTATACCCGGCCTCATGCATTTGTTCGCGAAACGTGACGGCGAGCTACGCACAACGATATGTAGGTCCCTCACGGGTACGTTCGGGATGACATATCATCATCGTTTACTTCACCAACCCCAACTCGGCCAACACACTCTTCAACTTCTCCCGCGTCGCCGGCGTTGGGGGGACCAGCGGCAGGCGCAGGTGTTCCTGCATGATGCCGAGCATCGCCATCGCCGCTTTCACCGGGCCGGGCGAGCTTTCGATAAAGTTCACTTCCATCAGCGGCAGCAGCTTGAAGTGCAGCCGGCGGGCCGATTCCCATTCGCCTTTTAAACACAGATTGCACAGCTCGCTCATGTATTTCGGGGCCTCGTTGGAAGCGACCGACACGACGCCGTCAGCGCCCAGCGCCATCAGCGGAAGCGTCATCGCATCATCGCCGCTGAGCACTGCAAAGCCTTCGGGCCTGTTGCGCAGAATGTTTCCGATCTGGCCCATGTCGCCGCTGGCTTCTTTGATGGCGACAATGTTCTTCACTTCGCGTGCCAGTTGCAGCGTGGTCGCGCAGAGCATATTGCACGCCGTGCGGCCGGGTACGTTGTAGAGAATGATCGGCAAAGTCGGCGCCGCGGCGGCGACGGCCTTGAAATGCTCGATCACCCCGGCCTGCGTCGGCTTATTGTAATACGGCACGACGACCAGCGCGCCGTCGCACCCAAGCTGGGCGGCATCGCGCGTGTATTGCACCGCCGAATGCGTGCTATTACTGCCGGTGCCCGCGATCACCTTCGCGCGGCCCTTCGCCTGCTCAAGCACGATCTTGATAATGCGTTGGTCTTCGGCTTCGCTGGTCGTAGCGCTTTCGCCGGTGGTGCCGCAGGGAATCAACAACCTCACCCCGCCGTCGATCTGGTAATCGACCAGTTTTCGCAGCGAAGGCTCATCGATCGAACCATCGGCCAGAAACGGCGTAACCAACGCGGTGGCGCATCCTCGTAGCCATTCAACCTTCATTGCCATTGGTGTTACCTCTGCGTAATCGTGAGTTGAGTGGTCATGCAAACGAGGGTAACGATTGACGTTTGACGATTGAGAATTGAGAATTCAATTCGTTGCACTGCCACGATTCATCGCTCTGCTTAATCGTCAATCGTCAATCGTCAATCGTTACAATGCATAACGTTCAACCATTCAGAATCCCATCCATCACCTGATCAAACTCATACACGCCGGATTTTCCGACGATCCACTGCGCCGCGACGATCGCGCCATCGGCAAACCCTTCGCGGCTGCGGGCGGTGTGGGTGAGCAGCACCTGATCGACGGTGCTATCAAACCCCACCCGGTGCGTGCCGGGAATGTGTCCGGCACGCGTCGACGCGACCGAAACATCTGCCTTCGCGGCGGCGTCAACGATTTGCTTCAGCTTCAACGCCGTGCCCGATGGCGCATCCTTTTTACGCGAATGGTGCTGCTCTTCAATAAACGACTCATACGTCCCGGCGGCGGCGAACATCTCGGCGGCAAGCTTTGTCAGTCGGTAGAAAATGTTCACGCCCACGGAGAAGTTCGCGCCGAACACCATCCCGCCGCCGGCCTTTTGCACGATCGATTTGGCTTCGTCGAGGCGCATGCTCCAGCCGGTCGTTCCAATGACGATCGGCTTCCGCGCCGCCATGCACACACCGATATTATCCAACACCGCCTCGGCTGACGAAAAATCAATCACCACATCGGCGGCGGCAAGTTTGTTGATCAATTCTGCTTTGGCCGGGCGATCATCCACCGTCACGGTGAGCGTCACCTCATGCCCCGCCGCCGCCGCGCGGGCGGCGATGAGTTTGCCCATTGCGCCGTAACCCATCAATGCCACTTTCATCGAAATCGCGCTCCTGTCAGCCAAGCCGAACATCGTAGAGAGATTCGTTCGATCCGCCAAACGGTCTGCGTCCCAGTCCCTGAGTACATGGAAGGGGAGATGATGCGTGGTATCATGACGGGAATTGGGTAATCACCGCAATGCTCCATCGATTGATCGTCATCATCGTTTGGCTGATGTGTGCGCAGCTCACTATCGCACAACCCACCATTTTTCGCCCCGCCGACGCTCCACCGCCGCGTGAGGGGTGGCGACTGCTCAATGGAGCGTGGATTCGCCCGACCGGCGGATTCCGCTTCGCACAAATCATCAATGCGAGGATTGACGACCGCCGTCTCGTCGTTGGCATTTCTCCCGACGCCACGTGGCAGCCCAAGCTTATCAACGCGCGTCGAATCATCGCCGAGGCCGAGCCCGATCGCGCGCTGTGGTGGATGATGTTCACGCAAACATCGCAACTCGTGCCGGCGGACCGGCGCGGAACGGCGCTCGTCCTGCTGCCGGCCGTTGACCTCATTGGCGATAAGGACGGCCCGCTGCGCCTCGCGGGCGTCACGATCGCGCCCGGTGGAACGATCATCCGCGGCGCGGGGCGAGCCGATGGGCGATTCGTTCAGGTGGAATATCACGCCAACCGCGACGGCCGATCGCCGCGCCTCACGGTCGTCACGCAGGCCGGCCGCGGACTCGATTTTTCCGGCGACGATCTGGTCGACCTGCTGCACAAAAAACCGCTGGTGGTCCGCCGATTCCTCGCGCCACTGCTGAACGAGATGACCGGCGAAGCGTTGCTCAGGCCGCGCCCGGCCGACGTCTATCGCGTTTTCCCGGAGATCGAACCAACCGCGGAAGAGGTCGCGGCGTTTGCGACAATCCTCAAAGACCTCAACGCCGCCGACGCCGACGTGCGTGACTCGGCATCAAAGAACCTTGAGCAGTTGCGCCCCGCCACCGTCCTCGCCGCCGTGCGCAGCGACTGGAGCCGCCTTTCGCCCGAACAAACGACGCGGCTTGCTCTGTTCGTCGAGAACAACAGCCTCGGCGAAACCGATGCTGCCCGCGCGCGATCCGATATCGAGTTTCTCCGCGCGCTCGAATCGTTCCCCGACCGCCGGGTGCGCGATTTGGCCCACGACTCGATGGCGACCTTCGCAGATTAAATTAGCCGCGGATGAACGCAGATGACCGCAGATGGAATGAGAGACGTTTGAGGTTAAAACCCGCTACCTGTCTTTTCTAATCTGCGTTAATCTGCGTCAATCCGCGGATAACCTCTTTTCTCATCCGCGTTGATCCGCGTTTGATCCGCGTTAATCTGCGGCAATAGAATCATCATGAGCAGACCGAAAATCATCAGCCCCGACACCCAACGCGGCAGCGCCAAAGAACGCACGCCGCCCGGCCAGACGCTCACCGGCAAATGGCCGGTGCTGCATTACGGCAATGTGCCCAAGGTCGACCCGGCGCGGGCCGACTGGAAACTGAAAATCTTCGGCCAGTGCGACGCTGAGTACGAACTTAGTTACGCCGACATTCGCGCCATGCCCGCAGTCGATGTGTTTTGCGATATGCATTGTGTTACGCACTGGAGTCGCCTCGATAACACGTTCACCGGCGTGGCGACCAAACTCCTCATCGAACGCGCCCGCCCGAAGCCCAACGCCCGGTTCGTCATGTGTCACAGCGAAGCCGGCTTCACGGTCAACGTGCCGCTGGAAGAGTTCATTAAGGACGATTGCATCCTCGCCTACCAGTGGGAAGGCAAAGATTTAGAACCCGACCACGGCTGGCCGCTGCGCGGGTTGGTTCCACAGTTGTACTTATGGAAAAGCGCCAAATGGCTCCGCGGCATCGAACTGCGCGGGACCGATGCCCCAGGATTCTGGGAACAGAACGGCTATCACATGCACGGCGATCCGTGGGAGGAAGAGCGGTTCGGGTGGTAAGCGGGAATGATACCCAGACTTTCGACCGCGAATGGACGCTAAAGCACAAATGCCCCGTCCGATTCGGGTCAGGGCCTGTTCAAAAGCGGGCGAAGGGGGTCGAACCCTCGACATTCACGTTGGCAACGTGACGCTCTACCACTGAGCTACGCCCGC
>CAZXLA010000032.1:0-18989 GCA_964641895.1 uncultured Tepidisphaeraceae bacterium
TGCCGTGGTAGACAGGAATGTCTGCCCCACCGTCAACCGTGTTCGATATTCGTCATTCGCGATTACTTCGGATTTCTGGTTTCGGCTTTCGGTTTTGCGCCGTCCCGCCCTCCCCCTGGCCCGTCCGGGAGTACCAGGAGGCGGAATAAGAATCACGCCGCCGCGTATAGCGTTTCTTCGTTTTGGTTGCGCTTGAGTTCGCGGTACTTGCCCAGCATCGCGCGGAATTTGTCTTCCGAATCAAGCAGCGCCCGCATCACGCGCCGGCCCGAGGTTTGGCTGAGCCACTCGTCGCGCAGGCCGACCGCCATCGGTTTAATGGGTGACGGCGAGGCGGCGAAGAATTGGTCATAGAAGCCGAAGATCGCCGAATAGCTTTCCACATACCCGGCTCCCGCCGCCTGCATCAGCTTTCGCACGCCGTCTACACTGAAGAGAAACGTATGTTCAAGCGGGTTAAGATGCGCCAGAAACTTGTGCTGCGTCGCGGCCATTTCGGCGAACGATTTGGGCGAAGGGTATCGCGGCGTCTGGATGAACAGCACACCGTCTGGCTTGAGCAATCCTACACAATGGCGGATCGTCTTGAGCGGATTGGGAAGGTGTTCCAGCACGTCCATGAGTGCGATCACATCAAACGATTGCTTAAGAAGCGGCTGTTCTTCAACAGGCCCGCAGAAGACGGGGATATCGAACGTCCGCTGTGCGAAGCCGACGATCGATGGGCTGAGTTCCAGTCCCGTCGCTGCGAATCCCGATTGCTGCATGAGGTGCGTGAATCCGCCGTGCGCACAGCCGATTTCCAGTGCATTGCCCGGCGGAAGCTTGATCTTCAAAAGCTGATTGAGCCAGAACAGGTTTCGTTCGGATAGATCGGTCCGGCTGCGCTGGTAGATGTCGCCCAAGCCGTAGGCCTGCTGCTGATGTTTCAGCCAATAGTCCTTGCCGTACAGGGCGGATTCGTCATCGCGCATCCGCGGATCGCCGGGGTTCGGCGGGCACGCGCAGATCAGCGTCTGGCAAGCTTCACAGCGGACATACTCGGCGTTGAACGTCGACAGCCGTGCGCCTCCGCACCAACAGGTTTTCAATTGTGATTTCATCGCTTCAGTGCTTTTCGGACTGATGGGCGTCGTCACTTTAGATTTTCCCCCGGATTGATTGAGCCACAAAGATCACGCGATGGTTTTGCGGGCAAAGCTGCGTTGCCAGGTGAATAAATCGGCGGCGCGATCACGTTCGACAGCCGGTTGATGAACCAATGGCCAAGCGAGGTCAGCCGTGGGAAGGTTGGCGTCGGGGCTATCGGTCTTTCGGGTGTGGGTGGCGTCGAGGCCGAAGCCGAGATTGGCCACGAGATTTTTATTCGGCAGTGCCACCAACCCGCGCGACCGCCACACCGCCAGTTGCCATTGCGCGTCCCACGTATCAACTTGCCCGTTGTGCACCGCGTCGAACGCGCGCTGATAAACCTTCAGCACTTCGGGTGTTTGCAGCAGCTCCTTAAGCCATGGCGCATCGCGATCGGTGGACCAGGTCGTCATCTTTTCGTCAAACTGCCGCCACACGCGCCGCCATGTGGCCCATCCCCAGACATGCGCGATGTAGGAAAAAAAGTAACTGCCCTCTCCGCGCCGGCGGTCTTGAAAGTTGTCGCCGCTGATCATGCTCACGCGGGGGTCGTCGCGATAGCGATCAAGCAGTTCGCTGCAAAACTGAAAGAACGTCGGCCGCGGCAGGCAGTCGTCTTCGAGGATGATCGCCTCTTCGCAGCGGTCGAACACCCAACCAAGCCCGCTCGACACCCGCCGTTTGCAGCCCATGTTTTCGTCGGCGAAGTTCGTTTCAACCTCGCACGGCCAATCGACCCGCGACACGATAGCGCGAACGGCGTCGGTTTTTTCGCGTTCGGCGGCATTGCGCGGCCCATCCGCAATCAGAAACAACCGCGTCGGCCGTGCCGCGGCAATCGCTTCGAACACCCGCGCAGTGACTTCCGGGCGGTTGAAGACGATGAAGGCAATGGGCGTGCGGAGGTGCATTAAACGGCTTTTGCTGGAGCTTAACTATTCTGTGCCGGTGGGGCAGACATTCCTGTCTGCCATCGCGTTCCACGCGATGCCGCAAGTCGAACGGCATGGAACGCCGTGGCAGACAGGAATGTCTGCCCCACCGGCACAGGAGAATGTCTACTCTCTGCTCGGCTTTTTCCAGAGGATCAACTTTCCGCCCCGCCGAGTAATGCAGGAATTTGAATCACTTCACCCGCGCGATTCACACACGCAATCGTGGTCGACCCCGTCGCCAGCAACGTATCGCCGCGGTGCAGTTCGTAGTCGTGGTCGTAGCGCACGTGCGTCTGGCGAACGACCTTGGTCGTTAAGGTCAGTTCATCGTCATACCGCGCCGGCGCGCGATAACGCACCTCGGCCTTCACCACAACAAAGAACACCCCTGCCCGCTCCAGGTCGGCGTAGCTGTGGCCGAGCTGCCGCAGAAACTCCACCCGCCCCATCTCGAAATATTGCAGGTAACGGCTGTGATGCAGATACCCCATGGCATCCACTTCGGGGTATCGCACACGCAGGGTGATTTGATGGCTGGCGGGCATTTCAATGAAGTTATTCAACGTTCTGTGGAAAACAACCTTCCAAATCGACCCCGCCCGAACGCATCCATTACTGTGACGCCCGCCGCCGGCTGATGAAGCACGGTATTGTTAGCGGTCAGATTCGCGACGCTGATTATACTTTCCGAATCGGGCCGTAATCGTTACCGTGACAGCAATTACGGCACATTTAGCTCCGCGTTTGCGTAGGTGTTATGTCGCTGCGACGGTGATAGAATATGAGGTTATGTCGCTCGAGCAACCGCCAATCAGACAAACGCTCGATTATAAAACGCCGAGCGCTGTCTGGACGATTCGGGCAGTCGTCGACACTGTGATCGGTGGTTTGGCCTTGACGGGCGGCACGTGCGTCGCTTGCTATTCACTTTTCGTTTGGTGGCTTGCGGTGACCGGCTTGCGTGCAGACTTCGTTGGCCGTGCCTATCCAGCCACGGCGCTGTCGGTGTTCGGATTGCTGAGCGTTGTCGTAGGCCGATACTGGCTTCGGCGCGGGTTGGCTGCACGGCGGGCGACATAACCGAACGCTGCAATGGACCGGCACCGCATCGACCGCTTTGGTAAGGTGAAACCGGTCGGCGCGGTGCCGGCCATTGAACATTGGTCCGTTATGTCGCCAAGACGGGTGCATGCTAGGATACGATCATGTACAAAGTCGTGACCGAACAGGAAGCCGATGGGCGCTGGATCGCAGAGGTGCCTGAGTTGACTGGGGTGCTTGTCTACGGGCAATCACGCGATGAAGCGATTCGCAAGGCCCAGGCGCTTTCGTTACGTGTGTTGGCCGAGCGTCTGGAACACGGCGAGCCCTTGCCCCAAGTCGAGAATGTCTTTTCCATCGTGGCATGAGCATGGCACATCAGTGGCCTTCCACCCGTGCCAGTCGTGTGCTGTCGGCGTTGCTGCGGATCGGTTGGTCCATTAAGCCCCAGTGCGGCTCGCATCGCACGACACCGGCTTTGCTTTCCACGACCGCGAGGAGATTGGCCCGCGCATGTTGGCGCGGATCGGCAAGCAAACGGGCCTGAAGCCCGAGGACCTTTAACGGCCACCCGGCGGCCGACATGACTTTGGTCCATTAGGCAGCAGCAACCAATCGGCGGTATATAGCGTTCATGACACCCGAGCACTTTCAAACCACGATTCAGGCTTTCCAGCGGCGAGCTCCGTTCCGCCCCTACTTCGTCGAATTGGTCAGCGGTGACCGCGTGCGTGTGGATCATCCGGAAGCGCTGGTCATCCGAGGGGGCGTGGCGGTGTTTGTCACTTCACAAGGCGCTCCGGTCATCTTCGATCACGAAGGCGTAAGTCAGGTCATCGCAATGCCCGCGGACGCGGCTGCGGCATGACAAGCCACAGCCCACCACGCTCAAACTTGCAGTCTCCCCCGCCGCAAGTAAACTGGTGGTTTGCCACGGACGAGCAGATCGGACGTGGCATTTGTCTCGACGCTTGTCGAGTCGCTGAATATCAGCATAAGTGTTTGTTGGAAAGGTTTTTAGATGATCAAGGTCAAGCTGCGCGGCAACGAAACCGCCGAACAGATCGTTCGTCGGTTTAAGAAGATGTGCGAAAAAGAAGGCCTCACGAAAGACATCAAGCGCGTGGCCTACTATGAGAAGCCCAGCGAGAAGCGTCGGCGGCGCATTCGCAAGCCGCGGCCGATTAAGATGGGCACGAAGTCGCGCAGTCCGGCGCGATAGCGTTTCCGCGCTAATGCGTCCCGGCGGCGGAGCGGCTCGGCTCTCGCTTGCGTTGAATTTACTTTATTCAAAATACCATGCCGGCACTCACTGACTCGGCCATTCACACCGAGAACCTCACCAAGATTTACCGCGACTTCTGGGGCCGCGATAAAGTTCGGGCGCTGGATGATCTTAACCTCACCATCAACCGAGGCGAGGTCTTCGGCCTGCTCGGGCCGAACGGCTCGGGCAAATCGACCGCCATCAAATTGCTGCTGGGCCTGATCTTCCCGACCAAGGGAAAGGCGTTCGTACTCGGCGAGCCGATCGGTTCGAACGAGGTCAACAAGCGCATCGGATTTTTGCCCGAAGAGTCTTACCTGTATCGCTTTTTAAACGGCGAAGAGACGCTAAAGTTCTACGGCCGCCTGTTCAAAATTCCATCGCGCGAGCTTAAGCGCCGCGTACCGGAACTGCTCGACATCGTCGGCCTCGACGCCAAAGCCCGCAAACGAAAACTCCGCGAATATTCCAAGGGCATGGCCCGGCGAATCGGTCTTGCGCAAGCGCTGATTAACAATCCCGATTTGATTCTTCTCGACGAGCCTACCACCGGCCTCGACCCGATCGGCACCCGCGAGATGAAAGACCTCATTCTTTCACTGAAGAAGCAAGGCAAGACCGTGCTGCTGTGCAGTCATTTGCTCGCTGACGTGCAGGATGTCTGTGACCGCATCACCATCCTCTTCCGCGGAAAGAGAATGGAACTGGGCGCGGTGAAGGATCTGTTGCAGGTGAAAGACGTCACGCAGATTTCATTCAAGGGAATGAACGACGGCCAGTTGACGCAGGTGAAGCAGTTCCTTGCCAGCATGGGCGTGAACAACGCCGAGATTACGCACCCGACCACGACGCTGGAAGATTTGTTCATCCGCATCGTCCGCGAAAACACCGCCGCCGGTCAGTCGTATACCAGCAGCGAGTCGTAACAGAACCCGCAACCGGAGTTGTCACTGCGATGTTCGTCGCCAGCCCCATCGCCGCCCTTCCGCCGATGATCGATCAATACCTTGAATGGTGGATCGGCGGGTTCATCATCGTCTTCGGCCTGTTCATTTACGGGCTGCGCGATTTGCTCATCTTCAGCCCTTCGCGCGTGTGGGCGATTTCAAGCGTCTGCTTCGCCGAATCGATCCGCAAGCGCGTGCTTTGGATCACCCCGCTGGCCATTCTGGGTGTGATCTTAATTTCACAGTTCCAACGCCCGATTGATGAAGCCGACGCCGTGCGGCAGATGCTCAAGGTCTGCCTGTTCGCCAGCGGCGTGGTGGTGACCATTACCGCCGTCATTCTGGCGTGCACAAATCTGCCCAAGGAAATCGAGAACCGGGTGATCTTTACGATCGTCACCAAGCCGATC
The DNA here is from genome assembly GCA_964641895.1 of uncultured Tepidisphaeraceae bacterium. Classification (GTDB taxonomy): domain Bacteria; phylum Planctomycetota; class Phycisphaerae; order Tepidisphaerales; family Tepidisphaeraceae; genus UBA2421. The sequence continues at coordinate 5,732 of CAZXLA010000032.1, forward strand.
ACGCGGCTGGAAATTGTCTTCGGCAAGGTGCTGGGCTTTGCGCGCGTTTCGGCGGCCATTTTGCTGATCATGGGGTTGTTTACGTTCGGCTACATGTACTTCAACTCGTTCAGCCTGCAGCGCGGCATCGGCCAGCGACTGGAAACGATCGAAGCCGGCGCCGCCGTCCGTCCCACGCTGGAATATTATCGTGACAATGGCCTGCTGACGGCGCGCGGCCTGGCGAGCGCGCAGAGTATGCGAATCCTGGCCCGCGAACCCGACAGCAAACCCGGCGATAATTTTCAGGAGGCGTGGATCCTCGGCACCGAAGGGGACGTGCTCGTGGCGTTCGATCTTCCGCCGGAGTTGCTCATTCCACCCGGCGACGCGACCAACACGCCGCTGTCGGCCGGGCTTGTGGTTCAGGTGAAGGTGGGCTTCGACGCGCGGCTTGCCCCCAAACCGGTGGCCGCCCCGAGCGTGCTCCCGCCCACCATCGCCGCGCCAGAATCACAGCCCACCGGCGGCGTGGCCGATACGCGCATCGCCGTATCAATTCTCGATCAGGCGCAAGAGACGCTGGTCCCCGCCAACGTGATGGAGCGCGGCCAGGGCACTCAACTGATCGACCCCGCCGGCAATCAGCCGATTCAATTGTTTGTCGATCCGAGGTCGGCGCCCAACATTGAGCGGTGGCGCCGCGTTTATGTTTCAATCGCCGGCGCGGCGCCGGGCATTGCGTACCGTATTCAACCGGATTCAATCAAGTTGCTCATCCCACCCGCCGCGCCCGGACAGCAGCCCCGGGTGATCGAGCCTGCGGCGGGAATGGAAGATTGGGTTTTCCGCGGGCGCTTCGGCCGAGTGGGCTTTCAGGTGCGCGGCGGAGACGCGGCGAAAGAACCGACGCACGTCGCCGTTTTCAGCTTCCGCGATGCCGCGCCGTCGGCCAGTAACACTGCCGTGCCGTTCGAGTTCCGTTGCGATATAGAGCGCTCCGGCGTCGATGACGCCGACGAAGCGCCGACGAAGCTTTCGGTCGTCGTGCGCAACATAAAAACCGGCAAGAGCAGTAACGCCGTCATCGGCGACGTTGAAACCAATCGCCCGATCTTCTTCAAAGTGCCCGCCGAATTCCTCACCGGCGGCGACTACGACGTGCTGCTGCGGTGCACCACGTCCGGCCATTACCTGGGCGTGTCCCGCGCGTCTCTACAGGTGGTTCAGGCGAGCCAGAGTTTTGCATTCAACCTGCTCAAGAGTTTGTTTGTGATGTGGCTGATGGCCATTCTCGTCATCAGCGTTGCCATCTTCTCATCCACGTTCCTTTCCTGGCCGATCGCCATCGTGCTGACGCTGGTAATGCTGCTCGGACATTGGGGCGTGGCTCAGTTGGGTGATGCGCTGCAGCCGGGCATCGGCAACCAGGTGGCGACCGATCTTGGTTTCAGTTCATCGCGACCGGAACTCACCGTCACGGCAAGTAAAGTGGTCGACGCCTTGGCGAAGTTCCTAACGGTTTCAGCCAAAGTGCTACCCGATATTTCGCAGTTCGCATCCATCGAAGATCTAGAGCGCGGCGTTGCCGTGCCGGCGGTAAAGGTGCGCGATTCGCTGCTGGTGCTGCTCACGTTTGCCCTGCCGCTTTCGGTCCTTTCATATGTCATCCTGCGGAACAAGGAGGTCGCGCCATGACAAGCCAACCTCTCCGATCGTCCTTGCGCCGCCGCAGTCGCGCGGGACGAGGGGCAATCGTCGTCGTGCTCGTTCTGGCCATCATCGCTTCGGTGGTCACGCGCCACTTGGCGATCAACCAGCGCGAGAAAACCGCATCATCGCTGAGCAGTTCGGGAACCTCGCTTTCGAGCATGAACAGTTACGCCATCGCCCTGCTGCTCGGCGGCCTGCGCGGGCCGCTGGTCATGTTCCTCTGGCCCAGCGCCGAAACACAAAAGAGCGAACGCAACCTCCAGGATTTTGATACCAAAATCGAATGGATTCGCCTCCTCCAGGCCGAGTTTGACAGCGTCCACATCTTTCAGATCTGGAACAAGGCCTACAACATCAGCGTGCAGATGGCCAACGTGGGCAACAAGTACACGACGATTCTTGATGCGCTGGAGTACGCCCACAAAGTCGATCGCGAGCGCCCGAACAATCTGAACATCATCGCCGCCATTGCGGGCATTTATTTCGACAAGCTCGGCAACTCACAGGAAAAAGAAACCTACAAGCGGCTGGTGCGAGCGCAGTCGCGGCCGCACGAATCGCGGCAGAAGCTCAAGCAGAGCGCGTCCGGCTGGCAACCGCTCGAGCTTGATCCGATGATCGATCAGGCCGGCAACATTCTTTCCGAGTATCTCAAACCCGGCTCCATCAAGCTTAAAGACAAAGATCGCCCCCTAACCTACGACGGCAGCGAACTACAGTTTCTAGTGGAATTTCAGCCCTACCCCGACGGCCTTTCGCCGTTCGCGCTGGCCTACAATTACTACATGCGTGCCGATCTTTTGCAGGAGGCCGGCGCTCAGGTGCATTCCCAACTGAGCGAACTGGTGATCGATTCGCGGCCGGCGCTGTCGCTCAAGAACTGGGCCGAGGACGAGCTGCGCTACGGCCGGGTGAACGAGATCGTCGCCGCCGGCAAAGCGGTTCCGGTCGAGCCGGAGATGGTCGAAAACGTGACCGCTGATCTGGCCGTCGACCACACTTTTCCGGCCGAAGCGGTGCCGGCGATTGAAGTTGCCATTCGCTCGTACGATCGCACGAAGCAGCTTGCCGATGCCGCCAACACCGCCTACGAGCGTCACACCGCGCGTTACACGACCAACCTCATGCTGTACCGCGAGCATCGCGAGTCGGTCGCCGCCAACGGCACCCTGGCATTGGCCGATGCCGACTACCTGCGATCGCTGCTGGCGACCGACCCGGCGAAAAAGAAGCAGCTCCAGCAATCCGCCGCCGACAAGTATGAAGCCGCGCTCGACCTGCACAGCGTTGTGCTCATGCGATTCAACCTTCCGCCCGACCGCGCCGCCGAGCTATATCCACCCGGCGCCACCCGCGAAAACCTCGAACAACTCCCGCGAGCGCAGCGGGCGATCGTCGTCACCAACATTATCAAGGCGTTTCGAGCCGGTGAATTTGAAGACGTGGTTGAAGACGCCGGCCTGTCGCTGCGGGCGATCAATCGCATCACCGCAAGGCTCAAATCGCTCGGCCGCTAAAACCACCAACCCACGGAGAGACCACCATCGCCCGCAAGCCGACAAACCCACGCAAGCCGACCGCAAAAGCCACCGCCAAGGCGGCTGTCAAACCGATCATCGCTCCGGTTGAAAGCCCCGCGCGCGCGTTCGCCATCGAAGCCGCCCGGCTCGCGCAGAACACGCGATGCCACTCGGTGGTCGTCCTTGATGTCAGCAGCGTATCCCCGCTCACCGATTACTTCGTCATCGCCACCGGCACCAGCGGCCGGCAGATGCGCGCCGTCGCCGACGATCTAAAGGAACTCGGCCGCTCCGCCGGCTACAGCCACCACCGCTTCGACGGCTACGACTCGGCCAACTGGGTGCTGGTTGATTTCGTGGATGTTGTCATCCACCTTTTCACCGAAGAAGCCCGCCACTATTACGATTTGGAAAACCTCTGGGGCGACGCGCGAATTGTCGAAATCGACTAAGCCAAATCAGCCGGCGTCAGCCAGCGACCAGATTGCATTGAAGGATCCCTGCACAGAAGAATCCGGGGATCGAAGATTCCGGTTATCGAAGAATCCCTGGGTCGAAAAATCCCTACGTCGAAGAATCCGGGCGTTCGCTAAAGCTCACAACCCGGCGTGAATGGCGCTGGCGCGCGATTGTGCCACGTGGCACAATTTGTAGTCGATAGCGGAGAGCCAATAAGCAGAGAGCAACGCACATTGTGCCACGTGGCACATTGTTCGAACCGCCTCTCGGTCTTCTGCTGTCGCTCTCGGTTTTCGGCTCTTCTCCCCACGAATTGTGCCACGTGGCACAACTTTGTGAAATATTTCACAATTGATGCAAGCGATTGACATCAATGACTTTACAGAACACGCCCCGAAGATTTCAGAAACAACGACCCTAACAGACCGTGGGCAATCTAACATCCTGTGCGCCCCAGCGTCGTCCCCGCTCCCCACGCCGCCGCAGAGCCTTAGCGCCGCGTCGGCTCGACCGGCCGGACCTAACGATCAAAGCCCCTTCAATCCGCCTCAGCCACCAATTTCCTCATGATAATCCGAGGACAGCAGCAGTTCGATGGGTCGCTCTTGTGCGAGGGTTGTCGCGCCACCCAACTCGATCAGCCGTTCACGCTTCATCGCTGGCAACTCCGGCGGCGTTGTCGACGGCGGGTCGATTGGTAGCGGTTGTAGGTCTGGCTCTGTGGGAAGCGCCGGAAGCGCGGCACGGAGGATCATGTCTGTAGTCGAGACAAACTCGATTTCAAATTGCAAATCGCCTTCCTCGCCGGGGGAGGCACTGATGAGATTCCTTCGCTGCTCGGTCGTGCGCAATACAATCTCGCCATCGAACGCTTCTGGCAATCTCGCCTCGTGGCTGTATTGCTTCATATCGCAGTAGCCCCCTAGTCCGTTGCCGGGATTGATAATCGTCAGGGGCAAGGTCCATCGCCCGGTTTCATCTATGAATGCATCATCAAATCGCACATCGATCGATCCTGAGCCAACCCATCCAGTAATTGAAAGCGCCTCGCCGGCATCCGTTTGAACGATCGTAATCTGTCGGCCCCACGGGTCGTCACTGGTCACGAGTATGCCGCCATCGCCGCGCAACTCAGCCGGCGCCGACTCAGCCACCGCGGATTCGGCAAGCGACAACGCGGGGGCGGAAAACAGTCGGCGGGATTCGAGTGTTTCCAAGTAAGCAGATAAAATTTGCCCTGAACGTTTCATCAAACACCCTCTTTCGTGAGTGATACCTATAACGACGCCACAAGCGTCCCGGCGTTTCAGTCGTCGTGTAGTTTACCTGCAAACGCGTCGCGGCGTCAGAAAAAATCGGCCGGTTGAGCGGGCACGCCCGACAAAACGAAAAGCCCCCGGTCGAATCGCTTCGACCGGGGGCGTGAAATCAATCCAAAAAATCAACCTGAACCCGCTTTACCGCAGCAACTGCAGCGCCGCCTGCGGGCTGGCGTTGGCCTGGCTTAGGACGCTGGAGGCGGCCTGGCTCAGGATCTGGTTTCTCGTGAGGTTGGCGGTCTCCTCGGCGAAATCGGTATCGCGAATCGCCGATTCTGCCGCCGACGCGTTTTCCAGCGCCACGCCCAGCGCATTCACGGTCGAACCGATTGTAAACTTCTGGAACGCGCCTAGTCGCCCGCGCTGCTGGCTGACCTGTTTGATCGACCGGTCCAGAATCTGCTGCGCGGTTACCAGGTTGTCGCTGTTGAGCGCATTGGCCTGACCGCTGCCGAGACTGGAAAGGTAGCCGAGGGTTTCAGTGCCAAGGTTGCCGGTGCTCACCGACGCGACGCCGAGCGATTCTTTGTCGGATTCAGTCACTCGGCTACCTAGAGCAAAGTTCGCCCCGCCTCCGGTTACCGTGAAGTTGGTCGAGCCGGGAGTGTTGAAGGCGGTATCGAGGTCGAACTCCAGATCAAGCCCGGCCGAACGATAGCTGATGGATCGGCCGGCGGCTTGCGCCGCGGCGCCGTTGACGGTGACATCGGCATCGGTGCCGAAGTCTTTCCCGCTCACACCGCCGGTGACAGTGAACGAGCCCGCCAGCGCCTTGACCGACACGAATTGCGTGCTGCCAAACTCGCTGCTGTTGATCGACAGGCTGCTGCCGCTGACCAACGCGCTCACACCGGTGACATCTTTCACCGAGTTGATGGCGGTGGCTACGGCTGCAATTGCCGTGCCCGAAGCGAACGACAACTGCTGTGTGCCCAGACTGCCGGCCACTTCAATCGTCGCCCCGCCGGCGCCCACGGTACCGCCGCTGTAGGAGAGTTCGCCGGTCGTAGCGCTGGCGGTCACCTGCACGACCACGTTGACGCTGGCGCCTTCGGGAATTTTCGCCGCGTTGATTCGCACGTTATTTACAGCCGTGCTGGTCACGCCGCTGGTGGTGTAATCAAAGTTGCCGTTCAGCAGCTTCTTGCCCTGGAATGCCGTCGCACCGGAGATGCGGTTGACGGTGGAAAGAATCGAGTCAATCTGAAGCTGATTGGCGTCGATTTCTTCCTGGCTCAGCCCGCCGGTGTTCGCCGTGGCGGTCACCAGGCTCTGGAGTTCAGTCAGCAAGCTGCTGACTTCACTCAGACCCCCTTCGGCGGTGCCGGCAATAGTGTTGGCGCGGTTGGCGTTGTCGATCGCCTGCAGAATGCCGGCCTTTTCGGCTCTAAGGTTTTCGCTGGCGATCAACCCCGCGGGGTTATCGCCGCCGGAGTTGATCCTCAAACCGGTGCTCAATCGCTCGAGGCTCTTGTTGAGGGAGTCGTTGTTGCGACCCAGAACCCGCTGCGCGATGAGCGAGCTGACGTTGGTGTTAATGCGGCTCATAGTACGCTGCCCTTCTTCGCGCCAAAGGTCTGGCAAGATCCTCGGCGTTTATCCCAACCGGCGCGGCCAACAAAAGGCTGCATATTCCGGTTGTCACTGTTGGCATCGGAGAGCGCGTAGTGTCACTTAATCTTTGCAATCGGAAAATCTGGAAAAATCGGCAAACGTCGCGCACGCCAGGGTCTTTCTCGCGACAGCGGGGTAACGATTGACGATTGATAAGAGTGGGCACCGAGACCGCGTCTTACTTAATCGTCAATCGTCAATCGTTACGACGTGGCCGATAATACTTGAACGGGTATATCGCTCGGGAGGAGCGATTCAAGTTTTTTCTGGAAGCTTCCCTTCACCAATCGATGAAACGCGCCGCGGCGGCTGGTGCCGATGAGGACGGCGCTGACGGCGTTCATGGCGGCGTTTTCGGCGATAAGTTCGGGCGACGATTGCCCCATGTCGTAAGTCGGAATGATCGGCACGCCCATGCTGTGGCCGTGTTCGAGGAAGTCAGTGAACAACTGCTGGGCCGCGGGATCGGTGTCGAGCGTCAGCCGGCGCTTGTCCCCCGCCGACTTGTAGGATAGCGCCACTTCACGAATGAAGCACACAACCAGCGCCGCGTTATGTTCCTTGGCGGCCTTGAGCGCCGGAATGGCCATCGCATCCGATCCCGCCGTTGCCAGCAGGAACCTGGGTTTGGCCAGCGCTTCGGGGGTGAGCTGCTCCATAATGGCCTGCTGAAGTAGCGTGGGGCGGGCGCGGCGTTTGGCCGTCCAGCGCGTTGCCTGGCGCGCGACCAGGCCAATGGCCATGACGATCATGACGAATGCCAGCGCCGCCGGCTTGGTGTAGGCCAGCGTCAGCCAGATGGCGATGAGCAAGGCACCGATCACCATCATCGGCGTCTTGCGCCACAGCTTTCGCAGCCGGGGATGAAACGCGCACAGCGTGCAATTGATCGCCACCGCGCCCACGATGCCGATCGCATACAGATGGCTCAGCGGTTCCAACTCGTGCACAAACACCAGCACCACCGCAGGCACGGCGGCGGCGAGAATGCCGGCGACCCAGGGCGCGCCAAACCCATTGAGCTTCTGAAAAAACCGGGGCAACTCGCTGTCGCGACTCATCACATAAAGCGTGCCCATGAGCGCGCCGATGGCCGTATTGGTGGCGCTGAGCAGCAGCAGCCCGGCGATGATGCGCACCGGCCATTCGCCCCACGCGCCGACGTACGTGCCGGCCATGTGCGCCAGCATGTCATTCGTGTGCGCCTCGCGGCCCAACGGTAAGATCGACAGCATGACGATCGCGAGGATGATGTTGAACACCGCCACTTCAGTCGCCACGACCCAGATGGCTTTGCTGGCGGTTTTGTAAACCGGCTTCTTCATGACGCCGGTCAGACTGGCGATGGCCTCCACGCCCGAAAGCGCCAAAACGACGGCGACGAATGCGCGCCACATGTCGCTTTGCGTGTGCCCGGAAAACGCCGGCCCGATGCGCTGAGGCAGCGTCGACCATTCCACCTGAGGCAACGCCGCCACACAGATAAACAGCGTGATGAAGATCATCGCCAGTGCCGAAACAATGGCGAACCCGCTGGAATGCTTCGGCCCGAGCAGGTTCAAGGCGCCGATGAGGAAGATCGAAACAATGGCCCACATCGGCGGGTTGTTCCACCACGGGAGCCTGCTCTTGCTGACGGCGATCTCTTGGTGAGACTCGCTAACAGTTCGCTCGTCATGCAGAATGATCGACGAACCGGCATCTTCGGCCGTCACTTCGGTCACGTGGCTTTCGCCCAGCCCGAAATAGTGAAATGCCTCGACCGCCGAAAGGGATGCCGTGACCGTGTAATCGGCAAACAGCAGCAGCGCGCCCACCACGCCCAGCAGCGGACTGCGCTGCCGCGCCGCGGTGTAAACGCCCCCGCCGTCGGGGTAGATGCGGCAGATCTGGGTGTATGCCCAGCCGACCGCGATGATCAACACGCTCATCGCCGCAATCAGCCAGAAGCTCGACCGGCCCGCCACCAGAAACGCCAGTCCCAGCACATAAAGCCGGCTGGTGCCCCAATCGCCGAAGAGAAGTCCGGCAGAACCGAACCATCCGACATTCCGGGGCCGTTCGCTGCTCAGCAGAGATAAAGCGGGGGGAAGTTCCTTGGTTTGTTCCATAATGCGCGAACCCGTCGATTTTGATCGAAATCAAAATCGACGGGCCGGCGACGGCGTAGCACGCTACCGGCGCGCGCCCCGCCACGCAACGGTTGACACCGGCACTTCGTGAAGTTTCTTTCGCGCATCGCAACGGTGGTTGCCGGCATTACTGCGACAATCCGCAGCAAGTCATAACCCATTTACCGAATTGCACTTGTGGTGCTGATTACCTCGGCCGACGGCCATCCGTAACGGCGGTGCATCGAGGGGCATCTGGCACTATAATCAGAGGTGGCTGCAACGTTTCCGGTTCCCATCCTCGTCATTACGGTGAAAATATGGCGTTTGCCCCGATCCCCGAAGTGCTCGACGACTTTAAAGCCGGCAAATTTGTCGTGCTGGTGGACGATGAAGATCGCGAAAATGAGGGCGACCTGGTCATCGCCGCCGAAAAATGCGATGCCGCGGCCGTCAACTTCATGGTGACGCACGCCCGCGGGCTGGTTTGCCTGTCGCTTACCGAAGACCGCTGCGACAAACTCCGGCTGCACCCGCAAACGCAGATTAACTCTGCTTCTCTGGGAACGGCGTTTACCGTTTCGGTCGATGCACATCGGCGGTTCGGCGTGACTACCGGCGTGAGCGCCAAAGATCGTGCCAAGACCATCGAAGTGGCGCTGGCGGAAGACGCGCAGCCGCACGATCTTAATCGTCCCGGGCATATCTTCCCGCTCCGCGCCCGCAACGGCGGCGTGCTGGTTCGCGCGGGGCAGACTGAAGGAGGCGTTGATTTAGCCCACCTCGCCGGCATGAAATCCGCCGCCGTCATCTGCGAAGTGATGCGCGACGACGGCGAGATGATGCGCCGGCCGGACCTTGAAGTGTTCTGCGCTAAACACAACATCAAAATGTGTACCGTCGCGGAATTGATCAGTTACCGCCTGAAACGCGAGCAGTTCGTCAAGCGCATCGAAAGCGTCGCGTTGCCGACCAAATGGGGCGTGTTCCAGCTTCACGCCTATCAATCGATGGTGGACGCGCAGCCGCACCTGGCCCTGTGCAAAGGTGGCATCGGCGACCGCGACGCCGACGGCAAGCCGATCGTGCATGACGAACCGGTGCTGGTTCGCGTGCACAGCGAATGCCTCACCGGCGACGTGTTCGGCAGCGAACGCTGCGACTGCGGCGGCCAGCTTGATGCCGCCATGCAAGCCATCGAAGCCGCCGGCAAAGGCGTGCTGCTGTACCTGCGTCAGGAAGGCCGCGGGATCGGGTTGGCCAATAAGCTGCACGCGTACAAGTTGCAGGAGCAGGGGCTGGATACCGTCGACGCCAACCTGCGCCTGGGCCTCCCCGCCGACAAGCGCGATTACGGCATCGGCTCACAAATCCTCCGTGACTTGGGGCTGCGCAATCTGCGCATCATGACGAATAACCCGAAGAAGATTTATGGCATCGAAGGATACGGCTTACACGTCGTGGAAGAAGTGCCGGTAAAAGTTGCGGCGGGAAGCCATAACCAGAAGTATCTGCAAACGAAAAAAACAAAGCTCGGTCACAAGTTATGATTGAAAGCGGCCATCACCGGCACCCACGCCGCGCTGTGAGCCTCGGCGAACACGCGGGTCTGTGATCTTTGAAACGCATCGACATCGTCATAGTCCGCACACTCTCCCCAACGTACCAGGCAATCTATGAATCTCCTGCAACGCATTACCGCCGTTGTCGTACTATCGGGTGTGGTCATCGGATGCACATCTCGCAAGCCCGTCGCCCCGCATATTCCTCCGGTGGCCCAGAAGATTCCGCACGAATCGATCGTGCACGGCCAAGCGCGTACCGACGATTACTACTGGATGCGCGAGAAGGAGAGCGCAAAAGTCATCGCGCACCTGAACGCCGAGAACGATTACACCGACGCGATGCTGGCCCCCACGAAACCCCTGCAGAAAGAGTTGTATAACGAGTTTCTTTCGCGCATTGCCGAAGACGACACGGAAGTGCCTTACCAAAAAGGAAATTGGCTCTACTTCAGCCGAACAGAGAAGGGCAAAGAATATCGCATCTACTGCCGCAAGCCGGCAGCGGGCGGGGCGGAACAGGTGATGCTCGATCTCAACGCGTTCGCCGAAGCGCACGAGTTTGTAGGGCTGGGTGCCGCCGAAGTGAGCGACGACGGCAGCTTTCTCGCCTACGCGATCGACTTTACCGGCTTTCGCGAATTGCATCTGTTTGTGAAAGACCTGTGCACCGGCGAAACGAAGCTGCTGAGCGACGAAAACGTGACATCCATCGCCTGGGCCGCCGACAACAAGACGCTGTTCTATTGCGTGGAAGATGAGTCGAAACGGCCGTGGCGTGTGCTGCGAACCGACATCACCGCCGCATCGCCGAAGGTGGTGTTCAGCGAGCTAGATCGGCAATTCAACGCCGCGGTGAGCCGTCTGCGCAGCGGGCGGTTTGTGGCGATCGCGTCGGCGTCTTCCGATACGTCGTACGCGCTCACGATCGACGCAGCCAAGCCCGACGCCCCACCGGCCCCGGTCGCGCCGCGCATCGACGGGCAGGAATTTTACATCGACGACGGGGGACAGGATTCCCTCGTTATTCGAACAAACGATAAGGGTCGCAACTTCCGGTTGGTGTCGGTGCCGCTTGCTTCACCCGATCGCGCCCACTGGAAGGAACTGATTGCACATCGTGATGATGTCATGATCGAAGACCACAACTGCTTTGCTGGGTTTGTGGTTGTGTCGGAAAGAACCTCTGGACTTCCACGGTTGACCATCCGCGAAACCGCAAGCGCTCGATCGCGCGCCATCGCGATGCAAGAGGCAATTTACAACGTTTCCATCAGTCACAATGAGTTGTTCGATACAATGCAAGTGCGATACGTTTACGAATCGCCGATCACGCCGAGCAGTACCTATGATTTTGACTTGGCTACAAGCGAGTCGATCCTGCTCAAGCGCGATCCCGCGCCGAACTATGACCCGGGTAAATACGAAGTCGCGCAGCAGTTCGCCGTCGCGGCGGACGGCGTGAAGATCCCTATTTCGATCGTTCGTAAGAAGGGTTTGGTCCCAGGTCCACACCCGCTTTGGCTTTATGCCTATGGGGCTTACGGCTTCCCCGAAACCGACGACTTCAACCCCGCCCGCTTCAGCATGCTCGACCGGGGTGTGATCTTCGCCACGGCCCATATCCGCGGCGGCGGGGAGATGGGAAAAATCTGGCACGAACAGGGCCGGCTGATGAACAAACGGAACACCTTCACCGATTTCATCACCTGCGCCGAACATCTGATTGAACAAAAGATGACCGCACCCGATCAACTCGCCATCAGCGGCGCGTCCGCCGGCGGGTTGACGATGGGCGCGGTGCTCAACATGCGCCCCGACTTGTTCAAGGCAGCCATCGTCGGCGTGCCGTTTGTCGATGTCATCAACACCATGCTCGATGACACCCTGCCGCTCACCACGCAGGAATATCTGGAATGGGGCAACCCCAACGACAAAACCGCGTACGAATACATGTCGTCGTACAGCCCCTACGACAACATCCAAGCCCAGGCTTATCCATCGATTCTCGTCGTCACCAGTTTGAACGACAGCCAGGTGATGTACTGGGAACCCGCCAAGTACGCCGCCAAACTGCGGGCAACCAAAATCGACAGCAATCCCCTCCTGCTGCACTGCGTAATGACCGGCGGCCACGGCGGGCCGAGCGGGCGATATGACGACTACAGGGAAGAGGCAATGCAGTACGCGTTTATGCTTGGGCAGTTGGGGGCGGAGAGGTAGAGTAACGATATGGCAGCGCAAACGTTGAAAATTTCAGGCAGGAAGTTCGTACTAATGCCGGAGTCTGAATATCGGCGGTTGATGGTTTCAAAGTCGCGAGCTGTAGAGCCGCTGCTGACAGCGGAGGACGCTGAAGATATCGCCATCTCCCTTAGGCGCATGGCCGACCCTCGTGAAAAGCTGATTCCGTGGGAAGATGTAAAGAAACGGGCGGGGCTTAAATAATGTTCAGGGTTCTGTGGCGACCGTCCGCCGAACGTGAGTAATACCGCCATGTGGAGGGCGAGGCTCCCGCCGAGCCGTCGCGCAAGGGGTCATCGAATTTGATGCTCACTCGGCAGCCGGAGTATTTTCATGCACGAAGAAAACCACCTCCCGCGACGTGCCCGCCCGGCTCACCCTGAACCCCAAAATTTGGTCAACCGCCCGACCGTTGTATTTCTGACGGTCTGCACTCAGGCGCGCAAACCCCTGCTGGCCAATGATCGCATGCATGATTTGATTGTCGACATCTGGGCCGGCGCGACCGCGTGGGTGGTCGGCAATTACGTGATCATGCCCGACCACACGCATCTTTTTGTCGCGCCCGGGCAGCCGTCATTGCCGCTTGCCAATTGGGTTCGATTCTGGAAATCACAATTTACGAAGCGGCTGGGCGAGGCCATCTGGCAAGCCGATTACTGGGACACCATGATGCGAACCGGCGATGGTTATCAGGCGAAGTGGGAGTACGTTCGCGAGAATCCTGTAAGAGCGGG
>CAZXLA010000032.1:19089-27269 GCA_964641895.1 uncultured Tepidisphaeraceae bacterium
GCGATGGTTATCAGGCGAAGTGGGAGTACGTTCGCGAGAATCCTGTAAGAGCGGGACTTGTGCAGCGTGCCGATGATTGGCCGTTTCGCGGCGAGTTGAATCACTTCCGGTGGTAAGAGGTCGGTTGCGCGACAGCTCGGCGCGAGCCTCGCCCTCCACTGCTACTGCGCCGCTGGCATGTCCTGCACAAACTCCGCCAGTTGAATCGCCGTCGGCGACTCTGCCGTTCTCACATAATACCCGCTGGTGCCGCAGCCGGCGCACAGGCTTTCTTCAAGGCTCATTCCCAACACCCGGCCGAGGCAAAAGCCGGCGTTGAAGTGGTCGCCGGCGCCGGTGCTGATTTTGGGCTGCATGATGAACGGCCCGGCGAACGCTGCCGATTCGCCCACCGTCGCCGCCGCCGCCCCTCGGCGCGGGTGGATGACGACGCATTCGAGGTTCAGTTCGTCGCGGATGGCCCGGGCATTTTCTTCGATCGCCGCTTCAGGGTCGCTTCGACCGGGTAAGCCAAGCACGTCGGCAATTTCGCCCGACTCCTTTAAGTTCAAGCCCAGAATCACATCCACCTGATCCTGAAACCGCGTGAGCAGCTTGAGGGCGTCGAGAATATCGTCGTGCGTGCGCTTCTCGGGGTCGGCTAAGTCGACGAACAACTTGCGGTCGTGGCGCTCGATACTCGGAATCACCTCATCCAGCAGCTTCGCCCAGATGCGGCTCATGTGCGGCAGCATCGTCCAGTTAACCATGCCGATGAGCTTCGACTGCCCGACGAGGTCACGAAGTCGATCGGCCCCCACGCGGGAGATCAGCGTGTCCCACGTTACATCACTGAGCGGCGTGAGCTTGCCGAGCATCAGCTTGCCGTCGTCAAACTCCAGCGCATCGGTGTGTGCCGGTTGGCCAATGCTGATGACTTCGCTGCGTTTGGCGAAATCGTCGAACACCGGGTGCAGCGTCGGGTAGCCGAGGTTGCCCACGTAGGTCACGCCCATGCCCAGGCACGCCAGTGCGTTCGCCATGATCGGCCCATTGCCCCCGAGTTTCGTGGTTTTGACGACGAGTTCGTAATTGCTCGATTGCCCTTCCGCCGCGGCTATTTTTTTGGCGAGGTCGGCGATGGTGGCGATCGGTTCAAAATGCTCGGCATCCTGCCGCTTGTTCACGACGGTGATGATCTCATCGACAAAACCATCCAGCCCGACAAGCGCGCGGCTCGACCCGAGCGATGCCGCGGCCTGACGCAAATGCGACGCGGTGAGATGGCAGGTTTGCTGGCGGGAGAGGGGCATGGGGCGAAGTGTAACCGAGACAGGCTGTCGGCGGCGAAGCGTTCTAACGATTGACGATTAACGATTGAGGAAAAGCGATCGCTGCTTGCTGCATTACTCGTCAATCGTCAATCGTCAATCGTTACCACTGTCGCGCTGGCGGCCAAGGCGGCCCTAGTTTGACGGTTGCGTCGCCGGCGGGGCGATAGGCATTGGGTCGTATGCCGCGGCTGGCAACGGCATTTCGCCCGCCGGCTCCCGAAGAATCGGCGGGACGGCGGTGTGGCTGGGCGAGATCACTTCACCCGGATAAATCACCTCGCGCCAAGGTGGCGTCTGGTAAAACCGGTACGGCAGCATGAACACGTTGCCCGCGTACACGCCGGTGTCGGTGTACAGATAGTGATATTCTCTCTTCCCGCGCCTCGGCTCGCGCGCGAAAAGCGTCGGGCCGGCTACAGTCGCGCCGTTCGGATAGGTGGCGCTGCTTTGCGACCACATCCGCAGCTTCATCGCGTCATCTTCAATGATCGGCGTGCGGTTGAGTTCGGCGGTTTGCGTCTGGTTCGCCCGCTGGCATCCGACGACGGCACCGGAAAGGGTCAGCAACGCAGCGGTCAGTCGTTTACGGGTTGAATACATGGTTTAGATCCTTCTTAAGCGCGTTGCGATCAAGCTCGTTGATCTTCCCGCCGCTAATATCGACGTTCTGGTCATTCTTATACGAAAAAGGGTCGCGAAGCAGCGCCTCCTGCTTTTGCTCCATCGTCATCGGCTGAGTGGTGGCGTGTTTATCGGAACAGCCAATCAGAACGAATGAACCGCAGATCAACGCAGATGAACGCAGATAATTCAAAAAGGAAGAACTGTCATGCCGAACAGTCCTCAGGCGGATCGTGTCCGTCGTTGGGCGTCTGCCGCGCAAACTGCGCTGCGAAGATCCACCCAACGACAAGCAGGTTCCTCGCGAGTACGCTCCGGAATGACAACAACGGCTTGTTGAATGATCTGCGTTCATCTGCGTTCATCTGCGGCTAATTTTTACTGTCCGCCGAATGGTCCATCATATAGTTGGGCGACTCACGCGTGATGCGGATGTCGTGCGGGTGACTTTCCGCCATGCTGGCTGACGTCACCCGGCAGAACCGCGCATTGGTGCGCAGCTCGTCGAGCGTTTTGGTTCCGCAGTAACCCATGCCCGCTCGCAGGCCGCCCACCAGTTGGTAAACGAAATCGCTCAACGGCCCGCGGTATGATACCAGACCTTCGACTCCTTCGGGCACAAGCTTGCTCAGTTGCGACACACCGCTTTGCCCATATCGGTCTTTACTGCCATGCACCATCGCGCCCAAAGAACCCATACCACGGTAGGTTTTATAGCGCCGGCCCTGGTGAATGACCAGCTCACCGGGAGACTCGTCCAGGCCGGCAAAAAGCGAACCCATCATCACACAGTGGGCGCCGGCGGCGATTGCTTTCGTGATATCGCCGCTGTGACGAATCCCTCCATCAGCAATCACCGGCACGCCTTCCTTTTCGGCGGCGCTGACGGCGTTCATGATCGCCGAAATCTGCGGCACACCCACGCCGCTCACAATGCGCGTGGTGCAGATCGCGCCCGGGCCGATGCCGACCTTGATCGCATCGGCTCCGGCGGCGATGAGATCGCGCGCCCCGTCGGCGGTTGCGATGTTGCCGGCGATCACCTGGATGTTGTGATTCTTTTTAATGTATTTCACGGTTTCGATGACATTGACGCTGTGGCCGTGCGCGGTATCCACCACGATCACATCGACGTCGGCAGCGATTAATGCTTCGACGCGCTCAAAGTCTTTCACGCCCGTCGCCGCCCCCACGCGCAGCCGGCCACGCGAATCTTTACAGGCGTTGGGGAACTGGTGGAGCTTGTCGATATCGCGCATTGTAATAAGCCCGACGAGCCGGCCCTGTTTGTCGGTCAACAGGAGCTTCTCCACTTTGGCTTTGTAGAGCATTCGTTCGGCTTCATCTAGGGTGGTGCCGTCCGGCGCGGTGATGAGGTTGTCCTTCGTCATCACTTCGCCCACTTTGCGATTGTCGTCTTCCTGATATTTCAAGTCGCGCCGGGTAAGGATGCCGACGAGCCTCGAATCGCCGTTTTGTTTGGTCCTGACCCCTGAACCCTGAACCCTCAATCCTGAACCCTCGACAATCGGAATCCCTGACACGTTGTATTCGTGCATAATCCGCCGAGCCTCGCCGATCGTGGCCGCCGGGGGGAGGGTGATCGGGTCAACGATCACACCGTTCTCGCTGCGCTTCACCTTTTCGACCTCGCGCGCCTGATTTTCGACGGAAAGGTTTTTGTGGATGATGCCGATCCCGCCCTCCTGCGCGAGCGCAATGGCCAGCGCCGACTCGGTTACGGTATCCATGGGCGCACTGATCAGCGGAATGTTGATCTCGATGCCGCGCGTCAGTTTCGTGTGCGTTTGCGCGTCGTTGGGGATAAAATCGCTGCGCGCCGGAATCAGCAGCACGTCGTCAAAAGTGATGGCGTCGTGCAGGATTTTGCCGTGCGAGGCTTGCGGCGTGCTTGGGTATGATGTCTGGGGGTGTTCCATGTGTCAGGGATAAACGGGTTGTGCCGGAGTGTCAAGCCAATTCCCCGGCCGTGCGGGCTCTGACGCTACTTTCTGGCGGTAAGTCGCTGCATCGCAAGAAAGTTAAACACGAAGAAGCGAAGCAACGAAGCGGGCCATGTGGCACAACTCGCACACCGTTGAACACGGATCATTGAACGACCGTATGAATGCTTGTCAATCCGGGTCAGCTACCGACAACCGCTGCCTTCGTTCCTTCGCTTCTTCGTGTTGAACCGAATGTTTTAAGCCACATGTTTTCACGGATCGTCGCCAAAAACAACGTCAGACCCGGCGCGGAACGGAATTTCCTTGCCTGCGGCGCCGGGGCGAGTAGATTCGTTGTAGGCTGTGCGCCTTATACTCAAGTGTTGCATCACCCCGTCAGGAGCGAAAGATTGCGCGAAAGCCCGCGAAAGAACATTGGCCGGCGGCGGTTGGCCGTGTCGGTGGGGATGACGCTAGAAGCCGTCGAGCGCCGGTTGCTCATGGCGACGATCAGTGGCGCCGTCTTTAACGATTATGACGCCGATTTCATCCGCGACGCCGGCGAGCCGGGGATTTCGGGGTTCACTGTGTTCGTCGACCAGAACACCAACGGCGTGTTCGACGGAACGAGCAACCAGTTTACTTCCTCCACGCCGATCGGCATCCCGCCCGACGCGCCCGGCGCGTCTTCGGGTGTGACCAGCAGTGCGATCGCCGTCGTCGGCGTGGGCACGGTGAGCCAGGTTCGCGTGGAAATCACCAGCCTCACGCATACTTTTGACGGCGACCTGATCCTCACCCTCATCAGCCCCGCGGGCACGCGCGTCACGCTTTCGAACCGCCGCGGGTCGTCGGGCGACAATTACATCGGCACGGTGTTTGACGACGACGCCGAGCAATCGGTAACCGTTGCCGCCGCGCCGTTCACGGGGCTGGTTCGCCCGGAAGCGCCGCTTGCCACGTTCGCTGGCCAAAGCGCCGACGGCAACTGGACGCTGGAGATCAACGACACCGCTCCGGGCGACTTCGGCTCGCTCAACGCGTGGGCGATTGCGTTTGCGTCGGGCGAAAAGTCGCGCGTCAGCAGCAGCACTGGCGACTACACCCTGCCCAATCTTGCCGCGGGCACGCAGGTCATTCGGCAGATCAACCGCGTGGGGTTTAACCCGACCGGGCCGGCAGGCGGGTTTCATGGCGTCGACGTGACGGCTTCCAATGCGGCAATCAGCGGCATCCACTTCGGCAACCGCGAACCGCCGGGCACTGTTTCGGGCGTCGTGTTCGGAGACTACGATTCCGACGGCACGCGCGACCCCGGCGAGCCCGGGCTTGCCGGCTGGACGGTTTACGTCGATACCGACAACGACGGCCGCCTCGACGCCGGCGAACCCTCGCAAATCACCGCCGGCGACGGCACCTATACGTTCTCGCTCCCGCCGGGCAACCATCGCGTGCGCGAAGTGCTGCAAACCAATTGGGTACAAACCGCGCCGGGCAGCGGCGGCGTTTTGCAACGTAACAGCGCCGGCGCCGCCACCCCGTCCGGCACAGCGCAAAGCGGGCAGGAAATTTCCAAGACAGAGATTCTCGTGCGGGTGAACAATCGGCGCGGGCTGCGCGAGCTGGATCGCTACGTGCGCGCCAACCCCGCCTCCGCGGTCGCGCGCATGATCGTGCCTGCCGACTCGGCGCAGATCTTCCGCATCAGCGGCGATTCGCTGGTTGAAGTACGATTGAAATCCGGCGTCGATCCGCTTAAGGCCATCTCGGTTTTGAATGAACTCGCGCTGGTCGACTACGCCGAGCCGAACCCGATCGCGACAATCGACCCGCGCGAGTTTACGCCGAACGATCCCTCGTTCGGCTCGCAATTCCACCATCCGCTGATTCAGAATCCTTTGGCGTGGGATACGACGCTCGGCGATGCGCGCATCAAGGTCGGTGTGACCGACGACGGCTTTGCGCTGAGCCATCCCGATCTGTGGATGAACATCTGGATCAACCCCGGCGAAATTCCGCTCACCCGGCTGGCCAATCTCACCGACATCAACGCCGACGGCTATCTTTCGATGATCGAACTGAACGACCCGCTCAACATCGGGCCGTTCAAAATCACCGACCTGAACGCCGACGCCCGCATCGACTGGCTGGACATCACCGCCCCCACCGGCGGCGCGGGAACCGACGACGGCACCGGCGGGTGGAGCAACGGCATCGACGAAGCCAACAACGGCTTCGCCGACGACATCATCGGCCGAGACGTGTGGGACGGCGACAACAATCCCGCCTCGGGACAGGCGTCGGAAGATCATGGAACGCACGTCGCGGGAATTTTCGGGGCGCGCACCAACAACGGCGTGGGCGTTTCGGGTGTGGCCGGCGGGGTTACGATCGTGCCCATCCGCTTTTATGGCGCCACCGGCCGGCAGCAGACGAGCGTCGATTTCCTGAACGCCTACGCCTACGCCGCCAATGCCGGCGTGAAGATTCTTAACACCAGCTATCAGCTCGAATTTCTCATCGGCCAGCAATCGTTCAACGACGCCCTGAGCGTGATGTATGGCGCGGGAATTCTTCACTTCAACTCTGCCGGCAATTCCGGCGCGCTCAACCCGGCGCGCCAGCAGTTCGACACGACGCTTTACGTCGCCAACACCCAATCCAATGACGTCCGCAACGGCGGCAGCAACTACGGCTGGGGTATCGATCTGGCGGCGCCGGGCACCAGCATTTTCTCCACGTCGCTCGGCAGTTCGCTTACCGCCTACACCTACGAAAACAAGACCGGCACGAGCATGGCCGCGCCAATGGCCGCCGGCGTGGCGGCACTCATCTGGTCGGCGCACCCGACGTGGACGCGCGAGCAGGTGGCGGCGGCGCTGATCGGGTCGGCGCAGGACATCGATGCCATCCAATCCGGTGCCGTGAAGGGCCTGCTGGGCGCAGGCCGCGTCAATGCCCATGGCGGCGTAAATCTGCCGATCGCCCCGCCGACTTTTAAAAACACCATCAACACCCCGCTTCTTCCCGGCCTGCCTGCTGAAGGCGGATTGACCGATACCCTGCTCAGCAGTTTCACGCTCGATGTAGCCAGCGTGTTCGATGCCGCGACGTTGACCACCGGCAACTTCGATTTGCGCAGCGACGGCTTCGATAACACTTTCGGCACCGCCGACGATGCGATCATTCCGTTCACCCTTCGCTTCGGCGACGCCGCCGCGCCGGTGCACGGGTATCAGGTGGGAACCAACCGGTTGTTCTTCACCATCACCGGGTCGATGGGCGCCCACACGTATCGTTTCACCGCCAAGCCCGCCATCACCGACCCCTTCGGCCAGCCGCTCGACGGCAACAACGACGGCACCGGCGGCGACGCGCTGACGCGCACTTTTGCGATCACCGGCGTTTCAAACCCGCGCTATGTCTCGGTCGGCCCCGGCGGAGCGGTTACCGATATCACCTTTGGCAACCGCGAAATAGTTGCGCCGACGGCCATCGGCACTTTCGCTTTCGAAACCCGGCAGTTGATCAATTACGCCTTCAGCGAAGACGTCGCGCCCAGCATCGCCGCCGCCGACCTGGTGCTGGTCAACACCACCACTTCAACCACCATTCCCGCGGCGCAGTTGACCGTGGCGTATGACGCCGGCGGCAACGTCGCGCGGTTCGGGTACAGCGGCACGCCCGGCGGCATTCTTCCCGACGGCAACTACATCGCCACCCTTCCCGCCGCCGCCGTGATCGACTTGTACGGCAACGCGCAGGCCGCCGATGCGACAGCAAATTTTTTCGTCCTCGCCGCCGACGCCACCCGCGATCGCAACGTGAACCTCGACGATTTCACCGCGCTGGCCGCCAACTTCGGTGCGTCCGATCGGGTCTTCAGTCAGGGCGATTTCAATTACGACCAGAGCGTGAACCTCGATGACTTCACCATCCTGGCGACCCAGTTCGGAAAAACGCTGCCCGCCCCTGGCGACCTCCCGCGCGGTCCAGCCGCGGCCACTTCGGCTGCTATGCAACCGGCTTCTTTGAAGGGGATCGATCAGCCCGCGTTCGCAAACCCGACGAAACCGTTCGCGTTCTCCACCACGCGCATCATCGACGACCTCCTCTGATGCTGACAGTTGACTCCCGAACCCTGAACCCCTGAACCCTGAACCCTTGACCCCAGGGCAATCACATGTGCCCCGATTTACGAGTCGCAAGCGTCAGCGACCGGAGATATTTCTGCGGGAATCGGTCGCAGTGCTGCTGAAATCGGGTCGCTGACGCTCGCCGCTCGTTACATGCGTTTGCC
>CAZXLA010000033.1:0-8360 GCA_964641895.1 uncultured Tepidisphaeraceae bacterium
CGCCGCTGCCGGGCTGTGGGCGGCGGCGATTATGGCGGTCTCGCCGACGCAAATTCTGCTATCCCAGGAAGTGCGCGCTTACACCATGCTGATGGGCCTCACCTGCTGCGCCATGTCGGCGGCGGCGCGGATGGAGACGCTCGGCGTGAGTCGACGTCGCGCGATCGGACTCGGGCTGTCGATGCTGGCGATGATGCTCACGCATTACTTCGCCATCGGCATCTGCGTAATCATCGCGGCGTGGGCCTGCATTCGCTTCCGGGGGAGGCAACTGGCTTGGTTGTGGATGACATTCGTTGCCGCCGGCGTCGTCTTCGCGGTTGTCTGGGCACCGATTGCGATAAAGCAGATTCCCGATATTTCGCACACGGCTGATCCCTGGCTGAAAGAACCCGCCGCGCATCCACACCTGCTGGCGCTCGGGCGGTTTCTCTCGATGCCGATTCGCCTGCTGGTGGATCAGGACTATGCGGGGCTGATCTGGCCGGCGATCGGTCTGGCGCTTCTGTGCTTTGTCATCGTACGAATCACGAAGCGTCGCGAATTACTGCTGCCCATTCTGTGGTTCGCCGGCGTGTGCGGTTTTCTGCTGCTGCTCGATTGGGCGAGAACCACGCGGCACCTGGTGCATGTTCGCTACAGCCTCGCCGCCGGACCGGCCATTGCGGCGCTGGCGGTGATGGTGTGGCAATCCCGCGGTCGGGCTTCCGACAACGGATGCACCGGCGCGCCAACCGGCCCGTTGATTCACCTGGCCGGCGGCGCGATCGTTGTGACCTTGTTGCTGCTCAATGCCAAGGCGCATTTTGCAGACGAACCGGATTATCGCGTTTTGCGAACCTTCATGGTCGATCGCGCCGCGCCCGGCGAGCCGATGCTTTTCTATTCCGGCCCGGCGGTGAAGGGATATTTTAATGAGATTCTGATGCTCGCTGCCAGTCGCGAACCCAAACTCTGGCCGCGGGATATCGTGAAGATGGCAAACGCAGCCGATCCGGCGCTGATCGCATCGCTTCGCGGCCGAACGGCGTGGCTGTTTTCCGGCCCGGTGAGCGACCTGCCATCACTTTTGCCCGGCTGCAGCGTGCTCGAACAGCAGACGCTCGTCGATGCCGACGATCGCCCCGTGGCCGTGTGCACGCATGTGAAGTTGCCGGGTTAGTTGGCTTCAGGCGGTTGCGCGCTCGGTGGAAATGGCGCGGCGAAGGCGCTCGTCGGCTTCAACGTGTTTCTCACTCTGCTGAAGGAGTTGCCGAATTCCCGGCAGCGGTTTGGCGGTGACGAGAAACTGAAAGGCAAACATCGTCGGCCAAACCGTAACCATCGCCGCCGCAATGTGGCCGAGCATGCGGCCCATGCTCCCACCGACGACGACCTCGAACGGCACGGGTACGCCTTCGATTTTCTCGATCTTGTACCCGCAGTCGCGCAGCGTGCGCTTCAAGCTCGACCGCGTAAAGAGTCGCTTATGCGTGATATCAAGAATCCCCCGCTCGGCGTAGCTGAACCGGCCCATGAGCAGGTTGAGCCGCATGGCCGCGAACGCAACGTTGGGCGTGCTGATGACAATCGTCGGCGGCTTGCGAACGGCGGCGGTGGCCTGGCTGGTGTTGCGCAGGTCGAGCAGAAACTGCTCCGGGTCGGCCAGGTGTTCGATGACGTCCAGCAGCAGCACCATGTCGTAATCAAACGCATCGACGGGAAGATTGTGCTGATCGAAGTTGAGCTTATGAAAATTTGTCATCGCGCCGGCTTCTGGCTCATGAAAGTCCAGCCCGGTCACGCGCACGCCGGCCTGCTCGCACTCGCGCGCCACGTGGCCGGGGCCGCAGCCGATGTCGAGCAGACGCGCCGGCGCCTTTTTCTTCACCACGTTCAGCGCCATCGTGTGGCTGGAGTAGAGGGCCGCTGTTTTATCGCGATATCGATCCGGCGCCAGGTTGCGATACTTCAACGTGCAGAGCATGCCCAGTTGGTGCAGCTTGTATTGCAGCGTCGATCGCACGACGTCGCGCGCGTACTTAAATCCCTGCACGTGGCACACTTCGTCGCCGTAGTGCGTGGGGATGGAAAACTCTTCAAACTTCGCGCCGATGTGAAACGCCTGCAGCAGAATCTCGGTATCAAAATGAAAGTCGTTGGTGTTGGTCTCGAACGGAACCGATCGAAGGAACTTCGTGCTGTATCCGCGATAACCCGTGTGATACTCGCTCAGCCGCCGGCCGGTCATGCGGTTTTGGAACGCGGTCAGCATTCGGTTGCCGACCACCTTGTGCCAGGGCATGCCGCCTTTGCGGGCGTCTTTCACCTGTTGCATGCGCGATCCGAGCACCACATCGGCTTGCGTGCTGCGATAGGTATCGATGAACTTCGGCAGCATCTCGGGCGCATACTGCCCGTCGCCGTGAAGGAGGATGACGAAATCAAAACCGGCCTGAATGGCAATGCGGTAGCCTAATTTCTGGTTGCCGCCGTAGCCTTGATTGACGGGATTGCGCAGCAGGGTGATGTTCTTGACCCCGCGGGCGGTCACCCATTCGCTGGCAACACTGATGGTTTCGTCGCGCGAGGCGTCGTCGATCATGAGGAAGTGGACCGAGTCATCGTCCCACAAATCCGGCGGGACGCGATCAAGCAGGCGCGACACATGCCGGTGCGCCTGGTAGGAGACGATGAACACCAGCACCTTCGACGAATTTGGATTGGCTTCGACCACAGTTATAGTTTATCGACAAAACCTTGAATCATCACGCAGAAAACCCCGCGACGATAATTGCTCCGCTGCGCCTGCCGCATGTGCTGGTGCTCGTCCTGATTCTGGCCGCCGGTGTCACGGTGCGGCTCTATGGCATCAACCAGCACAGCATGCGGTACGACGAAATGGCCAGCGTCGCGTGTTCCACCGGCCGGGGGCTTTGGCACGAGACGATCGAACCGGGCGCGCTCATGACCCCCGCGCCCCGACCCACCTGGTTCGACGGCGACCTGCCCCGTGCGCCGGTCTGGTTCAGCCTCGACCGCGAGCAGCACCCGCCGCTTTACTTTATGACGCTGGGCGCGTGGCGGTCGTTGGCCGACTCGAGCGATACGGCCCTGCGGTTACTCAGCGTCTTGTTCGCCGCGGTGATGGTGTTGTTCATTTTTGATGCGGCGCGATTGTGGTTCGGCGTCGCCGTCGCATTGTGGGCCGCGGCGCTGTGTGCGATCGCAACACCGATGATCGAACAATCGCTGCAGGTGCGGGGTTACGTACCCATGGTCGCGTGCATGACCGGAGCATTGGCGGCGGCGGCGAGGATTGATATCGCCGGCATCACCCGCCTGCGCCTGGCCGCATTAGCCGGTGGAGTGCTGGCGGCGATGCTCACGCATTATTTTGCCATCGGGGCGTGCGGCGCGTTGCTGGTTTATGCCATCATCGCCATGCGTGGGCGCGCGCGGATGCAGACCATCGCCGCCCTCGCCGCCGCAGCAGTTGTTTATGCAGTTGTCTGGGGACCGTTCCTGCTTCGACAGCGCGCCAACTTCGCGCTCAACCGAGAGTATCTGACAGAAAATTCGCCGCACCCCGTCCGATCGGGCCTGCAGCGCACGGCGCTGATGCCGGCGCGTTTCTTCAACGAGGTGAAGCCGCGCTCGACCATCCTGGCGATGGGGTTTGCGGCGATTTATGTTGTTCCGTTTCTGCTCGTCCGCCGCCGCCGCGCCATGCTGCTGCTGGGGCTTTGGCTTGCCCTTCCAGTGGCGATGGTATTGCTGCTCGACGTTAGTCGGCACACTCAACAGCTCACGCTCGTCCGCTACGTGCTTGTGGCCGCGCCGGCGGCTTATCTTGCGGTGCCGGCCATTGGAGCGCTGGCGACGCGACGGCGTTTGCTGGCCGCCGTGCTGCCCGGCGCGATGTTCCTTTCGTGCCTGCTCTCGATGGCGGTCGGCGAACCGTTCAACGCCAACCAGAGCGATCCGGGTGATTATCGCGCGCTCGCTTCGGCGTTTTCCGGCAGTGTGCGTGACCGCTGCGCTGTCGTGTTCATCGGGCAGTCTCGTGGCGATTGGTACGGCGGATGGCTTTATCTGGCATTCTCGCACTACGCCAACCGGTGGCCGCAATCGGCTGTCGTGCTTGTCGCGCCGCCGTCGCCGCGCCTCGCAGCCCAGCTTCAGAAATTCGACACGGTGTTGCTGGTCACCGGCCCGGGCTTCGAAGCCAATACGTGGTTTCCCGGCTTCGCTTCGCGCGTGGTAAGCACCGAACCCTATGTGGGCACGGTGCTGGAACTGAAGCCCGCGGTAAGTGAACCGGCGGAGGCGCGATGACCCAAGACGCCCTCGCAACAACCGCGCCCCCGACCGCGCCACCGACCGCGTCACCAACCGCCGCTCGGCGTTCGAAGCGCGGCGTATGGCTGTTGCTGCTGATTCTCATCATGGCGGCGGCGCTGCGATGGCACGCCTTGGCGCGCGAGTCGCTGGGGTTCGATGAACTGTTCAGCATTCATTTCGCCACCGCCCGCGGCCCGTGGGAAACGGCGCTGCCCTCGGGTGTATGGATGGAACCTGCGGTCGATCTTCTATCCGTCCAAGGCGCGCCGCCGTGGTGGCACATCTGGACCGGCATGGGCTACGACACGCACCCGCCTCTTCATCCGATCATACTACGCGCGTGGCTATTCACTTTCGGCCCGGGTGATGTGGCCGCGCGGCTCTTGAGCGTGGCCTGTTCGCTGGCGTGCATCCTCTTCGTCTTCGATGCGGCTCGGGTAGCCGGCGGATGGCGCGCCGGGCTGTGGGCTGCGGCCGTCGCGACGGTGATGGCTTCGCAGATTCAATACGCACAGGAAGTCCGCAGCTACATCATGCTGTCGATGCTGACGGCGGCGCTCCTCGCCGTCGCCGCACGCCTGATTGTGCTGGGCGCATCGTGGCGACGGCTCGCGGGTTTCGCGGGCATTTCATTGGCCATGATGCTCACGCATTACTTCGCGATCGGGGCGATTGTTCCCGTGGCCATCGTCACATTGATTGCACTCGAACGAGCATGGCGATGGCGACTCGCCGCATGTTGCGCCGCCGCCGCGCTTGTGTTTGCGATCTCGTGGGGGCCCTTCATGCTGGAGCAGCGCGGCAACTTCATCGCCAACATGGGATGGATCGCCGACGACGACCCCGGACTGCCGCTTCGCTCGCTGCGCCGAGCCGCGCTACTGCCCCTGCGGCTGCTGTTCGAGCCGGGCGGGCGCCTCATTGATGCCGCGGCAACCGGCCGTGGAATCTTGTGGATGACGCCATTACTGCTGCTCGTTGTTCCCGCGGCGCTGGCGGCAAAACATAGAACGACGTGGCTGTTTGTTGCCGGCGTGGTCGGGCCGATTGTGCTCGTCGCGGTCGCGGATATATCGCAGCATCGCCAGACGCTCAACCTCATCCGCTACACGCTGCCCGCCGGCGCGGGGCTTTGCTGCTTGATTGCGACTGCCGGAATCGGGCGATCACCGCTGCTATCAAACCTGCTTCCGGCCGCCGTGGTGCTCGGATGTCTTGGCGCGCTGCCTCGGGCGTGGGATGGCGATAAGCCCCTGTGGCGCGAGTACGTTCAAGCGGCAACCCGCGACCTCCAGAGAGGCGATGTGATCGTGCTCTTGCGCGAACCCGGCCGGGAATGGGCGGGCGCCTTGGTGTACATGGCCCTGAGCCGCTACATGCCCCCGATCAACTGCAGCGCGATCGTGCTCGACGGGCCGGCTTCACGCGAAACGATCGATCGCCTGCAGCGCCATCGGCGTATCGTCGTGATCAGCGAAGCGGCCAATCCGCCCATCGACCGTTATCTGCCCGGCCTGCCGGCGGCCACGGCAACATCGTGGATTCCTTATGCCGGAAGCTACGCGCACATCAGAATGAAGGATGACCCGCCGGCTACGGCAACGGCAACGTCACCGGCAACCGACCGGTGACCATTACGACACGCGGCAGCGATGGTTGCGCATCGTTGTTGTGGTAGAAATGGAAGGTGCCGCTGATCCACGCCACGTCGCCACCGTCGACCTGCTGAAACTGCACCTTCACCTGAAACGGCTGCAGTTGTTTGCGGTTGCCTTCGAGGAAGATGCCGTTGGGTGAATCCTGTTTGTCGGAGTTGGGCGCTTCATAAACCCACACCTGCCCGCGGACGGTTGGCAGCGCGTCGTCGAACTCCATTTCAATATAGTAGCTGTTGCCCGCGTAATCGTCGTTGATGGCCTGCGGCGGGTCGTCACTCATCAGCAACGCCACCGTCTTGCCGTTGCGATCATCCACCACCAGCCGCGGCGGGGGAAATTCGCGCTGCTCGCCGTCGACGAGAATGATCACGGATGGACGAGTGGTCGGCGCAAGTTGAGGTTGTTGATCGGGCTTGACAGGCACAGCGGCCTCGGCGGCTGCTTGCGGTTTCGCGGAACCCTCGGCTTGTTTCGCCGAAGGTTCGCGCTCGCAACCGAACGCAGCGCCCAGCGCAATCGTAAGACAAAGGATGGTTTGCCCGAACCTCATCGCCAACGGCTACTATACCATACGACCATGAGCCGCGCCGTCCCCGCCGAGTCCGATATTCTTTGTGAAGCCTGTGGCTACACGCTCAACGGCCTGCCGGATTCATCCAACTGCCCGGAGTGCGGCGTGCCGATCGTCCATTCCACCACCGATGCCGGCCGCGGGCCGACGGGGTTTGAGCAGCGGTCGGGGTTGAGCAGTTTCATCGCCACGACGATCGCCGTGCTGCTGCGGCCCAAGCGGTTCTACCGTGGGTTGGCCACACGAACCGATCACCCCGCCGCCGAGTGGTTCGCCAAACGGCACCGACTCATCGCCGCGTTTTTGTTCTGCTCGGCGGCGATCGGATATGGGCTGTGGCTGGAGACCATCTCGCGCCGCCCGCGCAGGTTTGACGGCGGCGATATCATGGGGCTGGTGCTTCTCTACTTCGTCGCATCAATTTTGCTTTACTATTTTATGGGTGTCCTCACACGGTTCGCCGGCTGGCTCAGCAGTTGGGAAGGCGCGTTCTGGGGAATGCGCCTGCCGCGCGCCGTCGTGCAGCGATGCTTGAACTATCACACCGCGTGCTATCTGCCGATCGGCCTTGTGGCCAGTGGCGTGGTGTGGGGCTACCGGTGGCTGTTGCAAACCGGCGCGGTCTCGCCCGCGACGGGGTTGAACTTTGCATACACGCTTTGTTCGGTCGTGGTCATCTCCGCAGGCTATCTGTTCTGGATGTACATGACCGCCATGCGGCAAACGCGGTATGCGAATGTGTGACGTTGCTCCCTCTCCCGGTACGCCGGGAGACGGGGTAGGATTTAATCATGCTCGCTTTCAGTTCATCGCCGCGCTTCGTCGAACACGAAACAGGCTCGCACCATCCCGAACGCCCGGATCGCATTCGCGCGATCTATCGCGCGCTCGCGGATTCTCAATTGATCGGGCACGACCCATTCCCCGAATTTCAACTCGACACCGGCCTGAAACTGCTGGGCAAACCAAAGCTGCTCGAACTAGCACCCTCACCGGCGGACGAAAAGTGGGTTCTGCTCAGCCATCCGCAACAGCACCTCGACGCCATAAAAAGAGTATGCTCGCTCGGCGGCGGGGTGTTGGATCAGGGCGATACGCGCGTTGGTTCCGTCAGCCACGACACCGCCATGCTCAGCCTCGGCAGCGCGCTCACCGCCGCGGATGCCGTGATGACCGGCAAGGCCCGCCGCGCCTTCAGCGCCGGTCGCCCGCCGGGGCATCATGCCGAGCCGGAACGGGCGATGGGTTTTTGCCTCTATTCCAATGTCGCGATCGCGGCGCGTTACATTCAAAAGAAGTACAGCGTGAAGCGCGTGGCGATCGTAGATTTTGATGTGCATCACGGCAACGGCACACAGGCATGCCTCGAAGACGACGCAAGCATTTACTTCATCAGCCTGCACCAGGACCCTGGCACTTGCTATCCGGGCACCGGCCACGCGTGGGAAATCGGCGTCGGGCCAGGGCGAGGATACACACTCAACATTCCGTTCGACCCCGGCGCATCGGATGAAGACTACCTTGACGCGATCAAAACCCGAGTCGTTCCGGTGTTGGACGATTTCCGTCCGGAAGTGCTGCTGATCAGCGCCGGATTTGACGCCCATCGCGACGACCCGCTGGCGCAAATCAACTTAAGCGACGAGTGCTTTGAATTAATGACACGATTGCTCGTGGCCGTCGCCGACCAGCAATGCCGCGGGAGAGTCATCAGCGTGCTGGAAGGCGGGTACAATCTTGCGGCGTTGGGACGAAGCGTGGTGCGGCATTTGATTGGGATGATGTGATGATTGTTGGTTGTTGGTTGT
>CAZXLA010000033.1:8460-10581 GCA_964641895.1 uncultured Tepidisphaeraceae bacterium
AAGCGTGGTGCGGCATTTGATTGGGATGATGTGATGATTGTTGGTTGTTGGTTGTTGGTTGCGAGTTGTTGGTTGTTGGTTGTGAGTTGTTGGTTGGCCGATGTGAAGCGAAGATGTGCCGGCTACTGATGCCCGATTCGACAACCCACAACTCACAACCTACAACCTACAACTGGCAACCTACAAATCACGATCAACCACCATGACCATCGTCGACGCTCATCTCGACCTCGCCTACAACGTCACCCGAGGGCGTGACCCGCGACAACCGGCGGCGCTGCAGCCGTTTGTCGATAACGAGTATGCCACCGTCGGCCTCCCCGACCTGCGCGCCGGCGGGGTTCAACTGGTGTGCGCGACGATCTTCTGCTCACCCGCCAACTACAAATCCAGCGGTTACCGCACCGCCGACGAGGCTCGCGCGCAGGCGTTACAACAACTGGGCACTTATCAGCAGTGGATCAAAGAAGGGGAACTGACGTTTGTCACACGTAGTACGGGTTTCCAACCCGTTCTGCAGGAATTGAAGAATGGGTTGGAAACCCATGCTACGAATGCAATTCTTCTCCTTGAAGGCGCTGATGCGCTGCGCTCACCGCAGGATGTTCAGGCATGGTTCGACATGGGCCTGCGCATCGTCGGCCTTGCGTGGAAGCGCACCCGCGCCGCCGGCGGGACGGGTGAGCCGGGCGGACTCTCCGACGAAGGTCGCGCACTGGTCAAGGAATTCGACCGGCTGGGTATCATTCATGACGCCTCACACTTGGCCGAACAGGCGTTCTGGGATTTGATGGAGCTTTCGCCCGGCCCCGTCATCGCCAGCCACAGCAACTGCCGCGCGATCGTGCCGACCGATCGTCAGTTGACCGACGACATGATCAAAACCATCGCCCATCGCGGCGGGGTGATCGGCATCAACTTCTACGACAAGTTCCTGCTCCCCCCCGCCGCCGCCGGCAAACGCCGTGCGACACTCGGGGATGTTGTCGCGCACATGAAGCACATCTGCGACCTGACCGGCTCTGCAAACCATGTGGCCATCGGCACCGACATGGACGGCGGCCTCGGCCGCGAGCAAATTCCGGAGGAAGTCGCCACCAGCGCCGACTTAAAGAAACTCGCGCCCGCCCTGGCCGCAGCCGCCTTCGGCGATGCGGACGTGAAGAAGATCATGGGCGAGAACTGGTTGCGGTTCTTCGGCGAACATCTCGCATGACCATTCGAATTCTTTCCCACGAATCTACACGAATCTACACGAAAAGAAGACGAATGAATTCGGTCATGCAAAGCGCGGTGGCGTTACTTATTGCTTTGTAGTCAACGGTGGGGCAGACATTCCTGCCTGCCCCACTTGGAAATGAGCGTGAATTGATCCTCACCATCGGCACATCGCTCGCCCTCGCCCGCAGCATGGAGTTTGACCGGCTGACTGTCGGCGACGTGAATCGCGCCGTCGCGGTGCGCGTCAACGCCGCGGGGAAGAGCGTTAACGTGGCGCGGGTGTGTCATGCGCTGGGCGAGGCGGTCGTCGCCACCGGCGTCGCAGGCGGGCATACCGGGCGCGAGCTTTGCGATGAACTATCGCGGGCCGGGGTCGCACACGATTTTGTGCAAACCGCATTGGCCACACGCGTCTGTGTCACCTTGATTGATCGCGCCACAATGCAAGCCACCGAACTGATCGAAGAAGCCCCGCCGTTAAGCGATCGCGAGTCGGATGAATTGTGGGCGAAGTTACTTGAGCTTGTCGCCAGCGCGAAGGTGGTGGTGATGAGCGGCACACTGGCGCCGGGCGTGCCCGCGGGTTTTTACGCCATGATCGCCAAGCTCGCCGCCGACGCCGGGGCGATGGCGATCGTTGATGCCAAGGGGTCGCCGTTGGAACTTTCACTCGCCCAGCGGCCGTACTGTGTGAAACCCAACCGTGCAGAATTGGCCGAGACGCTCGGTGAATCCATTGAAACCGACGCGCAGTTGATGCAGGCGATGACAACCCTGATCGCCCGCGGCGCGCGAAGCGTTGCGGTGACCATGGGCAAAGATGGCGCAATATACAGCGACGGCATCCGCTTCTGGCGTGCAGCCGCGCCGCAAATACAGGTCGTCAGCCCCATCGGCAGC
>CAZXLA010000033.1:10681-18431 GCA_964641895.1 uncultured Tepidisphaeraceae bacterium
CCGCTTCTGGCGTGCAGCCGCGCCGCAAATACAGGTCGTCAGCCCCATCGGCAGCGGCGACGCGTTTGCCGCCGGCCTCGCCGTCGCCGCCGCCCGGCAGCTTGATCCACCCGCCACGCTCACACTGGCCATGGCGTGCGGCGTGGCCAACGCAATGACCCCTCAAGCCGGATTCGTCGAAGCGCAAGTTGTGCACGATTTGATGGCACGAATTGCTGTTTCGGCCCAATAATCTACGGCCGCCGGCACTTAAGTATTGTGGATTTTGATGCGCGTCGGTAGCGGCACGCTCGATTTGGCGTTAGGCTTTCCCGTTGTTACTTCTCATTCTGCCGCCTGATCGATTGCGGGTTCCATTCCCGATAGGCCACCGCATTTGATCACGCACTGTTGAAGGCCTTTTCCCGGACGGCATTGATGCGCGTACTGCTGCTGTATCCAAAATTCCCGTCAAGCTTCTGGTCGTTCGAAAAGACGATCGAACTGCTCGGCCGTAAAGCCATGCTTCCCCCACTCGGATTGGTAACCGTGGCAGCGATGCTGCCTGCCGATTGGGAGTTCAAGCTCGTCGACCGAAACGTTCGCGAGGTTACTGAAGCCGAATGGGAATGGGCTGAGATTGTCATGCTCTCGGCCATGATCGTGCAGAAGGCCGACATGCACGCGCAGATTCAGGAGGCCAACCGCCGCGGGAAGCCGACGGTGGTCGGCGGACCCTACCCGACGGCGATCCCCGAAGACATGCACCGTTCCGGCGCCGATTTTCTGGTTCTGGATGAAGGGGAAATCACCATTCCCCTGTTTCTCGAAGCATTGGCGCGCGGGGAAAAACGCGGCACCTTCCGATCCGACGGCGTGAAGCCCGACGTCACCCTGACCCCCATCCCGCGCTTCGAACTGCTCGAACTCGATGCTTACGCCGAGATGTCGGTGCAGTTTTCCCGCGGCTGCCCGTTTATGTGCGAGTTCTGCGACATCATTGTCCTTTACGGCCGCAAGCCGCGTACCAAAGCGCCGGCGCAAATCCTCGCCGAGCTGCAGGCGCTGTACGACCTCGGCTGGCGGCGCAGCATTTTCATGGTGGATGATAATTTCATCGGCAATAAGAAGAACGTCAAAATCCTCTTGAGAGAATTACTGCCGTGGATGGTCAGCCACGGCTACCCATTCTCGTTCGCCACCGAAGCCTCGGTCGATCTGGCGCAGGATCAGGAAATGATGGACCTGATGCGCGCCTGCAACTTCGGCGCGTGCTTCCTCGGCATCGAAACGCCCGATCCGGAAAGCCTCAAGCTCACCAAGAAAACGCAAAACAACCGCGACCCGCTGGAAGAATCGGTCGCCAAAATCGCCAAATCGGGCATTCAGGTGATGGCGGGCTTCATCATCGGCTTCGACAACGAAAAACCCGGCGCCGGCCAGCGCATCGTCAGCTTTGTCGAGCAGACCGCCATTCCCATGGCCACGTTCAGCATGCTGCAGGCGCTGCCCGATACCGGCCTTTCCAAACGCCTCGCCGCCGAAGGAAGATTGATCGAGAACCAGGGCGGCGACATCAACCAGACCACGCTGCTGAACTTCATTCCCACTCGGCCGGTGGAGCAGATTGCCAAAGAATACGTCGACGGCTTTTGGGCGCTGTACGACCCGATCAAATATCTCGACCGTACCTTCCGCCACTTCCTCATGCTCGGGCAGGCCGATTTTCCGAAGAAGCCCAAGTCGGCCAAAAAGAAACTCGACCGCGGCAACCTCAACGCTTTGCGGACCATTCTCTGGCGGCAGGGCGTCGTTCGCAAAACCCGCTTCATGTTCTGGAACCGGCTGTGGCAAATGTGGCGCAAAAACCCCGGCGGCATCTCCAGCTACCTCTCCACCTGCTCGCACGCGGAGCACTTCCTGTCGTACCGCGAAATGGTGAGAACTGAAATCACGCAGCAACTCGAAGTGTGGCGCGCCAGCCAGCCGACCGAAAACGGAGAAACACCCGTCGCCCGAAATGTGGCGAGATCGTTGCCGGTGTTGCAGGCTTAAACCGGTGAATAGTCGGGGTGGCAATTCGGGGTGCCGATTTGGGTGCCACGATATGGCTCTGGGGCCATGTCGTGGCACCCGTTTTTACACGTCAATCCAGCTCTTTCACAACGACGCTAAACCAGCTTCAATTCCAACCGTCCCGGCCGTTTGCCGAGCGTGCGCTCTAGCGCCAGGTCGTGCGCGTCGTGGTAGTGGCTTACCAGGCGATCCCAATCAAACAGGTCGCTCAGGCGTTCGACGCGGTTGCGCATTTCGATGCGTTGTCGGCGGTTGAGGGAGCAGAATTGCATCAGGTAATCGACCATGCTGTTGCACGTATCTTCAAACCCGCGCTCGCGGCGGTTGAGGACGACGATGCCGTTGTCGTCGTGCCGATCAATATGCCGCTGCACGTACGCGCCGAAACCACTCAAGTCAGTAGTGACCGCCGGCACACCCAGGGCGACGGCTTCGAGCGGGGTGTAACCCCACGGCTCGTAGTAGCTCGGGAAAATGCCCAGGTGACACCCGCGCACAAAGCTGTCGTAATCCAGGCTGATGAGCGGGCTGGTGGCGCTCAAAAACTCGGGGTGGAAGACGACTTTCACCGGATCATCGGCGGCGTTAAACAGCCGGCGGTGGCGCAGGTGGGTGATGACCGGGTCGCCGGCATCGTCGGCGAGGTCGTGCGTCACGATCAACGGTTGTCTCGGGCTGCGCCAGGCATGCATGGCGCGCTTTAACTTCACCGAAGCATCGGGCGTAATGAGATCGCTCAGCGCCGGCAACCGCCCGGTGAGCGCGCTTTGCAATAGCCGCTTGCCCATCGCGCGCTCCTGCTCGGCGCAGGTGTTCTGCAACTCTCGAAACTGAGCCTGACTGCGCAACGCCTCGACATTAAAATGCCGGTTAGCAGCCCGCGTAATGATGAACGCGACGATGGTCGGCGGATCGGAGACGTGCTTCAGCCGCTGATTCAATCGGTGCAGCGACTCTAAAAACAGATCCATCCCTTTGTTCTTGTACTCGTATCGCCCCGATGTGAAAACGTACAGCGTGCGGTCGAGATCAAACGTATAGCTGGGGAAAAAATGCCCCATGACAAATTGGTGAATGCGCTCTTTGTATTGCGCGTGCAGGTTCTGAAACTCGTGCAGCGCATGAAAGCGCGTGAGGTTCAGGCCGTTGGGGGTGATGACGTCGGCCGACCGACCGAGCAATTGCGTCGCTTCCGAATTAGTGACTTCACTGACCGTCGTAAACACCACCGAAGAGTGCGCCGCAGCCTTCTCGATCTGGTGTCGGGGGAGGATGCGATATTTGTCCGCGAGCTGGTCGCCATTGAGGAACGGCAGGTGGTCGTAAAAATTGGGGTTGTCGCTGGCCAAATACCGCCCGAGCAGCGTCGCGTGTGTGGTAAACACCGTGGTGACCGGTAACCCAAGGTGCGCAATCCGCGGCACCGCCGCCCCGCCCATCCACTCGTGGAAGTGGGCGAGGACCGGTTGCTCGCCTTTTACTTCGCACAGCGCGCGGAAAAATTCGGTGACGGTAAAGCCGAACGCGACCACGTCGTTCACTTCGCCGTCGCCGTCGGGCACGGCAATGCCGTGGTCTTTCCAGAAGAGATACTTGTCTTCGCCGAGCCGGCTGTAGCGCGAACGATGGTCCAGCAGAATCACCCGCGGGCGACCGGCGATGAGCCAGCGGCCGTAGTGGCAATTGATGCCTTGGGCGCGCAGGCGGTCGAGCACGTCGCGGATCACGCCGTCGGTCGGACGCTCTTCAAATTCCAGCGCCGCCGTAGCGGGGTTGTAGGGGCCGATGAGGCAATAGCGGTCGCCCCATCGCGCGATCATGGCGGTGGCTTTGCTGCGCAGTACGGTGTAAATGCCGCCGAGCTGCCAGCAAACTTCCCATGCACATTCAAAAAGCAATGGCGGAACCGGCACATGCACCGGATCGCTGGGCGGGTTCAGCATTGGCTCATCGGCCTGCGGCAAACCCAGGTTGGCAAACGGCGACGCGGTGCGCTGTGTTTCGATGTCGGGGGCGATGGTGTGGGACAAGGAAGGCGGTTCAAGATGAACCGGACCAATTTCGGCGGGAAATACGGGCCGGGCGACTTCAGTTTTGGTCGGCGCGATCAACGGCGCGATCACCTTCGGCGGCGTCGCGACGATCATCGGCGACGGCAGCGGCGCTATCGGCTGCTTGACGGATGCACCGTTGGCCGACGGCTTGCCGACCTTCGCAACCTTCGCGACGACCGCCGCTTCCGATCGCTTCTTTGCCGGTTCCTCTTTAACCTTGGATTGCCCTACTCGTTTAGCCATACACCTTGGTGATTATCACGCGCCACCCCGCCTTTCTGCAATCTCAAACCAAGCCTGCGCCACGACTTTCGCGCGATGGCATCATGGTGCTCACCCCGATGGCGGCGCATACTACGATTGTCATGGGAAAGTGGATCTTCGCAATATTGTTCGGCGGGGTGGCATCGGTGTTCATTATTGCCGGCGCGGGACTGGCCTGGAAACAGCACGATACCGTCCAAAACGCCCAGCCGGTGCTGGCGACCATTACCGGCTCTGAGGTCGTCGCCTCAACCTACTCCAGCAAAGGCCGCCGCCGCACGCGATACAACGCCAAGATCAATTATGACTACACCGTTGCCGGCCAGGGCCATACCGCCGACGACGTCTATCCCGGCGCGATGATTGTAAGCGGCGCTTCGCCTCATGCCCTGGTCGGCATGTTCCCGGTCGAGAAAACCGTCGAAGCGTTCTACGATCGGCGCGACCCCAAAACCGCTTTTCTGATCAAGCACCACGACTTCGGACCCTACCTGTTCATCCTGTTTCCAATGCTTCACCTGAGCATCGGCCTGGGCGTGGCGTTGGCCGGTGGGTTGACCAAAAACAAACCGCCGGTCGCCAAAGGCAAGGGCAAATGGGAACTGCCCACCGGCGTGCCGATTGCGAAGAAGTTCAACAACGCCGCCGTCCTGGCCGGCGTGTGGTGGATCGTGGGCGGGCTTGCCGTCGCGCACTTCTTCTCGGTGGCCGAGAAGCCCTACGACCAATTCCCGCTGTGGGCGTCGGGGATTTATCTCGCCGTCGGCATCATTCCGCTGTGGATCGCGCTGCATTACTTCAACTTGCAACAAAAGTTCAGCGACGCCGTCGTAACCACCGACGGCCATCCCGCGCTACGCGGCCATCCGCTCAAACTCAGTGTCAACCTCCCCTTGGCCGGCGGGGGAAGGATCGAATCGGCGATCGCCACGCTCGTGTGCCGCGCCACAATCAAAACGCGTGCCGGCGGCAAAACGCGCACCAGCACCAGCGATGTCTGGACGGACGAACAAGCGTTCGCGCGATCGCAAGACATCATGAGCGACCGCACCATCACCGGCGACGTGCAGTTTACCCTTCCCGACGATCAACCGCCGTCATCGCCTAAAGTGAAAGGCGGCTATCCTGTGCATCAGTGGGAAGTGCGGCTGCACGTCAAACGCGCCGGCCCGGATTACAAGGCGCGCTTTCCCATTGAGGTGATCTGATCTTCAATCTCCCCATCCTGGTACGCCGGGTGAAGGAGTCCGATGGTGGTGCAACTTGCGCAATGTTGTTTGGCTCATCGTCCGCCTGTGGAGCCTGCCGACATCCCTGCTCGGGCTGGCCATCGTCGCCGTCACCCTTTTCACCCGCGGGCGGGCGGGCATACACACCGGCGTAATCGAAGCGCACGGCGGCTTTGCGTCACTGTTGCTTCGCCGGTTTACGCTTCTTCCGGGCGGCGCCAGCGCGATGACACTCGGCCATGTCGTCATCGCCCGCACTGCTGAAACGCTGGCCACCACCCGCGCGCACGAGCGTGTCCACGTTCGCCAGTGCGAGCGGTGGGGACCGTTCTTTCTTCCCGCTTACGTCCTATGTTCGGTCTGGATTTTCCTCCGCCGCGGGGATGCCTATCGCGACAACCCCTTCGAGCGCGAGGCGTTCGAGAACGGTTAGCGTTCGATGGCAGTGGTCAATGGCGAGAGCAATGAAGCCGGAATATTCCACCAGTTCCTTCGTTCTGACTTTCAACACCACAACGTCGTAGGGTGGAATTTGGATCGGAGCAATCGTATGTATGTTCGTTTAACAATCGCAGGTCTGCTTTTGGCTGGGCCGCAACTCGTATCGGCCGGGTTTTATTCGACCAATGTAACAACCTTGATGCGCGGCGCAATTCAGGGACAGAACGTCGCCACGCCGGTGCCGGGGGCATCGCTGCTGTTGATGAAGGACGGCCAGGTCATTTACCACCAAGCGTTTGGCGTTACATTTCTGAACGACATTCACCAGGTCGATTCATCCACCAAGGCACTCAGCGGTGCGGCGTTTCTTTCGCTCACTGATTCGGCACCGTCACCCTTTTCGCTCGATACAACACTGGCGACATACGTTCCCGGTTTCAACGCCACCGCCGATAAGGCCGGCATCACTGTGCGCCAGGCGTTTTCCCATTCGTCGGGCTTACCGGGCAGCGAAACCGGCGGCGGGCTGGGCAACCCGAACATCACGCTTCAGCAGTCGGCGGCGCAGATATCGAGCCTGCCGCTCGCGTTCGGCCCGCCGGGCAGCAACTTTGCTTACGGAGGGCTGAGCATGCAGGCCGCCGGCGCTGCCGGCGAAGTCGCTGCAGGGGTGCCGTGGACGCAACTGGTTGGTGACCGTATTCTTTCGCCGCTGGGCATGAACAGCACGCAGTACACTATCGCCAGCGAAACCAATCCGCGCATCGCCGGCGGCGCAGCGTCCACCGGGCGCGACTTCGCACAACTCATGGAAATGCTGCGCGGCGGCGGCGTGTCGCGCACCGGGCAGCGGGTCCTCTCGCAGGCGGCGGTCGACCAGATGTTCACCCGGCAAACCGCCGGCGATATCACCCTTCAAAACTCTCCACTGAATTCCGTCGACTACGGCATCGGCGTCTGGCTCGACCGCCGCGACTCCACCGGAAACCTGGAGCAGGCGCTCGCCTCGGGAGCACGCGGGTTTTCAAGCTGGATCGACTTTCCCAACGGCGTGGTCGGCGTGTTTGCGACCGATAGTACGTCGGCGCAGAACATCGTGCCGTTTCTTGACCTAATGCGCGATGAAGTCGATCTGCAGGTGAACACGATGGTTCTCGACGGCGATACGAACTTGAGCAACAATGTCGATCTGGACGATTTTTCCACCCTCGCCGCCAACTTCGGCCGCGGGCAGCGGCTGTGGGAACAAGGCGACTTCACCGGCGACGGTTTTGTAACACTCAACGATTTCACCACTTTGGTCACCCACTTCGGACAGGCCACAACCCGCGCCCCAACGACAGTACCCGAACCGGCGTGTCTGACCGTCGTACTCGCAACCACGGCGACGCTGTTCCGTCAAAAAAAAGGAAGTCGGCATTGAGAATGTAGGGGACAAGCGGGCGAAGGGACTCGAACCCTCAACGGCCAGCTTGGAAGGCTGGCGCTCTACCAATTGAGCTACACCCGCGAAGAGCGTGAAGCTACGTCAATTCCCGCAAATGTCAAAGCAATAGGCGCCCGCCGCCACGGAGCGACAGGGCAATCGCCTATGGCCCGAATTACAAGCCGCAAGCGTCAGCGACCGGTGGTATCGCTGCGGGAATCGGGTTGCTGACGCTCGCCGCTCGTCATCTGCGGTAGCCCTGGGATCCAACATTGATCGTC
>CAZXLA010000033.1:18531-27107 GCA_964641895.1 uncultured Tepidisphaeraceae bacterium
GCTGACGCTCGCCGCTCGTCATCTGCGGTAGCCCTGGGATCCAACATTGATCGTCACTGATTTTTGTTGCATGGCGGCGGTCGGATGAGGTAGGCTCTCACCGGCGACTGATCCGTCGCCCAACTCCCGTTCGCCCGCCGCCTCTGGGCAAATTGAGGGAGCAAAGGAGAGCTGGCCTCTTTCGGATCCGTGTGATTTCCCTCTTGATTCGAGAGGGTGTTCCAATCGGGCTGATGCTTTCGTGCGAGGCGGGCACGGGGGTGTTGGCATCAACCGAAGGAACCACTCATCATGACCCGACAGCGTGACTTCAAGTCGCTCGTGCGCGAGCGCATGGAAAAGACCGGCGAACGTTACACCACCGCCCGGGCACAACTCCTAAAAAAACTCAACCCACCTGCCGACGCGAATGAATGTCCCGGATTGCTCCCGGGCTACGATCGCTTCGGAGGAGTGTGCGACGACACCGCGGTGCTCACCAACATGTTGCGGCAAGCAGGGATTAAAAATCCGCTGAGCAAGCAGCCGTTTGACGAAACCACGGTAAACGGCCTGTGCGGCGGGCCGGGGTTTTTGTATGCGGCGTTTGAATACAAGGGCTGGCCGCCCATGCTCACGATGGTGCTGCGCAGCCGATCGATGCCCGATGTGTATATCGGCGAAGGATTGAAGCGCCTCGGCGTGAAATTTACGGAGAAGCAATCGTCCACACCCAAAGCCGCCCGCAAGACACTCGATGACGCGCTTTCCGCGGGCAAGGCGGCGATGTGTACAATCGATAATGCCTCGCTGCCGTGGTACGGCTTGCCGAAGGAGTTTGTGGGCATGGGGCCGCACATCGTCTGCGCGGCCGGGCACGAGGGCGATCACGTGTGGCTAGACGATCGCTCGCCGCGGCCAATGCGGGTTGCCTTTGATGTGCTCGCTGACGCGCGGGCGCGATACCGCGCGGGCAAGTCGCGGCTGATTACGGCCGGGGGGCGGGTGTGGTATGCCGAGTTTCTGGATTCGACCGCCGACGTACTGGGCGCGCCTTCGCTGAAGGAAGCCGCCAAGGCGTATCGGCAGGCGGGCGCGTGCTTCGCGGAGATCGCGCAGATCATTGCCGACTGCGGCGATCCAGCAATTACCAAATCATGCGAACTAGCCGACCGCCGGGCTGAACTGCGCGACAACCTTCACAACGCCTCGACCGACGCCTCCGCCAACGAGTTCCGCCAAATGTGGCTGCGCCGCAGCAAGCTGGGCGGCGAGTGCAAACTGACAAAAGACGCGGCTAGCGCTATTTTCGGAAAGATTGCCCAGGTTGCCGAAAAACTGCTCAACGCCGAACGGTCGGCCGCAGAGCAGCTTGAACGGGTCGAATAAGCCAGACGTGTCGTCGTCGGGGAAAATTTTTGCTAGGCGCAGCATCCGCAGAAGTGTATTTACAGGTTTCGCGGCCGATTTTGACCATTGACGTGACGTATTCGAACGAGGGAGAAATACCATGAAAGTGTCGTACCACCCTGCCGCCGCAACGTTGGTTGCCGCGCTTGCATTGTCATCGCCGGCCGACGCGGTCTCGCTCGGAACCGCCACCGTCACCAACGCCAACCATTTCGGGTATTATGGATTTGCTTCAACGTCGGCGAACAACACCAAGCGAACCATCGGGCCGTTCACGGGCATCGCCAAGCGCATCACGGTTTCCGGCACTCTGACCAAGGTTCATCCCGACGCATGGGCCAAGAGCCTGCGCGTGTTGCCGTCAGGCACTGGCTTGGCGGTGACTCAGCCGTGGTTTCAGTTCAGCGATCAGTATGCTTTCACCGGAACGATTCCGGTGAGCGCCACAATCTACGCGCCCGGCGGCATTGATGCATCCAGGCCGATGAACCTGGAAATGTATTCGATCGACTCTGAGGGCTTCGTGCCCGGAATCGACGGACGATCGACGCTCACTTATACGTTCGAAAGCGATTTCGCCCCCGGTACCGCGGAGTTTTCCGGCAAGCTCGAATCGGGCGATCCCACGTTCAATCGTCCGGTGCAGGTCGAAACCAGTCCTCCGGGTTTTAGTTCGCCGTTTCTGACGAACCGATTTCCGTATTACGACGTGCAGCCGTTTCATGTCGCGACCGCCGGAAGCTATACGATGGTGAGTGCCAACGAATTCGAATCGGCGGCGGCGGTGTATGGCGGCAATTTCAATCCGGCCAGCCCGCTTTCCAACCTGTTGCGGGCGCTGGGCCAGACCGCCAACGTGCTGCGCAACCCGTCGTTCAATAGCCTGCCGTTCGACGACGATGCCACCGGCGGCACGTCGATCACGCTGAACCTCACGCCCGGCGTGCAATACTTTTTCGTCACCACGGCGTTTGCGTTCCCCGGCACCGAACCGGACGGCGGGCCGTTCGTGGGGGATTACAGCAACATCATCACCGGCGCGGGAAACGTGACGCTCGGCGTAGTCCCTGAACCCGGCGGCATGTTGCTTGCGATCTTGTCGATCGCCGTGGGAACGCTCCGCCGCCGGCGCGTCACTACACGAGCATTTCCCTCGGCGATTTTTCGAACGATGGCGAGGTGATTTTCAGCGGCACTCAATGCGCGCGCGAAAGAACTCCGCCGAATCGCGCAGCGTCGGCGCGAGCCAGCGGAAGGGAAACGCCAGCGCCGCTACGACTTCGACATGGGCTTTCTTAGGATATTCGATCAAACGCACCTCTCCCCCGGCGGAGCGGATTCTTTCGGCCAGCCTGGTGGCATTACGCGGCAAGACCGTTTGATCGCGTAAGCCGTGAATGAGGAGCATCGGCGGCGCTTTGCCGTCGACGAAATGGATCGGCTCGATCTTCGGATCGGGTGTCGCTTGGCCGGGCACCATCGCAAATACGCCGCGCTCGGTCGCACCGGGAATAAAGTCGTATGGTCCGGAGAGCGCCGCCGTCGCGCAGATGGCGGTGCGATCGAGGCCGACATCGTTCAGATAGTGTTCATCCAGTGTGAGCAGTGCCGCAATATGCGCGCCTGCGGAATGGCCCATGAGGTAAATGCGTTGCGGATCGCCGCCGAATTCGGCGATATGGTCGTGCACGAACCGAATGGCCGTTGCGCCGTCTTCAACAAATTTGGGAAATGTCACTTCCGGGTAGAGGCGGTAGTCGGGCAGCACGGCGATGAATCCGCGCGACGTCAGCCCCTCGGCGGCGAAGCGGTAATTCGCCTTTTCGCCTTCGCGCCAGAATCCGCCGTAGAAAAAAATGACGACAGGTTTGGGAGTTTCTTTGCCGCGCGGAACGTAAACGTCCAATTTCAGCCGCTTGGCCGAACCATAGGCGATATTTTTAGTGAGCTTATATCCGCAGGAGGGAATCAGCGGATCGAGAAGTTGAAATGTGGTGCAGCCAGTGATACTCACGGCGGGCATTAAAATGACGAGTGACGGCAACACACCCGCAACGCGCGGCCGCCACTTCAGACCGGCGGCGAACCAGATCCACGCGATGAAAACGAATTGAAGCGGCAGTCGGAGCCAAAGAAGCCATCGGCCGGATCCCATGCCAATGAATCGCTCGGGATGCATCGCCATGTAAATATTCGCCGGAAACACCGCGACCAAAAGCGCGATCAATCCCCAACCCGCCGACCGGCGCAAAGGGGCAATCAATAGCCCGATGCCCCCGGCAATCTCGCACACGCCGCTGACGGCCACAAGCATTGTCGGCGCGGGAAATGCCGGCGGAATGATCTGCTCGTAGAACGCGGGGTTCACAAAATGATTGATTCCTGCCAGTGCAAACGCAATGGCGGCGATCCAACGCAAAGCGATTCGCAAATACCCAGACGGTTGTTGATTGATGGGCATGAATGCACGGGCCGGCGAGCAACTAAAATCGGCTCATGTGATAAACCATCCATGCCGACGCGTTAAGACAGCAGCATCTCCAACTCTTCGCGCCCCATCGAGCTGATGAGCGAGTTGTCGGCGGTGATGATGGCGTCGGCCAGGGCGCGTTTGGCCTTTTGCAGTTCGAGCACTTTTTCTTCCACCGTGTCTTTGGCGATCAGCCGGTAGGCGAACACCTGCCGCGTCTGGCCGATGCGGTGGGTGCGGTCGATCGCCTGCTGCTCCACGGAGGGGTTCCACCACGGGTCGAGCAAAAACACGTACTCGGCCTGCGTGAGGTTCAGGCCAAGCCCGCCGGCTTTGAGGCTGATGAGGAACAGCTTGCAATCCGGATCGTTCTGAAACCGGCGCACGCGCGCCTGGCGGTCGGTGGTTTTGCCGTCGAGGTATTCGTAGATCACCCCGCGGGCGTCGAGTTTTTTGCGGACGATCGAAAGGAAGCTGGTGAACTGGCTGAACACCAGAACCTTGTGACCTTCATCAATCACTTCTTCGACCTGCGGAATGAGCGCGTCGAGCTTGGCGCTGGATTCATTCACCCGCGATTTGTCGATCAACCCGGGATGGCATGCGGCCTGACGCAGGCGCAGCAGCGCTTCGAGAATCAGCATTTTTGATTTGCCGATTCCCTGCTGATCCACCTGCTGCAACAAATTCACTCGGTAGTGCTCGCGCAGTTCGTTGTATAGCTGGCGCTGTTCTTTATCGAGTTCGCAGTGCAGTGTTTGTTCGAGCTTGTCGGGCAGTTCCGGCGCCACCTGGGCTTTGGTTCGCCGAAGGATAAATGGCCGAAGCGCCTTGGAAAGCACTTCGCGACCGCTGCCCTCGATGCTCCCGCCGGTGCTGATGGCTTTGAACGCGCTGGTCGTTCCGAGCAGGCCCGGGTTGAGGAACTCGAACAGGCTCCACAGTTCGCCCAAATGGTTCTGCACCGGCGTGCCGGACAGCGCCAGCCGATGGCTGCCGTTGAGGATGCGCACCGCCTTGGCCGATTCGCTCTGGCTGTTTTTGATCGCCTGCGCTTCATCGAGCACGATATAGTCGAAGGGAATATCCTTCATTTCCGCCGCGTCGCGGCGCACGGTGCCGTAGGTGCTCAGCACTAAGTCGAAGCTCTTGAAACCGTCTTTGGGAATCGACCGCTGCGCGCCCGAATGATCGAGCA
Organism: uncultured Tepidisphaeraceae bacterium; assembly: GCA_964641895.1. Taxonomy (GTDB): domain Bacteria; phylum Planctomycetota; class Phycisphaerae; order Tepidisphaerales; family Tepidisphaeraceae; genus UBA2421. The sequence goes on from CAZXLA010000033.1 coordinate 23,589, forward strand.
CGCGCAGATTGGGCGTGAACTTTTCGGCTTCGGCCACCCAGTTAAAAATGAGCGACCGCGGGACGACAACCAGCGACGGCTTATTCGTGCCGTCAACCTTTCGCTGCTGCAGCATCGCCAACACCTGAATGGTCTTGCCAAGGCCCATGTCGTCAGCCAGGCATCCGCCGAAGCCGAGCTCGCGCAGGAACGTGATCCAGCCGAGTCCGTCCTTTTGGTAATGGCGCAGCTCGCCGATAAATTCTGCCGGCGCTTCGGCGGCGGCGATGCCGCTGAATTCGTCGAGTTGCTTGCGAAGCTTGGCGAACGATTCGTCCCAGGTCGCTTCGGGTACGGTCGCCAGTAAAGCATCGAGCAGGCCGACCTGCTTCTTGCTGAACTTAATCTGCTCGCCGTCGACTTCGCCCATGGAGGCGAGCAGGCCGTATTGCTGAAGCCAGTCTTCGGGCAGCACGCCGAACGTGCCGTCGCCGAGTTGGATGAGCTTTTCGCCGCTCTTGGCCGCCGCCAGCAGTTGCGGGAGTGTGGCCGATTCGCCGTCGAAATCGATTCCACCGGACAGTTCCAGCCAATCGATTCCGCTGGCCACGCGCACGTTGAACTTCCCGCCCCGGCGGTAGAGTTTTCCTTCGGCTTCGACGAGCCACCCGTGCGATACCAGCGCAGAAACGATGCGGCCGAGTTTGTTGGCCGGCAACCGCCAGGTGTCGTCGTTTAGGTGCGATTCGCTGGGACGCAGTCCCAGTGTCGTCAGCATTTCGCCGGAGGCCAGTTCAAGATCGCGATCGCGCCAAAGCAGCCGTGCCGAGGCCGCGTCGTACATCGCCGGGCGCAACGGTCGCCAGGGCACTTTCGCGCCGGCGTAGTCGAAGTTCAATTCGGCGATGAGCCGGTTGGCCGGTCCCGCGCCGGGTCGGGCAATGGTGAGCTTGGGCCGCGGGGTGACGCGCGCCTCGGTCAATTCATAACCAGCAGGCAGATCAAGTTGCGGCAGCCGCGGGAGGCTGAAGAGCTCGCCAAGCAATGCGGGAATCTGGGCTTCTGGAACGAACGTGTTGGTTTCGCTGCGCAGCAGAGCGATCAGGTCGAACGCGCCGCCGTCGTCGAGCTTGCTGACCGTGTCGCCGCGAATCATCAGCCCGCCGCGCAGGACGATGGCCGACTCGCTGGCGTCGATGATTTCGTCGTCGCGCCGGAAATCGCCGCGCAGCCAGAAGATCGGTTCGCGCTCGTCGGGCTGCAGGCGCAGCACAAACTTCCACGGTGGCGATTCATCCCACTGAAGGTTGGGAAGCAGGGAGCTCGACTCGTGATGCCGCAGCCGGCAGCGTCCCGTAACGATCATGCGGCGCAAGAGCGATTCGGCGGTGGCCTCGGCCAGCAGAAAGCGGTGATCGACATCCAGATAATCTTCCACCACCCCGCCGCGGCTTGCGCCCAGCAGCATCTGCACGATGGCGGCATCGTCGGCGTCAGGGAGTTTTGGCAAGCTCACCCGAGAGAGGCGCAGCGATCGCAGCCTTTCGGGTTTGCCGACCACCAGCACGTCTTCGCACATCAGTTCGATCGCGAGCATGCTCTGATCGAGCGTGGCGGCGACGTCCACGACATAAACAATGCGCCGATGCGCCGGCCAAGGTGCCGCCGCCACGCCTTCGGCACCCTGCATCTGGTCGCGCACAGTGTCGAGCGTGCGCTGCCAGCGCGGGCGCGTTCTGGCGAGCGCGCCTTCCTCAATTTCCGGTTGCGATGAGGAGGACGCGATCCGACGCACGCGTTCGATATGCGACTCGACGGCTTGTTCGTCATTGTATTCTTCATCATCGTTGGCGACCTCACCGGGGTCGTTCTGCGTGTCGTCGCGGCGGGCGACGGTGGGCGCGTCCGGCCCAAGACCGTTGCCATTGGTTTTGGAAGGCTTGTCCACCCGGTCCAGGAGTGGGAGCATTCTCTCATGCTCGGCCTGCTTGAGCACGGCCCAAATGTGTTTGCACCCGCCGTGCTCGTGAAAGTACGGGCAGCCACAGCGGTACTCTGGGTTGAGGACGTCACCGTTGTTCCAGGTGATTTCGACGCGATACCGCCCGGTGCCGCGCACGATGGCGCGGATATAGCCCAGTCGATTCTCGACAATCTGCACGCGGTGTTGTCCAAAGTATTGGTCGCCGCGCTCTTGGATTTGAGGGGGAAAGGCCAGACCTAATTCGTGCAGGATTGACATCAATTCGGCTCAGTTCGCTTGGCCCGCGGCGGCACCCTCGGCCGGCGCGCGCGCCAAACGGTCCGGTGTACACGCATTGACGAAACGATTCAAGACATCGCTGTACTGGTTCGCATGCAGATGCGCGCTGAGCAAGTGCGTAGCTCCTTCAAAATCAATCACTTGCGATACGCCGTCGGCCATCTTTAAGGTTTCGATGGCGGTGCGGATTTCCGTCGCCTGCGCCGGTGGAAGGAAGGGGTCGTCGCTGGGAAGGATCGCCAGCACCGGCGCATTTAGCCGGCGAATGACGTCGACGGGGCGGATGATGGAGAAATGCTGCCCAAGCCACAGTTCTGCCAGCCAGAGGCCCGGGCGGATGACGGCGCTTCCCGGGAGGCCCATCAGCCAGGATTGGGTGGCCACGCCGTGGCAGAAGTCGGCCACGGGCGAGTCGATGACCACGCCGGCAATGTCGGGTGTAACCTCCGCCGCCGCCAGCGCGATTGTGGCGCCAAGGCTCGCGCCGAACAGCATCATTTGTTGCGTTTGCGCAGGTTTTCGCACGCGGAGTTCGGAAATGACCTGTTGAAGGTCGAATCGCTCGGCCAACCCCGCGGCGGTGAAGGTCCCGGCGCTTTCGCCGTGGGCGCGCAGGTCGATCAAAAGCGCGTTGAAACCGATATCGAGCCACACCGGCGCCCACGCCAGTGCGCCCGCGCGACTGTCCGCATACCCGTGAACGATGACGACCGATCGATCGGATTTCCCAAGCGCTTCAACCCACCACCCAACAATCTGCAGCCGCTCGCGGCTTTGCTCATCACACACAATAAAGTCGCACTCTTCGTATCGTAACCCTATTTCAGATGGAGACATACGGCCGAGTCGAGCCATCGCCCGCGCCGGTGTCAGCCGGCCGGGGCGCAGCAGCGTCCAAGTCGACAGCACCACCGCCAGCGCCCAAAGCACCGCGCCCGAAACCAGCATGACACAGAGGAAGGCGATCACGCCTCCGATGATAGCGATTGCCGCCCGATCAACAGCCCGGGCCGAAAATCTTGCGAATTTGTTGAAGTGTGTCGGGCATAGCGTCCGATAATTCATCAAAGCTGAATCAAGCGGCCATGGAGGGCCGCGTTGCCAAGCCTATTGAATTACAGGCAAGGAGAGCCCCATGAAGAGTCAACCCGTGAAGAGTCCAATCGCCCTAATCGCCGTGAGCACGCTCGCAATCGCGTTGGGGGGATGCGCCCGCAAGACCACCAAAGTCAGCGCGCTGGACATCAACGAAGCCGCCACCCCCGTCTACGCCGCCC
>CAZXLA010000034.1:0-15858 GCA_964641895.1 uncultured Tepidisphaeraceae bacterium
GGCATCCGTGCTGACGAGCGAGGTTTTGTCGGCGGTGCAGGAAGCCGCTTTGGTGCTGACGGTCGTATCACAAGCCTTGGCGTCGGTGCTGACGAGCGAGGTTTTGTCGGCGGTGCAGGAAGCCGATTTGGTGGCGACGGTCGTATCACAAGCCTTGGCGTCGGTGCTGACGAGCGAGGTTTTTGCTGCCTTGGCCGCATCGCAAGCCGCCGCCGACTGAGCACATTGCCCGCCGCCCGCAAACAGCCACGCGCCTGCCGAAACCGCCATCATCGCCGCGCCGGAAATTAGGATACTTCGCATGAAAAATGCTCCTTAAGAATATGTGTCTGCCCGATTCTCCAATGCGCCGCAGTCGCGAAAGTTGCCGCCGCCGGCGCATTTAATCGGCCGACAGAGCCGATCACGACACATATTATAACATTGACGAGGGCGGCAGGACAAGTCGGCACCGTCGGCGCCCACCGCCGGCGTATCCACACATCACCCGATTGACGAGCCGCGAGCGTCAGTGACCGGTCGAATTGCAGGGCAATCGCATGTAACGAGCGGCGAGCGTAAGCGACCCGATTCCAGCAGCACTGCGACCGATTCCCGCAGAACTACTCCGGTCGCTGACGCTCGCGGCTCGTAAATCTGGGCACATGCGATTGCCCTGGGTCGAATTGCTTTGCTGCGGGAAGCGGGTCGCTGACGCTCGCCGCTCGTTAAATGCAGTGGGTCGGCTCCCGTCAGTGCACCGGCGACCCTTTAACTACAGCTTCAATAGCGACTTAGGAAATAATCCAAGCATCCCCACTGCCGCCGCCTCGTTATTCAACACCGGGGGGCGTTGCGAACTGGCGTGACATTGGTATAGTGCTCGGCTCGATTTTACCATAGCAGAAAGCGAACCATGGCACGCGAAGAACGCAAAGAAAAACGCGAATTTCAGACGTTTAACAAGCCCAAGATTAAGGTCGCCCGCATCAGCGCCGCGGGGGTTGTTTACATCGATTACAAGGATACCGAAAGCCTTCGAAAGATGATGACCGGCAACGGCAAGATTCAAAACCGCAAGCGCACCGGCGCCACCGCGATGGAACAGCGCATGATCGGCGCCGCCATCAAACGCGCCCGCTACATGAGCCTGCTCCCGTATGTGACGGCGATTGGGTGAGGAGAGAGCGGAGCGGAGAGCCGATAGCTGATAGCTGATAGAATTCTTGAAAGCCCTGCGCGCCGCGCAGGGCTTTTTTTGCGCCGACCATTTTTGCCGCCCCGCTATCAGGTATCAGCTACTAACACAACAAGCCCCGGATGGCTCAAGTCATCCGGGGCTTGCTGGCAGAGTTTACAGAAGAAGCTGATTTACTTCTTCACGCCCAGGATCGCATCCTTCGCGGCCTTGGCCACGCGGAATTTTACGACTGTTTTGGCCTTGATCTGAATTTCTTCTCCGGTGGCGGGGTTGCGGCCCTTGCGCGCCTTTCGGTTCACCAGCACAAGTTTGCCGATGCCCGGGAGAACGAACTGATTTTTGGCCTGCTTGTACGCGAGTGCGGCCTGCGTTTCGAAGAAAGCGCCGACGGCTTTCTTGCTGAACGTGTGACCGGCTTTGGTGAGCATGTCGACCATCGTGTTGGCGACTTCCGATTTTGTCATGGCCTTGGCCATTGCAGTGACTCCTTTCGGTGCGCGACCGCCTTTGCAGGCGTTTTTTGCCGCGGACCATCCGTCTTTGGAGGGCGAGCGACGGGAGAGGATTAATCCCCGTCGACTCACGCCGGCGTGCGTCGAATCCGCTTCGACACAAGAGCCCTACCGGCGTGCCTCTTGCCGCGATCGATTTCTCGCGTAAAACGCGACATCCGATCGAGATGTTTGCAAAAAATAACGAGAAATCGCGCGTTTTCAAGCTCCGCGCGCAAAATCCTTAATAAAATCACAATTCTTTCGACGAACGCGGCGCGAATTGTCAAGCCCTGTCAACCATCCCGCCGACAACCCCCAACCGCATCCAAGGTTACGGTATCATCTCCGCCGTGGCCGACGCCCCCGCCAATCCGCCAACCGATGATGAGAAAGACCCCCGGCCCAACTACGCCAAACCCGCGCCGCGTACTCACGGCTCACCGAGCGATCTTCAACTGAAGCCTGATCTTGAACTGCGCTGGTACCTGCCGACGTGGCGCGAGCGGCTGCGATTCATGGGATGGCGAAATTTGTTATGGATTCCTTCGATTGCGCTTGCCGCCACGATGTTGTTGGTGCCGTGGTTTTGGCCGGTGTTCTGGCAGATTACGATCGGGTGGTGGAAACTCTGGGTGATGGCCGTCGCGCTCCCGCTGGGCGCAGCGGCGCAGGCGGCGCGGCACACGTTGCGCCTCCGCCGAGATCCGTTCTGCATCCACTGCGGCTACTCTTTGACCGGCCTTCCCGACGGCCACGCCTGCCCCGAGTGCGGGCAGCCGTGCAATCATCAGGTGATCCAAGAATACCGCCGCGACCCGCACTGGTTCATCGATCGATACAAAAACCGCAACAACATCCCCCGCCGCGAAGCCACGATCATGGCCGGCCCCCACCGCCGCGCTGCCAATCGCGATGGAACATGACGATCCGCTCGACAATCCGCGCCGCGACGAAAGACTGCCCACGAATCAACACAAATGAAACACGAATTTGAAAGCCCATCGCTTCTACAGATTTCTTTCACCGATGAGTTCTCTTAAACTACGGCATCGGTTTGTTGAGATGCCTTTTCTTCCATTCGTTTTCTCTTCGTGCAAATTCTTGGGCAGAAAGAACCAGCCATGAAACTCGGCTTCGGCCTCTACCGCCATCAGCTCGACAGCGATCACCTGCAGTTCGCCCGCCAATGCGGCGCGACGCACCTGGTCGTGCATTACACCGACTACTTCAAGCAAGGCGACCAATCGGGCAACGCGCGCGGCGATCAACCCACCGGCGATCAATACGGCTGGGGCGTGGCCGGCGATCCGAACGCGCTCTGGACGCGCGATGAGCTGCAAGGTCTGCGTGAGAAAATTGAATCGCATGGTTTGAAGCTTCACGCGCTGGAAAACTTCGATCCCGCTTTCTGGAGCGACATTCTGCTCGACGGCCCAAGCCGCGAAAGGCAGATGGCCCATCTCAAGACGCTGGTGCGCGACATCGGCGCGGCGGGCATTCCGGTCATCGGCTACAACTTTTCGCTCGCCGGCGTCTATGGCCGGCAGAAGGGCAAGTGGGCGCGCGGCGACGCGATCAGTGTCGGGCTTGATGGGTTCATCGACGAAACGCCCCTGCCCGAAGGCATGGTGTGGAACATGCGCCTGCGCGAAAACCTCGGCCCGGCCGCCGTCGGGCAGATTTCTCACGACGAACTATGGCGGCGGTTTGAGGCATTCATGAAAGAAATGGTGCCTGTCGCCGCCGAGGCGGGCGTGCGGCTGGCGGCGCATCCGGATGATCCCCCGCTGCCCACGGTGCGCGGCACCCCTCGGCTGGTGTATCAACCAACGATGTACGATCGCCTGCTTGATGTTCTTCCACATCGCAGCAACGCGCTGGAATATTGCCTGGGCACGCTGACGGAAATGACCGACCGCGGCGAGAACTGCGAGAACATTTATGCCGCCGTCGACCGCCACAGCCGGCGGAATGCGATCGCGTACGTCCACTTTCGCAACGTTCGCGGCGTGGTGCCCAACTACAAAGAGACGTTTATCGACGACGGTGACCTGGACATGGCCCGCGTGCTCACCATCCTGAACAAAAATAACTTCGACGGAGTGCTGATCCCCGACCACACCCCGCTGCTCTCCTGCGCCGCCCCCTGGCACGCGGGCATGGCGTATTCGATGGGTTATATGAAGTCGCTGATGGATCGATTGCAGCAAGGGTTGACGATCTGGTCGCCGTGATCGAGCCCGCGACCCACGCCGCCCTGTGAGCTGCAAGCGAAAACGCGGGTGCGAAGAGCCGTAAACCACAGTCCGGATTCTCTTCCTCCATGTACTCAGGGAGGGGGAAATTTGAGCGAAGATTGATTCACTGCGTCGACGCCAGATCGCGCAGCGGATCGATACAGATTGCCGCGGAGTATTGGCGGTGGCCGAACGAAATCGAGCGGACGTTGGTGAGCTTCAGCGATGGAAACCCCCGGCGGTCGGGCCGGGCAAGCGGGTCGTCGTAGACCACCACGCAAGTCCGGCCGACCCAATCCTTCCGCGACATCCAATACTCGTAGCCCAGCCCTTCGCCGCTGATCATCCACTCGGAGCTGGTGTAGTCGCTGGCGCGCGAATCAGATTCAAGGGGTGTTCGGTAAAAGGCGAGCACGCTGGCGAGTCGGTACTTTCCCTCGGCGATTATCAGCGGCTCTTGGCCGGTGGTGGCGGCAACTTCGTCCTCCAGTGTTTCCACCATGGCCGCCAGCTCGCGCCACGGGCCGAACGCCTGCAGCCATCCCGTGCGCGGTTGCACGAACAGAAGGTAAAACCCCGTGAGGATGTTGATCACCAGGCAGATGTTCGCCGTCCAGAGCAAAGGCGCTGCCGGGCGGAAGGCAAGCCTGCGGCGCGCTTGCCGCAGGCGAACGCGCGAAAGTCGAGCCAAGGCCGGGAGCAGGCTGAGGAAAAGCGGGAGCGTCCAGTTTATGTGCACTTCGCTGTGGAATGATTTCTGTACCATGACCAGCAGCATCGGCAGGCTGAACGCCAGGCTGAAAAGCCACCGCGGCACCAGAATTCGACGCAGTCGTCGCGCCAAATACCCCGGCAACAGCAGCAGCAGCGCGAACACGACGGGGGTGAGAACCAAAAGCTGGAAAAAAATGAATACCGCCGGGTCGCGCAAGTTCAGCGTGTGACCTTCGAACCGGTCGATGAATTGAAAGCGAAAGCTCGCCCAGTCGTGGTGTGCGTTCCAAATAACGACGGGGCTGAACATCGCGCCAGCGAGCAGCACCGCGAGGTAAGGATGCACGCTCCACAAATGCCGACGCCACGGGCGATGCAGCACGACCATCGCCAACGCCCCGCCGCCCAGCGCTACACCGGTATATTTACTGAGCATGGCCCCGCCCAGACCGAAGCCTGCCACATACCATCCGATGGGGCTGTTGTTCTTCAGAGCGTGTGTCACACCGAGCATGCACACCAGCCAGAAAAAGACGAGAGGCGAGTCCATCGTGGCGATGAAACCGGTGCAGAAATAGAGCGGCAATATCTGCAGGGCCAACGCGGCGAGAAGTCCCTCTGTTCGCCCGAACCACGTCCGACCGATGCGGTAGATAACGACACTTGATGCGAGCATCAGCATGTGACCGACACTTCGAACCCCGAATTCGGTATTGCCGAAAAGTGTCGTGCCTGATTTGATCACCCACGCGACCATCGGCGGGTGATCGTAATAGCTCAGCTCGGCGTGCTGCGAGTACATCCAGTAATATGCTTCTTCAGGAATCAGCGGTACCCATATCATCGCGGCAATGCGCAACACCACCGCAGCGGTTAACAGCACAACAAGCGCGCCTAGGCGCGGAAAGGTCGCATTACGGAGATTGAGCGGAGTCCGGGATCGACTGTGGGTCGTGCTTGGATTCACGCTGGGGTCCACTTTGAATTCCAAGCTGACACAAGGGCGGCGGGCAGTGGGCAGAACTGCACCGACCGGATGCATCGAGCGCCGGTCGAATGATGTCTGGTAAGAACAGCGTCGGAGCGGGCCACGCCGCCCCGGTGCGCGGTCAATTGGGCATCCGTAGTTCGTTCATTCCTTTTCGTTCTTTTCATCGTCGTCGCCGTCGTCGTCGCCCTTTTCGTTTTCAGCCACATCTTCGACGATCTTGCCGGAGGCATCAACCTTCAGGTGGCGCTCAGCTTTGCCGACTTCAATGCTTAGCTCGAATGACGTGTTCCCACCCGCGGTGACGCGATAGATGTCCTCAATCTCGGCCGCGGCGTACTTGCTCTTTACGGCGGCGACCACGGCCTGCGGAACGGCCTTCAATTCAACTTCCATTTCTTCCTCGATAACCTCGCCTGACTCACTCACTTTGACGGAGTGGTCAACTTCACCGACCTCAAATTCAGCCTCGAATACAGTTTTCCCTTCCTCGGTTTCCTTGATCAGCATTTCCATCTTGCCCGCGCCGATCGCCTCTTTCACCGCCGCCTGAACAGCCGGTGGCGCTTTATCAAGATCGATCTTCTCTTCCGCTCCCTCGCCAGCATACGCGATTACGCCCATCGCAGACATCGCCAGAGCGGCCACGGTGACCAGACTATTTCTTTGCCTCATAACTTGCTCCTTCAAAAATAAAAATATCGAACTCACCCGGTTCCGCTTGGAACCGACGGAGGAAACGAAGCTAGCCGACCGATCATGAAATGAAGGTGAATGCGTTGGGAGGCAGCAACGAATGGGTCTAACATAGGGTGTCAGGTCAGACCAGGATCGCAAGTCAGGATTCATGCTCATCCCGACTCCAGATTTCATGCAAATACAGCCCATGCGCCGGCGCTGTCGGGCCGGCGGCGCGGCGGTCTTTCGCTTGGAGCATGGGGGGGATTTCGTCCGCGTGGGTTCGGCCCATGCCGACTTCCACCAGCGTGCCGACGATAATGCGCACCATCTGCCATAAAAAGCCCGTTCCTTCGATGGCGACGATGATCTGCCCGGCGTCTCGACGCACGTCGATGGTGGTCACACTGCGGACCGTGTGCTCGCGGCGGTGGCCCGGTTTGGCGAAGCTCGCGAAATCGTGCGTGCCAGCCAGCGCCTCAGCCGCGCAACGCATGGCGTCGACGTCGAGCGTTTGCCAGCGGTGCCAGGCGAGGTCGGCGTTGAAGACCGGGCGGTCCAGCTCGTTCCAGATAATATACTCGTAACGCTTGCGCAGCGTCGAGAAAACAGCGTCAAACGCAGGTGAAATGGGTTCGATCGAACGGATCAGGATATCGGTCGGCAGCCGCGCGTTCACGGCCATGCGAAGATTTTCCGAAGGGATTTGGAGGGCGGTGGTATCAAAATGGGCGACCTGGCCGCGGGCGTGAACGCCGGCGTCGGTGCGACTGGAACCCGCCAGTGCCACGGGGTGACAGACGATCGATGCGAGCGCCCGCTGCACCGTTTGCTGCACCGTGGGAATACCCGCGCCGGCGGCGGCAACCGCGCCTTTCCATGAGGGCGGCGTGCTTTGCGTTTGCCAGCCGTGATACGCGGTGCCACGGTAGGCGATGACGAGTTTGTAACGCAGCGAAACTTCAGGCGGCGCTGTTTCAACCGTTTCGAAATCAGTTGGCTTTTTGGATTGACCCAATTCCGACATTGCAAAAACTCCACGTCACTGGCCCGCATTCGCTGGAGATCATTTCAGGCAGTCATCTTCTGCCGGAGTGCAAGGAATTCAAGCTGCACCACGAGAGGGCGATGCGGCGCGTGCGGAGCAGGTTGCGCCGATGCGGGCAACCCGTCTGGCGGTGGGACGGCCCTTCGTTACGCCCACCACGCCGCTGGTGTGGGGAACCGCGCAGCGGAACGATCAGGGCTCCTGAAGAATTTTGAGTGTGTCGTGATGAAGGCGGCCATTGGTGGCGACGGCGTCGCCGCCGTGAATGGTCTCTTCGCCTTTCCAATTCGAAAACCGCCCGCCGGCCTCGCGGAAGATGACGGGCAGCGGGCCGCAATCCCAGTCGTTCATCACTGGATCGATGATGACATCGGCGCGCCCCGTCGCCACCAGCGCATAACCGTAAGCGTCGTAGGCGCAGCGCTGGAGTTTGGTGATTTTTTCAAGACGGTCATAAGCGCCGCTGCGATCGCGGGCCATGCGAAGATCGGTGCACAGCAGCATGGCCTGCTGCAGCGTGTCGGTTGACGAGACTTTGGCGCGCCGGCCGTTCCACGAGCAGCCCAGGCCGTGGGCGGCGGCGATCATCTCATCGAGCGCGGGGAGATAGATCACACCCACATCAACCCGCCCGCGAATCTCACAGCCGATCAGCACGGAATAGAGCGGTATGCCGTGAATGAAACTCTTGGTGCCGTCGATCGGATCAACGTACCACTTGTAATCCGGGTCGCCGACCGACTCGCCCTGCTCTTCACCGACGATCGTGTGCGAGGGGAAATACTTCGCGAGAATGGATCGAACGATCTGCTCGGCCTCGCGGTCGGCGATTGTGACGGGCGTGTCATCCTGCTTGATATCCACCGCCACGCCGGTGTTGAAGTAACTCAGCGTGCGCCGGCCGGCGACGTAGGCGGCTTCTGTGGCGACGGCGAGGAGTTCGTGAAGGTTTGGTTCCGGCATGACGGGCAGAATAACCACGACCCCCGACAAATGTCATCCTCCTGCAGCGTCGCCTTTCGCCGCGGGCCTGCTCGGCTGCGTACTTGCCGGCGCGGTGTTAGCCAGATCGACCGCTGCCAGCAACACCAGCTTCGTTACGCGCTGCGCGAGTTGCGGCAAGATGCGGGTCACTTCGTCGGTCACTTGGTGATAATCCGGGTGATCTTCCACACTGAACAGCACCGCCGGCACCCTGCGGTAGATGAACGGGCCTTGGTCCGAACGCATGAGCCAGTCGGGATGCTCGTCAAAGTGAATGCGAAGGCCGATCTTTCCGCGGGCGTTTTCTTTGCGAAGAATATTGCGCAGCGCATCGGCATCCTTGCCGCCGTCGACAAAAATCAGGTCGTCCTCACCGCGGCTGATCATGTCCATATTGAACATGCCGCGAACCCGTGCTAGCGGGAACGGCGGCTGCCCGGCCATGAAGCGCGAACCGCGCAAACCCGCCTCTTCACCCGTGAACGCGATGAAGACGATCGACGCATCGCACTTCACGCGCCCCCGATGCAGCGCATCAGCAATCGCCAGCACCGCAGCGACGCCCGACGCGTTGTCGTCGGCGCCGTTGTAGATGCGATCATCGCCTTGTTTCTTCGGAGGAAGGTGGTCGTAGTGGGCCGAGACGATGACGTAATCGCCGCCACGGCCCCGGCGCATGCCGACGACGTTGGGCGCCATTTTTGCATCCTGCACCGCGTGAAAATAGCCGTCGCCACCGGCGACCGGCACAAGCCCGGCGGCTTTGAAACGATCGGCAAGGTAGGCGGCCACCTGACGTGCTTCATCGCTTCGGCACGAGCGGCCCTGAAAGCGATCATCAGAAAGAAACGCGATGTCGTTACGAATCTTGTCCGCAGAGATCAGATTTTCCGGTCGGACCGACGCACAGCCGGCGCATAGGATCGCAAGCAGATAAACACCCGAAGCAAGTTTCATCCTTCGCATGCTAAAGCTTCACGGTTTGACTGCAAACACTTTCACGCTCGCGGCGAACTCATTCACGTCGTACCTGCTGAGCGTCTTCGAAAGCCCCTCATGCACCGCCGTTGCCGGCGACGACGAGCAGCACCCGCTGCCGATCGACAGCGACACTTTCTTGTCTCCCCCGCAACAGGCCACGGCGGCGACGGGCGATGGCGCGCTCATGGCGGGCGAGCAGCAGCCGGCCTGGCCTTCGACTAACGCATAGGCATTTAAGTCGGCGCTGGCATCAACCACCGCAACATGCGAAAAGCCGGCTCGCTTCAGCCCGGCTTGATAATCGTCAATCTGAATCGCGCCGGCGATACAGCCGACGTAGGCTGCGATGTCCTGCTCCATTTCTGGCGGAAGCGGCTTCTTCAGCGCGATATCGCTCACCGCCACGCGCCCGCCGGGCTTAAGCGCGCGAAACATCTCGGCGAACACCGCATGTTTGTCGGGGGCGAGGTTGATCACGCAATTGGAGATGATGACGTCGACCGACGCATCCGGCAGTGGAATCCTGTCGATCGTGCTCTGGTGAAACTCGACATTGGCATAGGGCTTGCCGTCAGCGCCGCCCTTCTGTGCGTTCTTGCGAGCCAGTGCGATCATCTCCGGCGTCATGTCGATGCCGATGGCCTTACCCGCCGGGCCGACTTTTTTCGCCGCCAAGAACACGTCCAGCCCCCCGCCGCAGCCTAAGTCAACCACCGTTTCACCGGCGCGCAAGTTGGCCGTAGCGATGGGGTTGCCGCACGAAAGGCCCATGTTCGCTTCGGCGGGAATGCCAGCCAGTTCGTCGGCGGTGTAGCCGAACGCCTCGGCGACAGCCCGCACACCCGCATTATCGCTCGAAAGACCCGCCAAAGCGGTCTCGCCATATTTTTCTTTAACGATTGTTGTAATTGTTTCAGAGGCCATCATTTTGCTCCAATTTGATTGTTTACTTCGAAGCGGGCGGCCGCCATGCGTTCATCGCGATATCAATTTCATCGCGTACACGGCGGAACATCTGCATTATTTCTTCATCACTGCCGGTGGCATGGGCCGGGTCGTCGAACGGCATAAACGTTCGCGACAGGCTGCCCGGCCACACCCGCGGGCAGCTCTCATTCGCCCGGTCGCAGACGATCAGCAGATGCGTCAGCGGCAACTTGCCCAGAAACGCGGTGAGATCTTTCGGGCGGTGGGTTGCGATATCGACGCCCACTTCATTCATCGCCTCGACCGCCAACGGGTGAACCTCATCCTTCGGCGACGTGCCGGCCGAGTGGACGTTAAACTGGTCGCCGTGATACTTACGCACAAAGCCCTCCGCCATCTGACTTCGGCAGGAGTTGCCGGTGCACAAAACGAGAATGTTTTGCCGGGAAGCCATGATCGTTCACCTCTTTGCCAACTTGACGTTCAAAAAAGATTGCGCCGGCGTACAGCAGGGGGCGCGCTGGTCCAGGCGATTCTGGTCCGACCGCACCTGCGGCACGCATTCCGTGCAGCACGCCACGCACTCGAGCAGCTTGCGATGCAGTGCGGTCCTGGGCATGGTCAGGCTATAGTGCCGCCAGTTCAATTCGATGCGCTGTTCGACCAGGCCCGCGTCACGCAGCACACTTAAATGGCGCGATACCTTGGGCTGGGGGAGGCGCAAGACCTCGACCAAGTCGCACACGCACAACTCCCCCCCGCGCAACAGCGCAAGGATGCGCAGCCGAGTCGCATCGGCCACGGCGGCGAAAAGCTGATCGGCCGGGTGTGACGCGGCGAGTTTTAATGCGGCTGTTCGCATATTCGATTAAACGAATATATGCACACTGGAATGAAGAGTCAAGTGCCGGTGTGAGGCTCATCGTACTTGAGAACAGCAGAAGCGAGCGGGGTGCCACGATCTTGGCTCTCAGGCCAAGTCGTGCGCCGGCGGGCGCTACAAACTTCAGAAGCGCCATTGCGAAAATGCGGAGGACCTTACGGGATGGCGATGATAACGTCGTTACTGTCGCTGCTGGCAGAATCGGTGCCGCTGCCGCCGCTTAGCGTATCGATCTGGCCGTCAAGCCCAAAGAGCTGGTCGTTGCCCGATTCGCCGAGAATGGAATCCAGCCCCGCGCCGCCGGTGATGCTGTCGTTGCCGCTTCCCCCGCGCAGGGTGTCGTCGCCGGCGCCGCCAAAGATCAGATTGGGCTTGCCGCTGCCGATGATGCTGTCGTTGCCGATCCCTCCGACAAAGCCTTCAGCGGTGGCGGCGATGTTATCGCTTTCGGCCTCGACGCCGTCGTTGGCAAGATCGTCGATGGTGATGCTGACCGGCTCGCGCTTTTCTTCGTAGCTGACGATATCAAGTGTGCCGGCCCCGCCCACCAGAAAGTCGGCCCCGCGTTGGCCGACCAGCGAATCATTCTTATTACCACCGGAAAGCGTGTCGTTCCCCTGGGCGCCCACCAGCGTATCTTTGCCCCCGCCGCCCTGCAGCACATTGGCGAATTGCGTCCCGGTGATGCTGTCGTTGCCCCCGCCGCCGATGACGTTTTCGATATCGGAGCGCACATTTTTTGATGCGGCGCCAAAGGCCGTATCGTTGGCGGTGTCATCAAGGGTAATGATGAGCGCCGCGCTGCCGGAGGAGAAGTCTACGGTGTCGGTGCCGGTGCCGCCGCGAATATCATTCGTGCCAGATGAAGCCACCAGCGTATCGTTGCCCGCGCCGCCGTTGACGGTGAAGGCTAACCCATCGATAGCCGGGACGATGCGATCGTTCCCGTTCCCACCGACGACTGATACGGTGTTGAACTGCGTCAACAGAATGACACTGGTGCTGGCATCGTTGGAGTCGGTGATGCGCAGGCTGCCGAGGTCGGCCGCGAGCGATAAATTCACCGCGGTGTTGCCGCTCGTCACGGTGAGCACCCCACCGGCGATAGACGTGGTGAAGGCCATGAGGCGACGTGCTTCCAGTTGCTCGCTGCAGTGCATGCAAATTCTCCGTCTCTACAAGGGAAATTCATCTTCAAGTTCGAGCAGGCGCGCGAGCAGCGAACCGACGGCGAATGGCGATCGCACACCGGGCGCTGCGGCCAATAGCGCTGCTCGACCCGATGCCGGTGGGGGCGGAGGAAGATTTTTGCCAAAGTTGCTGGCAAGGATGGTGAAATCATCGAGGCTCGCTGAGCCGTCGAGGGTGAAATCGCCCTGAGCCCAGATTCGATCCTGCTGCCCGAAGTTCGCCGCGAGGCTGGTAAAGTCGTCGAGATCCACCGCGCGGTCGCGGTCGGCATCACCGGCGAGCGAAAAGAAATCCAGCACGGCGTCGCCGGCCATCGGAATTCCGAACTGATCTTCCACCCCCGCCGCCACGACGCGCACCCGATAGTTGCCGTCGGGGAGGATGCCGTTGGCGTTGACGACGCCGGGAAAATTCAGCGTGGCGGTGTTGAGCGATGGATCGAACGCCAGCGACATCTGCGCCGATGCGATCGTCTGGCCCGTCGTCAGGTTCTGCACCTGCAGATCGCTCAATGACAGCGATGCGCTCACATTGCGGCTGAACTGAAAATAGAACGCGTTGGGCGATGCATCGTGCTCGAAGAGATGATCGGTGACTGCGGGCGCGGGGACGGCATCGCGAAGTTGCAGGCCCAGGATGCCGTTGGGTTCATCGAAGGTGATCCAGTCGTAGGCACCGATCGTCAGATCAACCGGAATGGGAAATATCCCGCCGTCTTCGATGTTTGCCGACGCCACCAAATAATTCATTCCGAAAATGCCATCCAGCGTGTAGGGCTGATTGGTGCCGGGATCGAACAGGGTAATGTCGCCGATGAGCACCGGCGCGCCGACGTATTCAAGCCCCTGGCCGTCGGTGGTGGGCAGCAGCAGCGACTCCATAAAGAAGCCCATGAGCTGGATCGTTCCGCCGATGCCGCCGATGGTCAGCGAAAACGTTTGCGTGCCTGGCGCGATGCCCAGCAGTTGTGGATTATCTGAGCCATAACTACCCGGCGCATAAGTGACGCCCAGTTCCGCGGCCCGAGCCTGCGAGATAATGGATGCCGCCGCGCCGGTGTCGAGCAGCCAGTTGCCGCTCGACGTCTGCCCGTTATAGCTGCTAAGCGGCTGCGCGTGCGTGTCGCCGGGCACGAAGGGGTTGCGTCCGATGAACGGGTTATTGCGCAGCGTCGGCCCCGGCGCGCCGGCGGGCGTGACAGTGGTGAAACTGTCGAAGTTCACATACGACAACGGGATTTGAACATTCGTCGAAGGAATGCCCGGTTCGTCGTTCGCGTGAGCCGGATCAAATGCGGTTCCGGGGTTGTAGACGTAGGTGCGCATCGTGTCGGCAAAGCTGTCGACGGGCTTGGGATCCATCACGATGACCTTGCCCGCCATCGCGGGCATGCCGATGACGTCAAGCCCTTCCAATAACGGATTGGGATTTTCTGCGATCGGACCCATCTGCGCGCGCACCGGGCCGATCTGCTGCGGGTAGGCGATGTCGTAAAAATCCAAGTCGTCCACCTGCGCGTTCGGGTGATACTTTGCCAGGTGCAGATAGAGCTGTTCGGAGACCAGGAAATCATCGCTGCCGCCGACGCCGACGTCGCTGAAGATGACATCGCTCCCGGCGAACGTGGCATTGTTTACCCCTAAAAAATCCGAAGTGCTGGCGCTGAGCAGCACGCCGCTGGCGCCGGTGTCGAAAAACGCATCGATGTTAAAAAAATCGAAGCCGAAAGAGTCAGTGAGCGGGTCGCCGGTGGGCGTGCGCGACAGGTAAGCGTTGATGCGTGGCTGATCCAGCGCCGCCGACTGAACTCCGATCACCTGCGACGCCGACCAGAGCAGACGAAGCTCGAGGTGTTCAAAGGCTAACTTGTATTGATTTCGAGACATGCGCGCGGTTCTCATGTTGTCCCCGTCGCAATTATTCTACACCCTGTCCAACAGAATGCCGGAGCACGATCGCCAACGATCCGGCCCCGGCCTCTATGGAACCTGATATTCCACACGCAAACGCTACACCGCACGTTGGCCGAAGAGATTGCCCGTCTTTTCGGAGCCGTTTGCCACCACGACGGAGAAGACACCGCTCGTCGGAGTTGTTCGGCTGAAACCCGTGACCTGCACAATTCGCACGTTGTAAGTGCCGGCGCCGAGGTCGTTGAACTTCCAGCTTCCATCGGTTCCACTGCGGACACTGGTTTCGTTGGAATCGAACTTGCTGTCGTTATCGCGATCGATATAAACGCGCCAGCCGGACAAGCCTGCTTCGCCGGAATCCTTGGTGCGATCGTTATCGGCATCGTTGAAGACCGACCCGCTGATAAGCCCGCGCTGGGTTACGCCGAACACCTTGCGGTCGGCGGTTACACCCGTGGTGAGCGCGACGTTGAACGAACCGGCCGTGGGCGCGGTGCGCCTGAAGTCGGCTTTGAGCGTGAGCCGCACGCGGTAGGTGCCGGGGTTGAGTTCGCCGAAAGTGTAGTTACCGCTGGAATTGGTCTTGACCGACTTCTCGCCCGTATCAAGCCTGCCGTTGTTATTGCCGTCGATGTATGCCTGCCACCCCGAAAGGCGGCTTTCGTTCGTATCCTGCACGCCATCGGCGTCGATGTCGTTAAAAACCCAGCCTTTGATTGTGGTTGCGGCGGGGGTTGCGGCGGTGATGTTCCTCGTAAACGGCACCGATGACGACGGCGCCACAAGCGTAAAGAACGTGCCATTCAGCGTGCCGACGGCATCCTGCGTCATGGTGAGCCGCGCGACCGTGAACGTGGAGCCGCCGGTGTTGGAAAGATCGCCAAACGCCACGTTGACTTCGCTGGCGCTGAATATTGCCGCCCCGCTGCCTTCTTTACGCCCCAGCACCGTCGGCTGAGAAAAACCCGGCCCGCCGACCCATGTATCAAACCGTTGCTGCGGATTCGCGCTCCAGTCACTAATCACCGGCACGTTTCCGGCGCTGTTGTAGAACGAGCCGGCGGTCAAGCTAAGCCGCAAGTCGGAAGCAAGCCAGTCATCACCGCTCGTGACGGTCAGCCGCACATCCAGCGTGCGAAGATTGTTGAGGGTAGGGTCGGCGGCCTTGGCGGCGGAATCAATCGCAACATCAACGAAGCTAATGGTGCCTGTCAAATGCTGGCGCGACTCGCAAGCCTCGACCATCGGGGGTGCATTTCCAAGGCTCGAACGACGCTTGGTGACCAATCCCCGAACAACAGTTTGCAGCGAACGCATGGAATTCTCCTCTGAACGATTATAACTTCTTTTTTCGACGAGACCTGCCACCGACAAAACCGGCAATTCGGCCACTCACCTGCACCCGGATAGGACGCCACCCGGAATTGAATATTTCGCCCGAAACAGCATCGGAGTCAAAAGAAATTCACTGAATTCGGTGAATGCTTCCGAGACGACGAAAATCCCCCCACGCTTCCAAATACCGGCCGCACAGGGGGATTATTTTGCCCCGTGACTCATGCCAAACGATGGTCAGACTGGTTCGGCGGCGACGCCCAGCACGTCTTCGCTCACCGCGTCGATGACCTGCGAATTTGAGA
>CAZXLA010000034.1:15958-25854 GCA_964641895.1 uncultured Tepidisphaeraceae bacterium
GCGGCGACGCCCAGCACGTCTTCGCTCACCGCGTCGATGACCTGCGAATTTGAGAACACCCCGCCGGACGGGCCGGCCGCGGCCCGAGGCAGGTCTGCTGCGGGAATTACCCGGCCGAAGTTGCTCGCAAGGATGGTGAAATCGTCGAGGTTAACGCTGCCGTCATAGGAGAAATCGCCTTGCGAGAAGGTGCGCGGCGAAGCCCCGAAGTTGGATGCGAGGCGCGTGAAATCATTTAAGTCGACGTCGCGGTCGTTGTCGGAGTCGCCGCCCAGGAAGTAAAAGACGTACTGATACGGGACAGCCATCGTGTTGCCCGCGGCGTCGCTGGCCTGGATCGACACTGCGTACTTCCCGCTGGTTACCCGACCGTCAGCCAGACCGGGGAAAAGCAACGCCACCAGGTTCCCCGTCGGGTTGTAAGTGAACGACATGTCGCCGCTCGGCACGACCGTACTGGTGGTGACGTTGGTAACGGTGGCGTTCGCCAAAGTGAATTGCGTGATTAGGTCTTCGGTAAAGTTAAACGTGGTTCGGTGCGGCGAGGTGCTGACCGAAAACGCGCCGCTGCCGGCGCCGGGAACCACGGTATCGATGGTGATGCTCAGGGGCTGGCCGGCGGCGCTGGTGCCGGTGGCGTTGGTTGCTGTTGCCGTGATGACCTTCAAGCCATTCGTCGCGAAGGGGGTCGTGGTAATGGCCCAGCTACCATCTCCACCGGCAACGACGGAGCCGACTTCGACATTGTCGGCAAACAATCTTACCGTGACGTTGGCGCCGGCGGTGCCGGAGAAGGTCGGCGTGGTGTCATTAGTTACATTGTCGACGGTCGAAAACCCCGTATCCGATCCGACGGCCAGATCCGGCGCGCTCGGCGATGAAGGGAAGCCCACGACCGAAGCAACCGCTGCCGCCGCATTCACGCGCCCGCCGGTCACGGTGATGCCTGCTAACGATGCCAGCGGATCGACCGTCGTGAACAGGGCCGTCTTCATTTGTGCAATAGTAAGGCCGGGTGAAAGGCTCAACATCAGCGCCGCCACACCGGCAACGTGCGGCGAAGCCATCGACGTGCCGGTGAAGAACTGATACCCGCCGCCGGTCGTGCTGAGAATGTTGGTTCCCGGCGCGCCCAAGTCGACCGAAGCGGCGCCGAAGTTGCTGCCGCCATTGCGAGCGCCGGTTGACGTCAGGTTGGCCACCGAAACCACGTTGGGAATGGCATAATTGGAAGGATAGTGCGGGGTCGAATCATTGTTCGTGCCGTCGTTGCCGGCGGCTGCCACGAAGAGAATGTCGTTGTTCGAATTGCCTTGAATCGCAGTTTGCAGCGTCCCGCTCACGCCCCCGCCGCCCCAACTATTGTTCGTGACACGGACCGCATTGCCTCGATTTTTCATCAGCACGGAGTAGTTCAGCGCGGCCGTGGCTGCAGAAGTGCTGATGGAATTATCGCCTGCCGTCAGCCCGCCGGTCTTGAGCGGCAGTATTCGAACCTTCCAGTTCACCCCGACGACGCCCAGCGAGTTGTTCCCGACCGCCCCCACCGTGCCGGCGACGTGGCTTCCGTGGCCGGTTACGTCATTCGGATCGTTGTTATTTGAAAGGAAGTTCCAGCCCACCAGGTCATCGGCGAAGCCGTTGAGGTCGGTGTCGGACGCATCGGCCCATCCGCCGGTGCCGTTGTCCACGCCGGCCGTCCGGTTCAAGGTGGCGCGTACGTCAACGCCGCTAATTCGGCCATCGCCGTTCTGATCCTGAATCTTGCCCACGCCTTGATTGGCGGCATTGTTTAAGTCGCGAAACGTGATCAATCCGTCGGCGTCGATATCGGTGAGATTCGCTAATCGCGTGCCAGGAATTTCGGCCTGGTTGAGGAAGATGTTCTGGGCAAGGTCAACATGGTTGTAATCAACCCCCGAATCAATGATTCCCACAACCTGGGTTGTTGAACCCGTGGTGAGATTCCAAGCTTCGGGCGCGTCGATGTCCTGATCGTTTCCCTGATTTAGCCCGTTGAGCGATGAGAAACTCGGATCGTTCGGCGTGGCATCGCTGTGGTGAACCCAATCCGGCTCGGCACTCATAAATCCGGGCACGTTTTTCAGCGCTGCGTATTGCTCTTTCACCGTCGACGTCGAGGGAACCCGAACGCTGAACAATCCGTCGGCAACCAGATACATGCGCACGAACGCGTTTGGATCTTCGGCGATTAGCAAACGGCGCGCTTTCTTCAACTGGCTTCCCGCAGTGCCGTCGTAACCGCCGAGTTGAACGATCCATTGACCGGAAATGGCCGAGGCGTTTTGCCCTTCGAAGCTGACTTGCTCCGTTTTAAATTCAGCCACCACCGCATTGGCGGCGGCGGTGAGGAGGTTGCGGGTTTCAAGTGATTCAACGATAGCTGATTTAGAAGTAACTTTGCGCACCGACATTCACGCCTCCAGGTACCCCGAGTTCTGTGAACAATACAGCAGTTCCACCGCCGAGGTTCGACCAATGTTGTAGTTTATTCCGCAATCGACGACGCGACAACCAAAATCCGGCGGCGCAATCCGCCCCGGCGAGCGACCCTGAGTAGCGGCTCCATGCGCCGGAATAGACCGCCCAGTTTACCTGAGCTTACCTCAAAACCTTAGATGCCCAATTCGGACGCCAGTGACACAATTCGGGTCGTCGAGAACAGGCCGGCCGAAGCAGTCATTCCCAAGCCATTGACCAGCCCCATGCCCAACCCCGCCGACGGCCGCGCGAGCGGCAGGGTGGTCCCGAACTGCGCCGCCAACACGGTGAAATCGTCAAGGTCTACGGTGCCGTTGTAATCGAAGTCGCCCTGCGCAAACGTGCCGGCCAGGCCGAAGCTGGCCGCCAACGCGGTGAAGTCATCGAGATTGACCGACGCGTCATGGTTCGCGTCGGCGCTGAGGACAAAGAAATCGACCACAGTTGGCTCTGCCAGCGGAGCGCCGGCAGCATGGGTGACGCCCGACGGCGCCAGCGTAGCGCGATACCGACCATCGGCCAGCAACGATTCGAAGTTAAACCGCACGCGGTTCAGCACGTCGTCGTACGAGAATGACGCCACCGCTACCGATTGGCTGGTCAGGGTGTTGATGACCAGCAGATCATCCAACCCCAAAGAGGCGCGGACGTTGAGAGAAAAATCAAACGAAAGCGACTGCGCCGTTTCGAAGGCAAACGCCGAAGCCAAAACCACCGGCGGAATATCGGCTAGGGTGACGGTCTGCGTGCCACCCGACCCCAGCACATACGCGCTGCTCGCTTGGGCAGTGATGGTGACGGTTTCAGACGATTCGATCAGCGCGTCGGCAATCGGTCGGACTTGTAGGTTCGACCCCGAGGTATCGGTGCTGATGGCGACCTGATTCGTGCCAACGGGCAGGAGTACGTCGTCAAGGTACAGATTGTAATCCACGCCGCGCGTTGCGGTGCCGCCGAGGGTAAATAGCACATTGACCGGCTGTGCGTCCGGGCCGTTGCGGGCGACCCGAATGATGCCCGACTCAAGGCCGACTTCGCCGGCGGAGGCGTCTGGCGTGCTGGGCGTAACGGTCGGCAGAACGAACGTGCGCAGCGCGTAATTGTTGCTCATTCCGCTACCGCTGGCACCGGAAATCAAGCCCCCGCGAGCGAGCACATAATAATTCTGCCCGGCGGTAAAGTTGACAGGCGTGGTTTCGAGCAATTGCGAGCCGGATGAAACCGGGTCGCTTGTGGACTGCTCCAGCAGGTTTTCATTGGAATCATAAACGTACAAATCCATGTTGCCGTTGGTGAAGGCCAACTGGACGTTGTACAGGCCGCTGGAAGTCGCAGTGAACTTAAAGTAATCAAAATCGACGCCTGCGTGTGCGGTCAGGCCTGCTTCAGTTGTCACGCCGAGCTCACCGAGGTTGGTGGCGGTTGCGAAGGTGTTGTTCGGGCCACCGTTGGCGGTTTGGTCGAAGCGGTCGAGCGGGATGCCGCCGGTCGGTGGGTTTACGTTCAGGTTGAACGACACGTACATCGTGTTGTTGGTTTCGTCGGATTCTTCGACGGCGTCTCGCGCGTCGGCGGTCACGGCAATAAAGTAATTGCCGTTTGGTACGCCGGTGACGTCAATCCATTGACCGTCATAGTCGCTGCCGTAAACATCGGCGCGGCCGACGCTCACGCCCTGCTGAAAGCCACAGCCGGGGCTCGGCTGGCCGCTGGCGTTGTAGCCCGGAAGCGACGTGCTGGGCTGGCCACCGGGCAACGTAAACGTGCTGACATTGATCAGACAGAAGCCGACTTTTTCGCCGACGGCCTCGGTGCCGTCGTTTCGGAAAATTTGCGCGCCGGGCTGGCCGCCGACGTTCTGCACCAATCGGTAATCGGCGTAGCCTTCCATGTGAAAGTGGCTGTGGGCCGGGTGGTAAATGAACCGCCCGCCGGGGGCGTATCGGCTGAAGGAGTAGGCGCTGCCGTTATAAGAGTAAATTCGCTGCAGCACGTTCTGCGTGCCGTCGGGGTTAATCCAACTACTGATGCCGCTGCCGACAGGCGGCGTACCGGTGCTTTGCGAAAAAAGCGACGCCGGGCCTGCGCCCTGATTGCCAATGGCGTTGGCAAACTTCACCAGCACCCGACCGGGGTTCTCAGTCGTGTCGATGAACGGACTGAATGACCCGCTGGCCCAGTTGCGCAGTGGGACGAAATCGGGCAAAGCGTCAACCAGCATGCTCGGCTCGGCGACGTCGGGATTGAACCCGACATGCTCCGCCGCCGGGCGATCGTCTTCAACAAAGTGCGGATCGTAAAGCCACTCGTCCGGATTGTTGCTGTTGGTGGGGTTGAAGGTCGAAGCGTCCCACAAATCGCGGCCGGCGAGTTGCGGGAATGCCCTCAGCACTTGTGCGGCGCTGAGATGGTCGGCGGCGGCGGCAGCTTCGTCGGCTGGCAAAGCGTGATCAATGGCGGCATGAAACAGCCGGCGCGATTCGAGGATTTCAACAGAACCGACCGACGCGCGAACGAGGCGTGACATCGAAGACGGTGACATCGTGTGACTTCTCCAAAACGCCCGCCGGGTCTCGGCGGCTGACCAATGAGACGATTTTGCTAAGTTCATTCGGCAAAACCAGCCCCGCCGACTCGCGCCGACAGGGTATGAATGTGCGCAGACAACCAATTTGCAGACATTAAGCCGGAAGGCCGCCTACGCTGCGTTCTTCCAGTTCATTAAAAATTCGACCGATCGGTACAGTCGAACCAAACAGCGCGCTGCGCGGCGGCAGCGCTGTCGCCACAAGTGCTGCCGGTTCGTCGGACGTCGGCCGCGCACTCACCAATCGCGCCACCGGCAAAAATGCCCCGAACTGTGCAGCGAGAATGGTGAAGTCGTCGAGATTAACCGCGCCGGTGTAGTTGAAGTCGCCCGAGCTGAACGTGCCCGGCCCGCCGAAGTTCGCTGCCAACGCGGTGAAGTCGTCGAGGTTGACCGAGCGATCGCGGGTTGCGTCGCCGGCCAGCACGAAGAAGCTGACGACCGAATCAGCCGGCAAAGCCGCGCCCTGGGCGTGCGTCACGCCCGCCGCCGCAAGCGTGGCGGTGTAATTCGCGTCGGGCAGGATCGAACCGAACGAGAAAGTGCCACGGTTGGTGGCCGGAACGTAGCTCACACTGCCCAGCGTCACCGGATCGCCACCGACGGGGCGTACGACCAAGTCAGCCAGGCTCAGGCTGGCCGAAACATCGAGCGAGAAATCGAACTGCACGCCCTGCGGGCCGGTGTCGAACTTAAATTCGCTGGCGACGACCTGCGGGGGAATATCGGCGATGTTTACGGTGCCGTTGGCCCCGCCGCCCCCCACATACGCCGCGCCGGTGTTCACCGCGATCGTGACGGTTTCGGTGGCTTCAACCAGCGCATCGCCCAGCGGACGAATCTGCAACTGCGCCACTGACGCTTCGTTGCCGATACCAATGGTGTTGCCGGTGATCAATACGTCGTCGTGATAAATTTCATAGTCCACGCCGCGCGTCGCGGTTCCGCCGACGGTGATGCCGATATTCAACCCGCTGGAGGTCGGCCCGTTACGGGCGAGATCAATCCGCCCGATGGCAAGCCCCGCTTCGGCGGCAGAACTGTCTGCGGTGGCGGCGCTGACGGTGGGCAGAATGTTGACCTTAAACGCAAAGTTGCCGCTGATGGCACTGGTTTGGGGATTAAGGTCGCTCCCGAACCCGGTTGCCTTGGCGTAATAGGTCGCTCCGGCAACGGGGGTGAAATTGATGGTCTCGGTGACCGGATTGGCGCCGGTCCCCGTCGCCGCCGACGAGGATGAACCGAGGAGCGTGAAATTGCTATCGTAAAGTGCCAGGTTCACATCACGGTCGGCGATCAGCAACTGCACGTTGCCCGGCGCAGCACTGGCGGCGACGAACTTGAAATAGTCCGACTCGCCGGAAATGTGAATGCTTAGCGTGGGCCGATTTTCAACACCCAGCACGCCCAAATCAGTTGCTTCGGCAAAACTGTTATTGGGTTCGTATTGATCCGGCAGGATCGTGCCGCCGGTGTTGGCGGTGGTGTTGAGTGTGTAGGGCACCAGAACGGTGTTGTTGGCTTCGTCGCTTTCCTGAATGACGTTTTGCGCGTCCAGCGTCACTTCGAGGAAGTAGCTGCCGTTGGGTACGCCGGTGACGTCAACCCATTGGCCGTCGTAGATGGAGCTGTAGACGTCGGAATGCCCGACGTGAATGCCCTGCAGGAACCCGCAAGTGGTCTGAGGCTGACCGTTGGTGGAAGCCGTACTTTGCGAGCCAACCGGGTCGTAGCCCGAAAGCGTCGTGGACGACTGCCCGTTGGTCATCGTAAAGCTGGCGCCGATATTCACCAGGCAAAATCCAACTTTATCGCCGACGGCGGGCGCGCCGTCAAAGCCCGATCGGACTGCAACCGGCCCAGGCTGTCCGCCGACGTTGGTCAGCAGGCGGTAGCTGGCATAGCCCTCGAGATGGAAGTGGTTGTGAGCCGAGTGAAACACCATCCGCCCCGCCTGGCGGTAGCCGGAGAATGTAAAGTTCGTGCCGTTGTATTCGTACAACTCCTGAAGCACGTTTTGCGTTCCGTCTGGGTTGCTCCACGACGTAAGCCCCGAACCCGCCGGCGGAGTGCCGGTGCGATTGCTACGCAGAATCGCCGGGCCGATGCCCTGGTTGCCGATGGTGGTGGTGAACCGCATCAGGTTGTGGCCGGGGATTTCTGTTTTATCGATGCTGGGAACCAACGCGCCGCCGGTGGTGAGCGGAACAAGATCGGGCAGGCGGACGACTTCGGGCCCGCCCGAATTGGCGGGCGTTTCCGGCGCAATGGCCACCGGGCGATCGTCTTCGATGGTGTGCGGGTCGTAAAGCCAATCTTCGATATTGGTGCTGTTGGTGGGGTTAAAGACTGAGGGATTCCAGACATTCACGCTGGCGAATTGCGGGTTTTCGCGCACGAATTCGCTAAGCGGCATGTGCTCGGCGGGGGCGGTGCCGGCATCGTCGGTGTGTGCCGCGTGCTCGTGACCGGCGTGCAGGAACCGGCGCACTTCCAGCGGCTCGACCGCATTAGACGCCTGGGCCAGAATTTTTGCGCGCAACGATTCGATCGATTTCGACGAGGATGACATGGAAAGGATTCTCCCAAAACTAAAACGAGCCGACGTGGCACAGCCAAATAGACGACGTGTCATAATCACCTTGCGGGGTCACCGCTGTCAATGGAAACTTGCCCAATATTTTGTGATACCGGGCTTACACCGTCACCTTACACAGTCCCGTTACACCGGCAGATCGGTGCCGGGTTGTCCCAGCACCTGGTCCGCCCATGACGCTATTGCAATCGAGCCGAACTTTACCGCCGCGAACTTTACGGGCAATGCCGTCGGTAACGGCGCCGCGCGCGGCAACGGCAACGACGTACCAAACGCTGCGGCCAGAATGGTGAAGTCGTCCAGATTGACAGACCCGTCGTAGCTGAGGTCGCCCTGCGAGAAGATTCGACCGGTCAACCCGAAATTGGCCGCGAGCGCCGTGAAATCATCCAGATTAACGCTGCGGCTATGGTCAACATCACCCGCCAGGACGAAGAACGGCACCACCGTTGCGTCGGCATTGGAATTTCCGAACGCATCAAGCACGGTGCCGGCCGCTAAAGTGGCGGTGTAATTACCGTCGGGCAGCACCCCGCCGGGCAGGCCCGGGAAGGTGATGGTGGCACGATTATCGACGCCATAAACCAACGCCATAGCACCAGATGAGATGACGGTGCTGGTGGTGGAATTGGCGACGACAAGATCGGACAGCGCCAGGCTGGCGCCGACATTTTCCGAAAAACGCAGACTAATCGAATGCGCCGCCGCCGGCGCGGGAAGCGTGTAATTGAACGCCGTCTCGGTGACGACGGGCAGGGTAACATCGGCGTATGTTGCGGTGAAGGTGGTATCGCTGGCGAGCACTGTGATGGGATGAATCGCCGCCCCGCCGTCGGACCAGCTTTGGAACTGATACGTTTGCCCGTCGACAACCTGTGATGCGTCGGCGCCGATCGACCATTCGCGGCCGACGATGCTAGCGAAGGTAAAGTTCGCCGCGAAGGTCGTGCCGTCCCACGCGACAATCAACCCCGATACGTTGGTCGCCAGGGTCACGTTGGCAACGATCGGCGCAAGCGTGTTGATCACCGTTCGAGTGGTGCCGGCCGAATCGGTCACGGTGAGCACGACTTCGTAAGTAACATCCACGCCGCGATGCGCGGGTGTAACCACCGCGGTGAAGTCGCCGCCGGTCACGCCGCTGGTTTGAAGGATCGGCGGTCGCGTCACAGCGCCGGTGGTGTAGCGCACTTCCCAACTGAAGGCGCTGGCGGGCAGCGCGCCGTCCTCGAGATCGGTGGCCGAGCCGGCGAATGAAATCTGCTGACCGACCACAAACGTTCCGCCGGACAACGGCGAAGTGATTTGCGCCGTCGGACGGAAATTGTTCAACACCGTCAGCGCAGCCCCGTTGGAAGCAACCGAGCCGTTCGCATTAGAAACAATCACTCGAAACACAGCGCCATTGTCGGTGAGTGTCGGAGTCGCCAGCGTGTAGCTGGCGATCGTCGCGCCGGGAATATCAACATTATTCCGCTGCCACCGATACGTCAGCCCCGCGCCGGCGGCTTCTACGGTAAATGTCGCCGACTCATCCAGTGACACCGTTTGCGCATCGGGCTGATCTTGAATCGTCGGAAGCAGCGTTGAATTGACGGTGATGCGTTTGACGTTGCGCGTGTTGTATTCAATGTAATACATCGAGCCGTCAACCGGTGACACGTCAAAATCAAGCGGCCCGCTGGCGCCCGTGCCGAAAGCCGTCGCGGTGAGCGGCGCGGTGGCGGTAGGATTTAGCGTGCGGAAAAAACCACCGACAAAATCGCCGTAAAAATACCGGCCGATGTAGCTGGCCGGGAACATCGGCGTTACCGGGTTGTAGAACGCGCCGCCGGTGATGGCGACGCCGTCGTTGTACGCGTGTTGCGGATCGCGATAGGTGCCGATAGGCGGCAACGGCTGGGCGACTCGGAAGCCTTCAATCGTCGGCCAACCGTAGTTCGATCCGGCGATGCCCTGGTTCACTTCTTCGCGGCGGCCGGCGCCGGACGAGCCGACGTCGTTGATAAACAGCTTGCCCGTGTCCGGCTGAAACGCGAACGTAAACGGGTTGCGCAAACCCAAGGCCCAGATCGCCTGATTTAAGCCAGTGGTTGATGCGACAAAGGGGTTATCAGTAGGAATCGTGCCGTCGTCGTTGAGGCGCAGCATCTTGCCGAACAGCGTGCTCAGCGATTGTGCGTTGGACGAGATGGCGTTGTCGCCGACGGC
>CAZXLA010000035.1:0-24593 GCA_964641895.1 uncultured Tepidisphaeraceae bacterium
GGGTTGTCAGTTGTAGGTTGTAAGTTGTAAGTTGGTGGAGGTTACGGACCACTCTAAAGCCCAAAGCACGACACCCTACAACCCACAACCCACAACCCACAACATGCTCCTGTCCGTAAACAACATCGACGTCTCCTACGGCGCTATCAATGCGTTGCACGGGCTATCGTTGGAGGTGAACGAGGGCGAAATCGTTACGCTTATCGGCTGCAACGGGGCGGGAAAATCGACGACGCTTCGCGCCATCAGCGGCATGGTCAAACCGCGCAACGGCCGCGTGAGCTTCGCCGGTGAGGACATTACCGGCGCGATGCCCAACAAACTGGTGGAACGCGGCTTATCGCATGTGCCCGAGGGCCGGGGGATTTTTGCCAATCTCACCGTCGCTGAAAATCTGGATCTCGGCGCCTATGCCCGCAAAGACCGCCGCAATCTGTCGGCCGACCGCGAAAGGGCCCTCACGTTATTCCCGCGGGTGAGGGAACGCCTGAGCCAAGTCGCCGGCACACTCTCCGGCGGCGAGCAGCAGATGCTGGCAATCGCCCGCGCGTTGCTGGCACGCCCCAGGTTGCTCCTGCTGGATGAACCGTCGCTGGGCCTGGCCCCGCAGCTTGTTCAATTGATTTTTTCGATCATCCGGGAGATCAACAAACAGGGAACGACGATCCTTCTCGTCGAGCAAAACGCCAACATGGCGCTGGCGGTCGCGAATCGCGCGTATGTGCTGCAAACCGGCGAGATCATCAAGACCGGCCCGGCCAAGGCGCTGCTGGAAGACCCGGACGTGAAAAAAGCCTATCTCGGCAAATGACTACGCACGCGGTGCGTCGGGCAACTCGGCGATTCGATAAAGCACCAAGGTCTTCCCCGGAGCAGCCAGCGGATCGAGTGTTACCGTTTCCGTAACAAACTTGAGCGGCTCAGGGAAGCCAAAAGGCGGCAGCGCAAAGTTGACGGGCCGAGCACCACCGGTGTTCGTGTCGTAGTTTTTTTGATGATCGGGATACGTGTTGGTCAACAGGTAAACCGATCCGCTGGCCTTGATCGATCGCAGCGCCGCGAAGCCATCGTTAAACGACAGGTGAATAAAACAATCTCGCACCAGCACGACGTCGGCGGCGGGAAGTGAATCGCTGATCAGGTTCCGCACGGCAAATTCCCGGTTTGCCGATGCATACCGGGCATTGTTGGATTCAACCAGCTCGGGAACGATATCGCTGCCGATGTAGCGGCATGCGCCGAAGTCGACGTGCTGCATCCAGTGAAAATCGCCGCAGGGAATATCGTGGAAAACTTTGCAGTTTAATTCCTGCACAACTTCCGTGATCAGCTTCCGCGCGATGGCTGTTGCCTCCATCGTCGAACCCGGGCCGGAAACCGATTCGCGATCGCCCCATGTATTGTTGCGATAGAAGTCGCGAAAAACATCCTGGGGCAACATCGTCGCAAACTGCGCCGTGCTGCGTCGCTGCCGCCATTCCAGCAAAGAACGCGGCGCGTACCCACGAACAAAATTCTTGAATGCGCGCAATATGGCCATATAAATCGGCTTTCCAAGCTGGCGCAGTGTAGCCGTGCAGGTTGGATCCGCAATCGCTCAAAGCTCATCTAAAAGCGCTGCCGCGGTGCCAAGCTTGCGTGTCATCTAACTCGCCAACCGCCGCATCGAAACGATTCGTCGCGATCAATTCGCGGGCTTGAGCAACGTTGGCATGCTTGCCGGCGGCGCGTTGCCGCGCTTCATCGGCATCGGCAGCACGGTCACTTCGCCGTACGGCTCCAGTTGCGCCTTCACCTGATCGGCCGGGCCGACGACAATAATGGTGATCTTCCCGTCGTCCACATATTTCGTGACGACATCCTTCAGTTGCGCCGCGGTGACAGACTCGATCTTTTGCGGGTACAGATCAAAATAATCGAGCGGGTATCCATTCAATTCGACATCAACCCGACGCCCCGTTTGCTGGCCGATGGTTTGCGTTTCCAGCGCCAAACCTCCGGTGATGCGGCTCTTGCCTTCGCCCAGTTCGGTATCGCCCACTTCGCCGGCTTTGAGATCGTTGAACACCTTGAACATTGCTTCGATCGATGCGCCGGTGGTCTCGGGATTGGTATCGGTCGAACCGATAAACGCGCCCAGGTGCCGCTGCGGGCGGAACACGCCGGTCACGCCGTAGCTCAGGCCCTTTTCGGCCCGAACATATTTGTTCAACCGCGACTCGATCCCGTCCGACAGAATACGATTGGCGATCGAGCCGGCGTATTTCTCATCGCTGGTTACGGTATACGCAGGAATAGCCATGCGAATGTTTGATTGCTTCCCTTCGGCATTATCAACCAGAATAATCCGTCGGCCCGAAGTCGCCGGCGGAAGCGTGTAGTCGGCCACGGGCGGCTTGCCGTCTTTAATTGCCGACGTGAGTTGCTCGGCCAACTTGGTCGCCTTTTCCACCGTCACATCGCCGCTGACGACCAGAAACGCGCCTTCTTTGCGGAAGACCTGATCGATCCAATTCCGGCAATCATCGAGCGTGATGGCATCGAGCGACTGCGCCGTCTCGACACGGCCGGCGGGCGCGGGGGCGTACATGGTGACGGCCAATTCGCGCTCGGCCACCGATTGCGGATCGGCCAGCGCCTGCAGCAAGCCGGTCTTGGCCTGCTGCTTGAGCTTCTTAAAATCGTCTTCGGGGAACGCCGGCGCGGTGATAATGTCTTTTGCGCGGTTGAAACAGTGATCGAGCTGATCGCTGGTGCACGATCCGCTGACACTCGTGGTGTCGCCGCCGTCGGATACTTCGATGCTGATGCCGCGCGATTCCAAGTCTTCGTTAAGCGCTGCATACGCGAGCTGTGCGCTCCCGCGGCGCACCATGTCGGTTGCCATGCCACCCAGGCCCTCTTTTCCCACCGGCTCGGCATCGCTGCCCCCGCGGAAGATCAGGCTCCAGTTGACCAGCGGCAGGCGGTCGTCGGCGACAACGATGACTTTAATGCCGTTAACAACAATCTCCTCCCCCTTCTTAAACTTCGCCGTCGGCGCCGCCGAAGATTTTGGCGCCTGCGTCGGGTAATCGGCCGGAAACTCCGCCGCCCGGGGTTCAACCACTCGGCCGTCATCAACGACCGACGCAGTCTTCATCCCCTCGGCCTTATCGGCCTCTCTCTTGGCGCGAAAGCCCAGCGGATCGGGCATGTAGTAGAGCACCGTCATGGCATCGGTGTTGACGTACTTTCGGGCCGCATTCAGCACATCTTCGGTCGTGAGCGTTTCGAGCCGCTGCGCCGCCTTGTTTGCCAATGCCGCGTCGCCGCCGAAAACTTTTGCCTCGCCCAGCGCGCCGGCGATCGACGGCGCCGTTTCCGCCCGGCGGATGTAATCGATGCGCATCTGCGTTCGCACACGCTCCAGCTCTTCGGGCGTCACGCCGTCGGAAACCAGCTCGTGAAGCGATTTGGTGATCGTCTCTTCCACCAGTTTGGGATTCTTCCCGGGAATGATAGCGGCAAACACGGCGAGCAGACCATAGTCCTGCTGCTGCATGTTGAAGCCCGCGCTCTGCACGCACGACGGGTCTTTGCTATCCACCAGCAGCTTGTTCAGGCGGCTGGCGCGTCCCCCGCCGATGATCCGCGAAAGCACATCCAGCGCCACATGATCATCGGAACCGTACGACGTGGTCTTGAAACCCATCACCAGCGTCGGCACCGGCACCGTTCGCTTGAACACTTCAAGGCGGCGGAGTTCGGTCTGCTTTTCTTCTTCCGGGATTTCCCGCACCACCTCAGGGCCGCGCGGGATCCAGGCGAAATATTTCTGCACCATGGCGCGGGCTTTGGGCAGATCAACATCACCGGCGATGACCAGACACGCGTTGTTCGGCACGTAATACTTATTCCAAAACTCCTGCAGTTCGCCGACGCTCGATTGGCGAAGCTGATCCATGTCGCCGATCGTCGGCCACCGGTAGCTGTGCGACTTAAAGGCCGTCTTGAGAAAATCGCCGATGATCGGGCCGTATGGATTATTGGCATATCGCAGCCGCCACTCTTCGGCGACCACGTTGCGTTCCGCGGCAAACACTTCTTTGTTCACCTTGAAGCTGGCCATGCGATCGGCTTCAAGCCAGAGCGCCATTTCCAATTGGTTCGACGGAATTTCCTGCACGTAGGTCGTCTGATCGAACGACGTGAACGCATTGCTCTTCCCACCGACAACGCCGACCAGCTTCATGTGCATCTCGCTCGGCACGTTCTTGCTGCCGCGGAACATCATGTGCTCGAACATGTGTGCAAAGCCCTGTCGATCGGGCTTCTCGTCGCGGCTGCCCACGTGGTAAAGGACGCGCACATGAACCACCGGCGCGTTATTAAGCGGCGCATAGATCACGCGCAGGCCGTTGGGAAGCGTTTCTTCTTCGTATGCCAGCGGCTTGATCTCCGGCCGCACCGCTGCGGCCGGTTCGGCAAGTGCCGGCGGAATCGGGCAAAGAAACGAGAGAAGAATGGTACACGAGGCGGTCAATCGGGCGATCATCCGTGGGGTCTCCAGGAGTATGAACAAACGCAGTCCGGGTGGGTTCCCGGGTAGCGGAATCAGACACCAATGCCCAGAATGTTACAGGCAAAGCGCCCTGATTTCGACTACCGCCGGTCGCCGACACTTGTGGCACGTCATTCGCGTCGCCTCATATCATCAAGGATGCTGTTGCCTTGGAACTCTCCATGAACATGCTCGCAAATAGTCGGCTTCGGCTCTTTTCCCCCGGCACCGTGGAGTGGTCCCGCGTTGAAGTGCCCGTGGCGACGGCGGGATCGCTTGAGGGCGTGCGATTGCTGCACTTGAGCGACATGCATCTGACGCAACAGTGGTACTCCGCTTACGACGCGCTGATCAGTCGAATCAATAGTGCCAAATTAGACCTCATCGCCTTTACCGGGGACCTGATTGACAACCGTTGGAATCCCGCACGTAAAGCGATCGAGAACGCGCGCCGGTTGCTCGAGTCTCTGCAATCCAAATATGGCACGTTCGTCATTCTGGGAAACCACGACGGCGATTTACTCGCGCCGCTTGTTGAGGACTGCAACGCAACGCTGCTGCACCCCGGACGGGCCACAATCGATTTCGGCGACGCAATGATCGAGCTGATCGGTCTGCCGTGCGTGCATCGAAAAGATCTATCCCCTCGCGTGCTCCGGCTGTTTCCTTCGAAGCCGGCAAACGCGTTTCGGATCGTGCTCTCGCACTATCCCGACCATGTGCGCAAGTTGGCGGCGATCAGTCCTGATCTGGTGCTCGCCGGTCACACACACGGGGGGCAGGTGTGTCTGCCGGGTGGGAGACCGATCATCACACATGACGGACTGCCGCCGGAAATTTCGGTGGGATTGCATCGGGTGAACGACTGCCATTTGCTGATTTCGCGCGGCGTGGGTTTTGCGACGTACCCGATCCGCGTCTTCGCCCCGCCGCAGGTTGTTGAAGTGGTGTTGACGCGGCGGTGAACCGAGCATCGTCCATCAATGCCCGCGGAACAGCAACACATACAGAAAAATCACCACGGCATTAAAGCCGGTGACGACGGCCACCTTGCCGAGCAACTCGCGCGTTTCCGGATTCATTGAGGCGAACGGCGCGTTGAGCAGTTCGAGCGGTTTGAGGAACCACGGGTCACCCTTGACCTCGTGCGATTCTGACTCCGCCTCGATCACCGACGCTGCCTTGGCTGCCGGAGGTGCCGCTGAGGGCGCGGCGCCTCCGAGCGACTGCACCAATTGCGCATCGAGCGAGTCACCCACCGCCGAGTCTGTCGTTTGAGCTAACTTTCCTTCAGCCGCCGCGACCTCGCCGGCCTGGGCGACGATTGCATCGATTTGTTGCTGCTCGGCGTTGGGCGTCGATTCCATAGACGCGCCTGCCGATTCAATGGCCGCGTCGGCGGCGGCGGTGGCCGGCAAGGCCGCATCGCCGGTCGGCTCGGCTCCGCTGAGTTCATTGAACAGCGCGTCAAGCTGCTCTTGAACTGCGGCATCGGCGTTGGCGGCTGGGAGTGCTGTCG
The DNA here is from genome assembly GCA_964641895.1 of uncultured Tepidisphaeraceae bacterium. Classification (GTDB taxonomy): domain Bacteria; phylum Planctomycetota; class Phycisphaerae; order Tepidisphaerales; family Tepidisphaeraceae; genus UBA2421. The sequence continues at coordinate 6,063 of CAZXLA010000035.1, forward strand.
GCGATGCCGCAGCAGTCTCGACAACGGTCAATGAGACCGCCGCGTTCGGTGTTGCAGTTTCTACTAACCCAGGCTTGACGGCATCACTCCCCAACGCCACCGCGGCAATCGTAGGTGCCGGTTGCGATTCGGTTTCGGCCAGCATTCGGTCGATCTCATCGCCGGCGAGTTTTGAAAGCAGATCATCAGCGCTCGCCGCCGGCGAGGCTTGGGGTTGGTGAATCGGTTCTGACAATTCCAGGGCGGCCTGTCCCATGTCGACTCCTTTCAACCGGGGCGGCGCAGATCGGGTGTGCGATTCTGCGGAGTAAGCTGAAAATGGGAATTCCGTCGCATCCTTGCGTTCATCGGATTTCCTCCGAGGGATCATAACTCCGCGCCACCCCCGCGGCAACGAATTCTTGCTGTCGCTCGTCCGCCGTCTGATAATGCCCGGCGTGTCGCGCCGGGTATTTGCACCGCAGATTGTGCCGGGCTTGATCGAGCTGATTGAGTCCGAGGCCCACCACGTCCGCGACGTGCTGCGGTTGCAGGCGGGCGAAGCGTTGCAACTGTTCGACGAAGCCGGTCGCACCGCAACGAGCGTCGTGCAAGAGCTAGGCAGGCGGGCCGTTGTGGTAAGTGTTGAACACATTTCCGAACCGCCGCCATCGCGCTCGATCATGGTTTGCTCGGCGCTTCCCAAAGGGGAACGCGCCGACTGGATGATCGAAAAACTGAGCGAAATCGGCGTGACCCGCTTCCTACCGCTCATCACCGAACGCGGCGTGGTCGTGCCGAAGGGCGAAAATAAACTCGACCGCTTTCGCAGAATCGCCATCGAGGCCGCCAAGCAAAGCAACCGTGTCGGCGTGATGACGATCGACGCGCCGACGCCATTCCATCGCGCCATTACAATTTGTGCCGACGGCCTGCGACTCGTCTTGACCACGCAAGGCGACGCACTTCCACTGAGCAATCTCCGCGCGCAGCTCGCCAATGGTCATGCGCAGCTTTTTGTCGGTCCCGAAGGTGGTTGGACCGACACCGAGTTGGCGCTGATGCAAGCCGCCGGCTTGACGGCTGTTTCGCTGACGGCGACCATCCTCCGCATCGAAACCGCCGCCATCGTCGCCGCCGCCATGGTGGCGTGTGAGCACCGCGGCGCGACGGAGGATTGACGAATTCCCATGAGCCAATACCCTCCCGGCTACCCGCCGCAGTATCCCATGCCCTACTACGCCGCACCGCAACCGATGCAGGCCGACCCGCGCGCCCCGGCGAAGCGCGCCAGCATTCTCATGTTCGTCGTCGGCGCGATGGCACTGCTGTTCGGCGGCTGCATGGGGTTCACCGCCGCCATGCTGCCGCGATTGCGCGACATGCCCGAAGTGCGCCAAACCCTTGCGACACTCGAAAGCCAGGCCGGCGTGTCGGCCACCACATTGATCATCATTGCGGCGGTGCTGTTCGGTGTGATCGGCCTCGCGCAAATTATCCTCGGCATCTTCGTTCGCCGAGGCGGACTCGTCATTGCAATTGTCGGCATTATTTTCACCTCGCTTGTTCTCATCTACATGTGCATTAACCTTGCCATATCGATCATTACTCCCGGGCAACTCGGCGGTGCGTGCATGAGCGTTGTCGTTGCGGCGGTTTTCGTTGCGCAGCTGATTCTGCTGATCCAGGCCTGCCGCAACGCCGGCCAGGTTCGATGGATGCAGCAGATGTACGCCGGCCAAACGGCCTGGCCGCAGCAGCAAGCGCCCTACGCGCAGCAGCCGGTGGATCCGCCCGGTGTGAACTACGGATACGGTTACGGCGCGCCCCAACAACAGCCGGCGCGGCCAGCAACTCCGCAACAACCTCCCCAACCACCCGACGAGCGGGCATCGCCATGACGACGGAACTAGACGATCAACCCGACGCGCTACCCGACGAGGGTCCCGACGACGAACTTCGACGCCGTCTCGCCGTCGTCCTGCGCGTCGGCGCGATCGCGATGATCATCGCGGGGTTGATTGTTCCTGTCGTTGCCTCGGTGACGCTGACCCGCTCGGTTCCGTCGTACTTCGTTCGCTCGATGGTGATGGCCTCACTGGTCTCGCTCGTCGTTCCCATCCTTCTCCTGATTGTTTCCCCCGGCGTGGCGCGCGGCGGCGGCGGCGCGATGGCGGCGGCGCTGGTGCTGAGCTGCCTGCAAACCGGGCGCGGGCTTGGCGGCGGCGCATTTTTGCTGCTGCAGTACAACGTCATTCCCGTCGGCTGGAGCATGCTGCCGAACCTCGTTCTGCTTGCCGTCGCGGGATACATGGCCGTCGCCTCCATTCGACTCTGGTTGCGCGAACGACGCCTGTGGCCCGAGCCGCGTCGCATCGTCACGGCCCGCGCCGCGTGGAAGCGCGCCCGCGTGGCCTTGGTCATCGCCTGGGCGTTGATTTACCTCTTTGCGGCGGCGTGCGTCGTGCTGGGCATCATGCTTTTTTTGGAAGATCCCAAAGGCATGGGCGGCGGGATTGGCATCGTGCTCCTCGTGTTCGGCGCGCTCGTCACCGCCGCCGGCGTTTGGCTGATGATCCTCTGGATTCGCCTTCGACGCCGCGGACCGATCGTTGCGCGCTCGACGGCGTGGCAGATCGCTTCGATCCTCGCACTCTGGCTACTCATTTCCTCAGCCGGTCAAGGCGAAATGGTGATCGTATCAATCTTCGCCGCCATCCCAACGGCGGCGCTGGCGTGGATGCTCATCGAACTGCTGCACGCCTCGCTGGCCCGCAATGCATCGGGTGACGGCGTAATCGGCGGGTTCGACGTCGTGGCGCTGGACGACAACATTCCAATCGCCCAAGTTGCGGAAGCCCAACCACCTCCATTGCCAACACGACTTGGGCAATAATCACCGCGAATTTTTTTCCCCGCGAAGCCGCAAGCGGTCGTCGCAGGCCAAACAGCTCTCCATCGCCGCTTGCGGCTTCGCGGAACCCTCAGCGCAAAATCACACAATGCTTCACACAATGCATTACACAATGCCAAGCGAGCGCCGACCCACAAAGTCCTGCTTCATCGCCTGCTTCGCAAGGTAAAGTGTCTCTTCTGCAACGACGTTGGCTTTCCTGCATCCGAGCTTGAGCGCATCAATCACATCATCCGGCCGCGCTTCAAACTGCTTGCGCCGCGTGCGGATCGGGTCGATCAGCGCGTTGATGACTTCGATTAGCTTCCGCTTGATCGGCACATCGCCAATCTTGCCCTGCGCGTAAAGCTCGCGATGTTCATTCACCCACGCGATATCAGCGTTGAATGTTTCGTGGAACGCCCACAGCGGGTTCCTCTCTGCATTGGTTTCCCCAGGCTCTTTGCCGGTGATGCGTTTTGGGTCGGTGTACATGCTCATGATTTTCTTTTGCACGACATCGGCATCGTCGGACAGAAAAATCGCATTGTTCAAGCTCTTACTCATCTTCAGCAGATTCCCCTCAGGCCCGGGCGCGCCGACGCCGACGAGCCGCTTCACCCGCCCGAGCTTGGGTTGGATAACCGGAAACAACCCGCCGAGTTTAATGTAATCTTTGTCCTCGGCGTGCGGGCTTACGCCGCAGTAAAGCTGGTCGAATTTTCTGGCCACTTCGCGCGTGAGTTCCAAATGTGGTAACTGGTCTTCGCCCACCGGCACCATCTCCGGCCGAAACGCGAGAATGTCGGCGCACTGCCCCACGGCGTACAGCGGGAAGCCGAACGGATATTTGTCGCCGAGTTCCTTGTCTTTAATTTCCTGCGTGAGTGTCGGGTTGCGCATCACGCGGTTGAACGGCAGCAACATCGCGAAAAAGAACGTGAGTTCATCGATCGCCGGCACGTCGCTCTGTACAAACATCGTCGACTGCTGCGGATCGATCCCGCACGCGAGATAATCCGTGGCGATGTCGATCACGCTCTGGCGAATCTCATCAGGCTTCTCGGCACGGGTAGTGAAAGCATGCTTGTTGGCGATGATGAAATAGCAGTCGTAATCATTCTGCAGCACGAGCCGATTTTCCACGCTGCCGACGTAATGGCCGAGGTGGAGTTTTCCGGTCGGCGTGTCACCGGTGAGAATGCGCGGGCGGTCTGGCATGGTATTGGTTCTATCGTGTCGACCATCGTTCGCAAAGCGCCTGACAACCGACTCCTGAACCCTGAACCCCGAACCCTCTCCTCGTTGCTAAACAAACCTAGTTATCGCAAACTAACACACATGCCTCGCCTCAAAGCCGAACAGCGTCGTGAGCAGTTGATCCAGGTGGCACTGCAGGTTTTCGCCCGCAGCGGTTACGACGGCAGCACCACCGCCGAAATTGCAAAAACCGCGGGCATCACTGAGCCGATCCTTTATCGGCACTTCAAGAACAAACAGGAACTGTTCATCGCCATCGTTCGAGAAGTCAGCGAGCAAACCGTCAAGCAATGGGCCGCCGCCATCGCGAACGAAAACGACCCCGAAGAGCGCGTTCGCAAGCTTTGCGCCGGCATCCCCGAGCACATCAAGCGCTACGCCGATGCCTACCACGTTCTGCACGGCGCGCTCACCAACAGCCGCGACAAGAAGGTGATCGACGTCATCCGCGAACATTACAACACCATTCACGGCTTCGTCCGCGACGTCATCAAACTCGGCCAGGACGCCGGCGCTTTTCGCACCGACATGAAGGCCAAAAGCGCCGCGTGGCATATCGTCATGACCGGCGTCGGCTACGCCACCCTCAGCCTCAACCTCGGCAGCATCGACCGCGGATCGATCGGCGAAACGATCGAAGAGTTTTTGCGCGGGATGAAGGAGTAGCTTCGAATGCGCCTCTATTTAATCTTCAATCGTCAATCGTTACGACGTGGTAACGATTGACGATTGAAGATTAATCACATCGCTCAGCCGGCCGCTCCTCAATTCTTAATCGTCGATCGTTAATCGTTAATGCCCGGCAGCGACGAACCGCCATTTAACATCACGCGTAACTATGCAACCCGACCAGGAAAAAATTCACCCCCACCCAGTTAAACAGCATCACAAAGAACCCGATCACGCTCAGCACCGCCGTCCACCAGCCTTTGTTGGCGACGCTGATTCTTGTGTGCACGACCACGAGATAAACGATGAACGTCACCAGCGCGAAGGTTTCCTTCGGATCCCACCCCCACGGCCGGCCCCACGATTGGTCGGCCCACACGGCGCCGAGAATCACGCCCACACCCAGCAGCCAGAATGCAAGCTGAAGCACGACGACGTTGCACGCATCGATGGTGCGCATAAATTCAGTCGACGCATGCTCGGCTTTCGCCGCTCGCGGCTTAGGTGTATCCCGCGCGCGCGACAGGAAAAGCATCGACATCACCGTCTGCGCCATCGTCATCGTCCCAGCACCACCGGCCGAAATGATCACATCAAACCCCTGCCGCTCGTCGACCGCCAGCAACCGCTTGTTGGCGATGCGCGAAAACGTGCCGTACTCACGGTAATAATTCCATAGCCACATCAGCCCGAGCAGAAAGCCCATGCCGATCATGGCATAGCTGGCGGTGACCATGGTCACGTGGATGTAAAGCCAGTAGCTCATGAGCACGCCTTGGGCCTGGCCGATTTCTCCACCGATGTCTCGGCCGAACACATAGGGCGCGCTGAAGATCGCGATCAGGCTCAGCCACCCCACAAAGCTCGCCGCAGCGCCGATGATGCTGGCGATCGCCCCGCCGCGCCACAGCGCCAGGATGAATCCGACCACGCAGCCGAAAAACGCGCTCATCAACACGCTTTCAAACTGGTTCTTGATCGGAATGGCCTCGAACCAGTTGCCCACGCTCTTTTCAACCAGCCACCACCGCACGCCGATGCCCACGATGTGAATCACCAATCCCACCGCGAACAAGCGCAGGCCCCACAGTCGCAGCGTGCTCACACCGGCGCGGGCAGACATCAGAAAGCACACGAACGCGCCGCAGTAAAATAACGCGCCGGGCAGCGTGAGCTTGGCAAGTTTGTTGTAAACGACTTCGACGTTGCGCTTCACCTGCGACGGGTAAACCGATGCGTTCACCTGCGGCAGGTCGCTCACCAGCGTTTTGATCGATGCATTCACCTGACTCGCATCGCCCGCCCGCCACGCGCCCACCATCGATAGCGCCGCCATCGATGCTCGTTCAATCTTCGCCCCATCGTAATTCGGCAATGCCGGCGGCGACGTCTGCCCCGCCTCTTTCATCTTCTCCACCAACAGCGGCACATTGCCGCGCAGGTCGTCGAGCGTGCGCCACTTGTGGTCGTCGGCACTGGCAGTCGCTGGCGGAACGATCGCAACCGGCAAAAACAGTTGATCACCCATCAACAGTTGCGAAAGCGCCGCCGCCGCTCCGTGCAATTGGTTGATCGCCGCCAGCTTAAAAGCCGCCGTCGCCTGCTGACGTTCGAGCAGTTTCTGCACGTCGGGCGTCATCCAGAAACGCATGCTGATCGTGCCTTCCTGCAGGATGCGGTTCTTTTCCTTTTGATCGATCGAGTCGAGAAGCGCAAAATCCTGCCGCAGCGGCACATTTTTTATTTTGATGATATTGCGATCAACGTACTGCTCCGGACGAAAGCACATATCAAGCACGGTGAACAGAGGATCATGCCCCTCCAACGCGGCATCGCCGGCGTCTTTGAGCCACGATCGACCGGTCACCTCGAACAGTGTTTGACGCGCCCAGCTATCCAGCGTCTTGATCGTCTGGCGATGCTGCGACGAAAGAGAGCGCAACGCGCCAAGCTCCACTGAATCGGCCAGACCCGCCGCCAGCCCGAGCGGCGTAATCACCAGTAAGACGCACATTGACACAATCCATTTCATACGATCATCCCTTCGGTAAGGCTCGCTGGTAGGTTAGATTCGTCGTCGGAAAAGTAAAGCTCAAAAACCCGGCTCAAACCTGAACCGTGGCCGCTCGCGGCGAGGTCCTTCCCGCCTTCGCCGCCGCCGCCTCGATCGCGTTGCGCTTCATGCGCTGGACGATGATCGGCTTGAGGTAGAACGCATAAAGCAGCCCCAGGCCGATCATAATGCTGCCGACGGTCATCGTGATCACGCCCGGGCGGTTGCCGATGCCCAGGATGGATAGTTGCTCGCCGGCCTGCGGGTTGAAGCCGCTTTGGAAGAACAGCCACGATTCATCGGGCGCGTACCACGGCAGTTTGCGTTCGAAGTAGACCGGAAAGTTCATCGCCGCCACGCCGACCTTTTCTGTGCCGCTATCGTTATCGACCACGCGCAGCGTTGCGCGGAAATCGCGCATCAGGCCCGACTGCTTACTCCCGCCGGCGTAAGGCACAAGCTCGAACTTTTCCAGCGTGATCTTCGCCGGCAGCGGGCGCAGCGTGTTGCCCAGTTGCAGTTGCAGCGGCTTGGTGGCGCCGGGCAGCCAGATTTCATTCCCCTGCCACTGCGCAAAATTTTCGGCCGCGTATTGGGCGAAGGGAACATGAACGATCTTGCTCGTATCGCCGGCACTGATTTTGACGGTGACGACCTGCCGAATGCCGGCGGCGCCTTCGTCGCGATCGCGCTTGGCTTTGGGAACGTCGATCACGCTATCGATCCGCCGAACGTTTTCCTTTCGCTCGAAGCCTACTTTGACCACCGGAAACTCGGCAATTTCTTCGGCGCTGAGCTTCGGCTGAAAAGGCCCGCGCGGCGGAATCTGGCGGACTTCCAACCCGCCGGTGCCGTTCGCATGTTTCGTGATCTGGACGGCCTGATCGCGCGCGGTGCGGATCTCAGTAATCCCGCCGTCGGGCGTCGTCACGAGCGTATGGCGCACCGAGGCGCGCGTGCTCAAAAGCTGTGCCGGGTCGCGAAAGGTGTAAAGCGTTTTGAAGTTGTTATCCAGCGGCTTGTCCTGCCGGTTACCCATCGGCCCAGCGGCGGGATCGTCCAGCTTCCAATCGGTCGGATTTGAGCGGCCGGGAATGACCTGCCGGCGAAACTTCATCGTCGGTGATTGCACCATAAACGTGAGCAGATCAACCGTTTCGCCCTGCATGGTGCGCCAGTTGGGCAGATAATTTTCGATCGTGATGCTGTAGCCGGTTTTGCCGACTTCGTAGGACTTGCCAGGTTCGACAAACAGCGTGACCGGTTCGGTGCCGACAAGAAAATCCAGCCGATGGAACTTGCTCGCTGCGTCGACCAGCGCCGTCTCTACCGCAGCATCTTTGGCGTTGCGGTGATCAAACATCGTATCGAGGAAGAACGATCGGCCGGCGCCGTCGGCGTCTTCGACAATCCACTCTTCGGCCTGGCGGCCGTTGGCTTCATCGCTCAGCGTGAGCTTGATGCCGACCGTGCCATCGCCCTTCTGGGCTTCGACAAAATCGGTGGTGATGCCGGCATAAGGGTGATAGCCGATCACGTCGATCTTCGGCTCGACGCTCAGGCCGAGTTCCTGACCGAGCGTGCGCTCGACCACTTCATCTCCCCGCGACATCATGAAAACGGGCGCGATTCCGCGCAGGCTCTTTTCGTTCAGGCGATCCGCCGACGGTGTGCCGGCGCGGTACGATTCGAACCGCGGCAGATCGGGTATCGCCACCGGCAAGGCGTGGCGGCGATCAACCCGAGCGAAGATAGCCCGCTCGTACGAATCATAATAATGCTCAACGGTCGCCTTGGCGGGAATGAGAATCAGACCTTCCACCTTTTGCGAGTAGTAGGCGAACATGCCGAAGATAAGCGTCACGATCCCGACATGAACACACCAAACCCCATACCGCGGCGGAGTGAACGGGATGCGGCCGATGGTTACCGTCGCCAGATTCAGCACCAGCATCAGCATGAGGCCGACCAGCACCCATGAACTGAAAAACTGTAGTTCGTTCATCTCAAAATATTCGCGCACCGACGCCAGCCCGCTGCCGACGGCGATGTAGGTGCCGATCATCAGCATCGTGGCGATACCAAAAATCACGCTGTTAAGCGTGTTATTCCAGATCGTGTAAATGAGTCGGCCCATCAACGGCACATCCTAGCGGGAAAGATTGAATCGGTTCTGGTCGAGCCGCACATGCTAACGACCCTCTCGCGAATAGGCATAGGTAACCCGATTCGAATCGCGCGCCAATTCTCCATCAGATTGCGCGTCACTTTGCCGCAGGCAGGCTGGACGGTTTTCGTCCGCAACTTCCGTCCCCAAAAACGCGTGCGGCCTCGTGGAACAAACGGTTCGGCAATCCATTAACTTCCCCAAAACAGTTCCCCAAATGTTATCCCAAACATTTTCCAAATTTTACACTTGACGAACGTTGATCGTTAGGTATAAATAAGCATGCTGACATAAACCATACGGAATTGAGGTAAAACATGACAACCGTACGCCAAATCGAACGTTTCTGGAACGCCGCCGACAACGGGGCATTGATCGCCCACCTGTGTGCCGACCGGCCGGAGTTTGCCCCGATCGCCACCGACCGAGCCAAGGTCATCGCCGCGGCACTGGCGGTCATTCGGATCGATGAATTCGGGCAATCGTTCCACCCACTGGCAGCACGGCTCATTCGCTCCATTGTAGCCGGCCAGGAAGCCGACGGCGGATGGGGTGACGTGCTGCCCACAGTGTTAGCCCTGCGCGCCTTGGCCTGCTCCCGTGGCGACGGGCTGGCAATCGAAAACGGCATGCACTGGTTGGCCGAGCTACAGAAAGATGACGGCGCCTGGCCCGCCGGCCCCCCGCGCCGTCTCCCTGCCGACGCCGCCACTACGGTGTTCGTGCTCATGCATTTAGGCCAGCACGCCCGCCTGCGCGCCGCCGCAAGGGTTGGCCAAGCCATGAAATGGCTGGAAGCCAACGAAGAGCAACTCGACCCCGCCGGCAAACGGCTGGCGCAACGCGCCCTGCTGCGTTGCCGATCGGTTCGACAGCCGGCGCCATCGCGCGAAGCATTGTTCTCCGAGGCGGCGTGAGGATTGGATTGGACGGGTGATAGATAGTCCTCGGTGTTTTCAAAACAACGACCGGCGGGCCACGACGTGGCTCTCAGGCACTACTGTCCGGCTAGTTTCCAACCAAGATAAACCGTCTTAGCGCCGGCCCGCGCGTCGGCGACTCGCGGATCAAGCTTTATAAGCTGTTTTGAATAAACGATTTATGAATTGTCGAAGCCTTGTCGGCAATTCGTCCGATAACGATAAGGCAGCAAGCAACCATTAGGCGGTCATTGGTACCAGTGCGATGATGCTGGCTGAAGACGATGGTTTCCTCTAGTATTCTAGGTCCACATCGCGGTGTACGCGATCGAGCGGTCGTTCAGGTGTTTTTGTCTGGACATTTTGGTCTCGGCGTTTTGCTGAATCAGCAGGTTTTTTGTGATTATTGATTGCCACACCCATATCTGGCAGTCGCCCGACCAACTCGGGCAACTCGATCTTGGCGAGGGTTCGCGCGCCGGCCAGGCACGCGGCACGCGCATTTCGTCACCCGGAAAGACGGTGTGGCGCACCATCCCCGCCGCCGACCCGGATTTTCATTACACCTCCACCACCGCCGCCGATAAATCGATTGTTTTGGGTTTCAAGAGCCGTTACCTCCATGCCGAAGTCCCCAATCAACTGGTCAGCGACTATGTAAAGCGCGACCCGCAGCGGCTGATCGGTTTCGCCGGCATTGACCCCAACGACCGCACGGCCCTTGAAGAAGTAAAGCTGGCCAAAGAAAAGCTTCACCTCCGCGGCCTGACCGTTTCACCGGGCGACCAGGATTTTCATCCGACCGACACCCGCGCCATGCGCGTTTACGCCCTGGCCGAAGAACTGGCCATGCCGGTTCTCTTTCACCCCGTCGGCCAACTGACCGAACAAAGCAAACTTGAGTATTCGCGCCCGTATCTGCTCGATGAGGTGGCGCGATCGTTCCCGCAGCTTCGCATTGTCGTGGCGCAGATGGGCCAGCCGTGGGTGGATGAAACCATCTGCCTGCTGAGCAAACACGCCAACGTCTTCGCCGACGTGTCCGGTCTGCTCGTTCGGCCGTGGCAGGGTTATAACGCACTGGTGAGCGCGCATCAGTCAGGTGTGATCGACAAACTGCTGTTCGGCTCCGATTTTCCCTACGTCGGAGTGACCGACTGCATCGAGAAGCTTTACAGCCTCAACCAGGTCGCGCAGGGCACCAACCTGCCGATGGTTCCGCGGGAGCAACTGCGCGGCATCGTCGAGCGCGATACCATGTCACTTCTGGGCCTGTCTTGAAAGACCATCATGACGCTTGCTGACCGATTCTGCCGTGGCACTTGCTTCGGCCTTGTTCTGTTGTGCATTTTCGTCGTAAACACCGGCTGCCGCAGCAGCCGCCCCGCCGCCGTTGTTGAATTGCGCGCGACGGACGATTCGCGGCGAATGGAGCAGCGGTTTTCCAAAGCCTATTTCAGCCGCGATGCCGGCGGCGATTACGATTTCGTGCTGTTCGAGCAGGTGAATCCGTCAGGCAAGGGATCGAAGCGAGGCACGATCGACAACATCGACGCCCCGCCGCTCACTCAAGTGCTGCACATCAAGGTGCTGTGGCGCGCCAAAACCATGTTCCGCGGCGATGCACCGTCGGCCACCAATTGCACACTCCGCTACACCGTGCTTGCCGGCGATGACAGCGGCGCCGTAACTTACGACGGAGTGGGCTTCGCCAACGTGTACGGCAGCGACGCGCAGGTGCGCGTCATTTTAAGCAATGCCAGCCTCAAGCCGTCCGGCAAACGCGGCACCTTGGAAGACCCGATCGGTCAATCGACCCTGGAAACCGATTTCAAGGCCAAACACGATTCGACGGCGGTCAAAGATATCCTCTCAATGGCCCGCGACGCCGGCATAACCGACCGCACCAATCCACCCCCGCGCCCGCCGACGCCCTAAATGAGAATGAACCACAGATGAACACGGATAGACACCGATAAGATCGAGCGTTTGAGCATGTTGATCGCATCTCGTGGCACATACAGCTGTTGGCAATATTCTGCATCTGTGTTCATCCGTGTTCATCGGTGGTTCAAAATTTTCCACTGAACGATCGACCCGATGCTGAAGTTCAAGTTCACGCCGCAAATCACCACCCGATCGGCCGTCGCGCCGTTCGTGCAACGCATCTCGGCGATCCAAGGACAACGTCAGGTCGCCACCGCCATCTGGTACGCCCCCGTGCGCGGCGACCTGGCGCAATTGCTCAATATTAATGTCGATGCCAAGCTCAGCCGCCGGGGAATCGGCAGTGCATTGTTGGCGGCGGTTTACGCGCAATCTCAGCGGTTATCCAAGTCCCGCGCCGAGCCGATCAAACGCTTCTGGTGCGTGGTGGAACACGAGCGCGACATCGTCGGGCGAGCATTCCTGTTCAAGCACGGCTATCACCATATCACCACCCCCAAGCGCCTCTACCGCGGCGGGCAGGATCCGATGATTTATGTCAAGGCGTTCGATTGAGGCGATGATGGTATTGGATCGACATTGCCCCGCCGCCGAATATACTCCCGACTCAAATTCGCCAACTTCCACGGACGATGTACGATGACGCAATACAAAGATTACGGCTACGAAAGCGCCAAGCCGGCCCACACCGCCGTTTACCTCTTACCGCCAATCCGCGACCTGCTGGGCTCCATCGGGCCGGGCACGCGCATTCTCGATGTGGGCTGCGGCAACGGATATATCTGCGGCCAGTTGCTGGAAAACGGGCGCACGGTGGTCGGGATCGATTTGAGCGAGCAGGGAATTTCGATCGCACGGCAAACCTATCCGAAGGGCCGATTCGAAGTCCTCGCCGCCGACCGCGATGTGCTGGCGAACTTGCACGAGCAGCCGTTTGATATCGTGTTAAGTACGGAGGTCGTCGAGCATCTTTATGACCCAAAAAGTTATATCGCCGGCTGCCACGCCGCGCTGAAACCCGGCGGGCGTATGATCGTTTCTACGCCCTACCACGGATATCTGAAAAACCTGGCGCTGTCGGTCTTCAACAAGTGGGATTGGCACCTCAAACCCCTGTGGGACGGCGGGCACATCAAATTCTGGAGCCGCGAAACGCTGGGTCAACTGATGACCGAAGCCGGACTGACGAACATCCAATTCCGCGGGGCGGGGCGGTATCCGTACATGTGGATGTCGATGGTGATGAGCGGGGAACGGGGGAAGTAATCACTACTTAATCACAACCTTATCCAACCCCTCCGCCGGCGGGGGGAACTTCATGTTCAGGCTTTGCAGCGTGCGGACGATGACGTCGCTCAGTGCCCAGTTGCGGAACCATTTATGGTCCGAAGGAATGATGTACCACGGCGCGTGTCGGGTGCTGGTTTTCTCGATCGCTTCTTCGAACGCGTCCATGTACTCGTTCCACTTGGCGCGCTCAGCTAAATCGCCGGGGTTGAACTTCCAGTGTTTCTGCTCGTCGGCCAGGCGGGATTCCAGGCGTTTTTTTTGCTCGTCTTTGGAAATGTGCAGGAAGAATTTCAGAATCGTCGTCCCTTCGTCGGCCAGCAGCTGTTCAAAATTGTTGATGTGGTTATAGCGGCCTTGCCATGTTTTCTTAGGCACGATGCCATGAATGCGTTCGACCAGCACGGCCTCGTAGTGCGAGCGGTTGTGAATGCCGATCATCCCGCGGACGGGGGCGGCCATGTGGTGACGCCACAAAAAGTCGTGCGAACGTTCGAGCGTCGACGGCACTTTGAAGCTGGTGACATGGCAGCCCTGCGGGTTGATGCCGTGAAATACATGCTCGATCGCCCCGTCTTTCCCGCCGGCGTCCATGGCCTGCAAGACGATGAGCACCGCATGCTTGCTCTCGGCATAGAGATGCTCCTGCAATCCCCAGAGCTTCCCGCGAAGTTTTTCCACTTCGGCTTCGGCTTCTTCCTTCACCTTAAACTTGCCGGTGGTGCTCGTCTTGCACTGGTTGATCTTGAACTTTTTACCGGGCTGAGCCAGGAAATCGGAGGTGATCATGCTTCAGATCGTAACACGCGATTACTGGAAGCAACGATAATCGATTGCCGATTGACAGGATGGCCTGTTCCAAATCCTCCCAGGTTGGCACTTTGTCATTCGGCGCTCGTCATTTCAAATCAGGCAAGGGAAGTTGGACGATGTTCGCCCGGCGCATGGCTCCTTCGGCGGGAATGGTCAGCTCCGTTTCGGCGGCGAAATGGGGCTTTTTCACGAATGCAAAGCCGATGGCGGCGTTGCTGCGCACGGGGGAAAGCGTGCTGCTGGTGACGACTCCCACCTGGTTCGACGCGGCATCGAACACCGGCGCGCCGGCAATCGGCAGCGAATCATCCTGCATCTTAAAGCCGGCAATCTGCCGGGCCGACTGCTTGCGGGCGTACATGCGGGCGACGATTTCCTGGCCGATGTAACACTTACTCAAGCAGATGGCGCGATTAAACAGCCCGCCGATTTCGCCCGGAAGCACGCCTGGCGCGGTATCTTCGCCGCTCGCGGCTTCGCGGAGCTTGCGATCCGGATACGCGCTGGTCGGCGCGACTCCGGCAAAGTCAATTCCAAATAAAGCCCGCCCCGCTTCGATACGGCAGGCGTTGAACGCCGCCCAACCAATCGGCCGAGCCAGACGCGACCGGTCGTCGTCGTTGGCGCCGGCGAGGCGTTTCCAGATAGTGGTCGCATGTTCGACGGGGACGATGATGTTTACGCCGTCGGTGCCCGTTGAATTGTCGCGCCAGGCGATGGTCTCCACGCCGTCGACTGACAGCCGCGCCGCGGTCTGCCCGGGCGGAAGCGCGCCGCTTTCACCAAAAATCTTTTGAAGCACCTCGACTGATTTAGGGCCGAGGAGTGAGAATTCATGCAAATCGCCTACCCGCGATCGCATTTTCACCTGCTCGGCGAATTGATATTTGTCGAACACGTCGCGCAGCGGCTCAACCAGGCGGGCATCGGTCTCGATCAAGGTGATGTCGCCGAGGTCCACCACATTCATATCCGCGACGATGCGCCCTTTGAGATTCAGCAGAAACGCGTAAACCCATGTGCCGGCCGGCATGGGCAATTTGGTGTTTTTGTCCCAGGTTTGGTTGCTGATAAGCCCGTTGAGGAACGTCAGCCGGTCGCGACCGGCGAGTTCGAGCACCCCGCGGAACGGCAAATCCATGATCCCACACGATTTGTGCAGCGCCGCGTACTCCAATTGCGGCTGGCCGAACGTGGTGACGATCTCAATTTGCCCGTACGGTTGGGTTTCTGCGTCCAGAGCGTGGTGCAAATTGAGCAGTGGATTGGGAAGTTGGGAGGAGTTTTCCATTGATACTCGCAGATATTAGCACGACCACGCGATTCCCGCTGTCGCCGGCGCAAGATCGTGAGAGAAAGTTGGGCGATGGTTCGTATAATCGAACTGGCTGGTCGGAGATCGGCCTGGACGGAGAGCCTGCAACCGCTCGCCGTTCATTGCGCGTTGATGGAGTAAGCCAATGAGCGAAAACCGAAAACCACTTGATGAACCGGACGACGATTCGTCGACGAAAGATATCCGTCCGGTTATTTCCGGCTGGGAGTATGAACCGGGCGCGATAAACGTTCGCAAGATCCGGGGCGACGATGGGATTGCCCGGCTGCAGATGCGCCTGGACCTGGGCCTGCTGCAAATGGAACTCGCCGGGCGACCCGACGGCCAGCGGCCGCACGGGTGTGAGTCGCTGCTCGACTATTACGAGGTGCAGCTCGATCAGCACAAAGACCGCAACGGCACCGAATTGGGTTTCCACCTCACCGGCAACCAATGCCAGCAACTGCGCGAAGAAGCGCAGATGTATTATTACCGATACTTAAGCCTCTATGTGCTGGAAGATTTCACCGGCGTGGTGCGCGATACCGAACGCAACCTGCGCGTACTTGATCTGTGCGGGCGGTATGCGGTGGATGAACAAGATCGGTTGGTGCTGGAACAGTATCGCCCCTACATCATCATGATGAACACGCGGGCGTCGGCGTCGCTATTGTTTAAAGATAAGATGTACGTCGAAGCGCTGGCGATCGTTGAGGAAGCGCTCGCCAACATCCGCGAGTTTTTCACCAAGTTCGGCCAGGCCGACGCGTACGGCTACAGCAGCGAAGTAAAGGTGCTGAAGCGCTTCGCGCGCGAGATTCGAAAGAAGATGCCGATCGACCCGATGGTGAAGCTGCAGGGTCAGCTTGATCGCGCCGTGAGGGCCGAACACTACGAAGAAGCCGCCCGCCTGCGCGACGAAATCCGCCGGAAGGCGGAACAGGCGAAGGCGTGATGGGCCGCAGATGAACGCAGATGAACGCAGATCAAAGCAAAGCTCTATCTGCCTCATTATGAGTCAACCCAGCACTGGAAGAATCACGCATTTTTCACCGTTTTAAGGGTGAGTGTAATCCGCTGACTCGATCTTCCTGCTTCTTATCTGCGTCCATCGGCGTTAATCTGCGGCCAACAAACTTTGCGGAGTGAATGAATGCGAGCAATCGTGACCGGGCAAGTGGGCGTCGACAAAGGGCCGTATCTTGAGGCTGTGAAGCAACTGGCGCTGAAGAATGGCATCGATCTGCACGTTTGCCACATCGGCAAGATGATGTACGAAGAAGCCCCAGACGTGCCCGCCGGCCGGATTCTTAACCTGCCGATTTCCCGCCTCAACACCCTTCGCCGGGCGGTGTTTAAGGAAGTGATCAAAGCCGCCGGCGACCACGAGCACGTGCTGGTCAACACCCACGCCACATTTCGCTGGCGGCACGGGCTTTTTCCCGCGTTCGATTACGACCAGCTAAAAACGTTCGATGCCCACACGTACATCACCCTGATGGACAACGCCGAAAGTGTTCACCAGCGGCTGATGCGCGATCACGACATCGATCACATGCTCAAAGACATCATGGTCTGGCGTGAAGAAGAAATGCTGGCCACCGAGATCCTGGCCAACATCCTCCGCGGGCATGGCAATTTCTTTCTCATGTCGCGCGGACGCAATACATTCACCACCGAAACGGTCTACCGACTTCTGTTCAAACAGAAGGAGATGAAAAAGGTTTACCTCAGCTTCCCGATGAGCCACGTGATGGACCTGCCCAACACGCTGGCCGAGATTGATGCATTCAAGGCCTCGATCAACGAGCATTTTATCTGCTTCGATCCGGCCGACGTCGACGAGTTCGTCCTCCATACCACCGCCGACAAAGCGCAGCAGGAAGGCAGAGAAACGATCGAGATCATGGCCGCCGAGGGGATGACCACGCTCAAGACTGCGGAAGTGCTGCAGATCAGCGGCGACATCATGGGCCAGATTTACGCGCGCGATTTCAAAATGGTCGATCAGGCCGACATGATCATCTCCCTCGTGCCCGAATTGCCCAACGGCAAGCCCGGCCTTTCATCGGGCGTGGAACGCGAACTGCACCACGCGTTTGAAGGGGGCAAAGAGGTTTATGTGGTCTGGGCGTGCAAGGCGCACCCCTCGCCATTCATTACCGAGACGGCAACGCGAGTGTTTAAGAGTACGGGAGAGGCGATTGCGCACTTTAAGGCCAAGGGGTATGTGCGGTAGTCGCCGTTAACATTTGGCCAAATCAATGAGCGACGTCCCAACTCTGCATTACGCTTCCACTTCGGTGACTTCCCCAAGTCGCCGTGGCCAAGGATCGCTAAGCGTCGCCGCGACGCTGATATTTCCCGGGCTCGGGCACCTCTTCGCTCGGAATCGGCGTGCCGCGCTATTTTGGCTGGGAGCCTATGGCGGCTTGACCGTGCTTGTCCTGCTCTGCCTGGGAGCTTCTTCGCTTGTCCCGGCACTCCTCGTACTGTTTCCGCTTCAAATGCTCACGATGATCGCTTCGTTGGTGGCATCGTATATCGCCGGGCGGCGAAGCACACAGTATGTCGTCCCGCGCGTTTGGCTTCGTTACCTGCTGGCTATCGCCTTGATCGTCGGCGGCATTCTCGGCGCTCCGGGTTTGTTGATTTCAGAAGCTGTTCGAGATTGGATCGTCGAGGGATTCTGGATGCCAACCGCTTCGATGGCTCCCTCCATAATACCCGGTGACCGCTTTCTGGTTCACAAGCGCCATGTCCCAAAGCGAGGCGATCTGATTGCTTTCGTTCCCCCGCACGACAGGTCAACGCGATTTGTCTTTCGTGCGATCGGTGTCCCCGGAGATCGCGTCGTACTTGCTGGTAGCGGCTTGTTTGTGAACGACCAGCGCGTCGAACCGCAGCCGGGCACCGGCCCATATCAAGATACTGATTCGCACGGTGGAAAGATCTATGGTCCAGGTTGCGGCCACGAGATCAAGCTCGGCGCTGATGAGTATTACGTGCTCGGAGACAACAGCCCGATCGCTGCAGACTCGCGGTATTATTACCAAGGGTCACCCGGGCACCAGCCTGGCGCAATCGCCGCCTCTGATGTGGTCGGCGTAGCAACTTGGCGATACTGGCCACCGTCGCGCTGGGGACGACTTCGTTGACACCATAAATGATTGCTAGTGCATTGTCATGCCTTGAACTTAGGATACTGTGAGCGAGTGATTCAAGTCG
>CAZXLA010000036.1:0-12962 GCA_964641895.1 uncultured Tepidisphaeraceae bacterium
ACTAGAAGGTGTGTCTTTCCACACTGTCCGCTCGCGGCGGCCTTCGGGGGCCGTTGGACCGGCGTTCGTCGGCGGCAAACTCACTTTATAATGAGAAACGGGCCTTTTGATTCGAATAGACAACTATTCGGAGTGAGCAACTACGCCGGCGCGCCCCGGTTTAGATGCGAAATTGGGGCGGTCGCCCCTGGATCCAGGGCAATCGCATGTGCCCCGATTTACGAGCCGCGAGCGTCAGCGACCGGAGTAGTTCTGCGGGAATCGGTCGCAGTGCTGCTGAAATCGGGTCGCTTACGCTCGCCGCTCGTTACATGCGTTTGCCCTGCCCCTGCATCGTTCCGTGACTACCATCCATATACATGAAAGCGGAGTAATACCTATGCAGCAGTATCGCAGCGGTCCGAAGTTTCTCATGACTCGAATGCGTTTTGCCGGCATGCGCGCCGCCATTCGGCCCTTAGTGAATTGGACGCGACTCTCGGCCCCGAAGACGGGCTACAGCGTGATTATCGGCTGTAGCGTCGACCTTCGGCCGATTTTGTGTGCCAACCTTCAGATGCTGGTTCGGCAAAGGCGCCCAAATCTCGACCGCGTGATGTGCGTCTTCAACTGCACGCCCGACGAGGCGGCGCGGCTCGGAATCGAAGCGCCACTGCGCGAGCGGTTCGGCAACGACCTGCCCCTGCAATTTGTCTATTACACGCCGCTGCAGGATCGCATTATAGGAGCGTTCAATTGGGGCTGGACCTATTCCTGGATGAACTGGTCGCTGGCGCTGGCCGAGTGCCCAACCCAATATGCACTGATACACGACCTTGATGCCATGCTCGTGCGGCCGACGTTGCTGGAAGAACGGTTTGTTGCCACCCGTGATGCAGGCGTGCAATTCTGCGGCACCAATCACTACCATTGCAACGGGCTTGTTCCCGCCGATGAACTTCTGACCACGTTTGAAATGGTCGTGGATGTACCGTTTTTGCGGGAAAGATTTCGACCGATCGACCTTTTCAATCTTCCGACGACTTTCAAAGGCCGGCGCGTCGAGTTTGATACGCTCCTGTGGGCGCAGACCGTCGCCGGGAAGGGCTTGAAGCTGCCGATCGACGTGCGCGACATGGTTCACCCCAGCCAGATGATCTGCCAATTCGTTGCCGTGCGCGGGCGGGCCGCGTACACGCCACCGGCGAACAACAATGTGCTCATGATCCCCTATTTCATGGAACTGGGCGGAGACGCGCGCGTGCTTGTGGAGCATCAGCAAGCGCTGGACGAAAGTCATGGTGCATCGGTCCGCTGCTTCGGTCGTTCGCTCGATTTCAGCAATTTGTCTCTGCAGCATGCCCAATGGCTGACCGAGCAAGGCCACCGGCTCGACGCTGCCGTGCACGGTGCCGTTCGTCCGACCGTGCGGCGATACTTCGATGCGCTTCAGCGCATTGCTGCGCATCCGACGCCGCTGCGCTTGCGGGCGGCGTGATCAACGCACCCCGCGACTCGACTGCCGACTTGAACGCCCACCCACAACAAAAGCCCCGGGCAGTCGTGCCCGGGGCTTGTAACTTGCTAAATTGCAGTTGTTTACGATCACGCTTCGACGGCGCCGGCGCTCCACGGGCCGGTGGCGGGGCGATACTTGCCGTAGAAGTCGGTGAACACGCCGCCATACAGGCGCCCAGCGTTCGCTGCCGCGCTGCTGGCCGACGGAGCATAGTTTCCCCCGACTGAAACATCCGAGAACACGTCGGTTCCCACCTGCGGCAGGGCGTTCCACTCCGCCGCCGTGCGGTAGCCGGCCGAATTCGACCAACTGCTCCACACGTAGTTCATGCCACCTTCGGCGTACCCCAACGGGTCGCCCACAGACCAGACATTGTTCGTGATGACCCGGAAGCTCGACAAATCCGAGCTGCTCACGAAGACGGCAGCGGTTTCAAAGGCGCCGGGCTGAAGGTTTGGCGCCGAGTAAAGGTTATTCACGAGGTTGATGCCGTTCACGCTTCCGCCGACATCGAGGAATTTCCCCTTAATGCTCTGATTGATGCCGGTGTTGTTGATGAACGAAACATTGGTGACGCCGCGGTTGTACTGGCTGTTGTAGCCCTCAACGGCATAGGAGTTGTAGCCGTGCGTGGTCGAAACGTTGTTTCGCCACATCACGTTTGATGCACCATGCAGCGTGAACGTGGGGGCGTTGAACACGTTGTTTTCCAGCACCGCGTTGCTGAAGCGAGAGTTGTAGAACACCATGCCGTCGGCGTCGCCCAGCGGCCCGATGCGTACGGGGCCGTTGTTCAGCTTGTTGTTGGACAGGTAAGCATAGCTGCCCCACTGAATGCTGATGGTGTTCTTTGACGTATCCAGCCGATCGCCGGCGCTCACGCGGCTGCGATTGGTAAAGTCGTTCCCGTGCAGCAGGATGCGCGACGCATCACGGCTGACGCGGAAGATCGCCTCGCGGGTGCTGTTGGCGACACGGTTGCCAAGCAGCACGATGTCCTTGCCCTCCACCCAGGCGAAGTAGCTGCGGAGGCCAACGTCAGAAGGGGCCGAAGAATCCTGTATTAGTACGCCCGTCGGGCTGAGGTTGCTGTTGACGGCGTTGCCGACATTCAAAAACTCCACGCCGCGAATGGTGATGTTGTGACCCGACAGCCGAAAGGCTTCAGGAATTTCGTTCTTTTCCGTGTCGGTGAAGCGCGAGGTGAACGACAGGTCGCTCACGGCAACGTTGGAACTGTTGATAAAGAACACCGCGCGGTCGACGCGATCGCCATCCCACTTCAGCGTGGGCAGGCTGCCGGTGCCGTAAGCGCCGATCGCCACATTATCGCCGGTAACCGACCAGGTGTCAGAAACGCTGAATGTATCGCCACGGCGGAACAGGATCCGGGTGTTGTCAGACGAGCCAGCGAGTGAACGGGCTTTCCCAAAAGTCTTAACGGGGCTCGATTGCGTGCCGCCGGCACCGTCGCTGCCGGCAGAACTGACGTAAATCGTTCGGCGGTTGTCGGTGCCGACGTTGATCTGCTGCGTTGAGTTGTCGCTCTTACCGCCTTCGTTGATGACCCGGAGGGTAATCGTGTAGCTGCCCGGGGTGTCGTAAACGTGGGCGGCGTTGAAGCCGACAAGCTTGTTGTACTTACTGCTGGGGTCGCCGAAATCCCACTCGTAGCGTGCGGAGACGGGTGTTCCGCCATTGAGCGTGGAACTGAGGGCGTGAACGTGGACGGCGTTGCCTTCGGTGATACTGGTCACCTGCGCGCTGATAACGGCATTAGGTGTGCCGGTTCCGGGTAGCTGGCCGATCGGTTCCCCGCCGCCACTGCCACTGGTGCCACCACCGGTGCTTCCGCCGGTGCCGGAGATCAGACCTTCGACGGTGGTGTATTTATTGGTGCCGTCTCCGCCGTCGTACTTATCGGTGCCGGCGCCGCCGTCGATGGTATCGTTGCCGGCTTCGCCGTAGAGGGTGTCGTTACCGTTGCGGCCGCTGAGCGAGTCATTCCCGCCGCCGCCGTAGATCACATCATTCCCACCGCCGGCCCACACGGTATCGTAACCGCTGCCGGCGCGAATCGTGGCCGGGGTGGTAAGCGCCGAGGTGACGGCAAGGTAGTCGGCCTTATCGCCGCCGCGCACGACGATCGACTGTACCGCGCTCCTGGTGAACGTTTTCTGGCTGCCGTTGAACTTGGCAACGATGGAGCTGCTGCTGCTAAGCTCGACCTGCAGCTTGTTGGTTTGGGTGGTGTCGCCGGTCACAGTCAACACGCCACTGACCAGCGCCGCCGAGGCGAGCATCTGGCGATTCTCGAGTTGTTCAAAAGAGGGTCGCGCCGACGCAAGCTTCCTAAGCGATTTTCCAGTGAACCCGATTCCCGCCCCGCGTTGATTGTGTCGTGCCATTACGAGATCCTCTGATGCAAAGATCAAAAAAAGCCTTATAGAGATATCAGCGAGAACAACCTTGAATGAGACGATTCCAGACAAGCTCGCCGAGCGATGAGGAGATGTATGTATGGGTATCCGGGAAGGGGATCAACCCAAAACATCGTAAAAAAATAAAAAAACTTAGGGCGATAATATAGGTCTGAAACGCGTTTTGAGGCCGGAAAATGGGCAAAAAATTCGTCGTTATAACGATAAACGGCGCAGGGACGATCGACCGAAAGTCGTTAAAACATCTATTTTGCTCAAGAAAGTTGCCATAACGCCCTTGGCGTGGGATAACCCATCGACCGATAAAATAATTTCAACATTGGAGGCAATGATGGTTGACATGCGCATCAGCTACGAAGGCGGGCTTCGCTGCTCCGCCGTGCACGGCCCCAGCGGCAGCACCATTCTCACCGACGCCCCGAAAGATAATCATGGAAAAGGGGAGGCGTTTTCCCCCACCGATTTGGTGGGAGCCGCTTTGGGCGCGTGCATGCTCACCACCATGGCGATCGTCGCAGAACGCAAAGGAATCGACCTGCGCGGCGCGACCGTGAAAGTGGTGAAGGAGATGGTGGCCGACCCGACGCGCCGAATCGGCCGCCTGACGGTCGAATTCGACCTCCCAGCCGGCCTCACCGCCGAACAGCAGCAAATGCTAGAAAACGCCGCCAACAGTTGCCCGGTTCACAAATCCCTGGCGGCGAACATGGAATTGCCGGTGGTGTTTGCTTGGAAGTAGGATCGCGGCCACCCAACTGCGGCCACCCAACTATTGTGTAGAGCGTCGATGCTCCAGCTTACGGTGCCGGCGGAGCGTCGATCAGATCAAGAATGCGATCGCGATCGATTCTTCCTGAACGAAGACGCGGTGTCGCGAATACCGGCGCATGGGGCGCCGCCACCGCATTGGCCGCGCGTTGCGGCATTGCTGGGAGCGATTTGCCGAACTGGCTGGCAAGAATTGTGAAGTCGTCCAAATCGACACCGGCCAGCCCGTCGAAGTTCCCAAATTCGTAAGTTCGAAGCGACGATGAGCCAAACGCGGACGCCAGGCGGGTGAAATCAAACACGTTCACGAATCGGTCGCGGTTGGCGTCGCCGGCGAGCAGGAAGAAATCATAGTAGCTTGGTGCCAATTGCACGTTGTCGAATGCGTCTCGAACCGTGCCGCCGGGGAGGGTAAGTCGGTAATTGCCGTCTGCCGTAATCGGGGGAGCAATTCCATTAAACTCTAGCCGCGCGACATTGAACTGCGGTTGGCCCGCCAATAAAATTTGATACTGATCTGGCGCTAGCGTCTGGCCTGTTGTCAGGTTTTCCACGATTTCCGCTCGCATGGGAAACGTCGTCGTGATGTCCTCGCTAAAAACAATCTCCACCGCAGCTTTCTGTGAAAGCCGAAGCCTGTTGCTCAATGGAGTCGGCGGGGTGGTATCGTCGGACGAAACTCTCCATAGTTCGCGATTCACGAAAAAGTACAAATATCCGTTCAATGCTGAAAAGTTGGTTTTTTGGATCGTGTATCGAAACGAAATCACGGAACTATTGCTCGTTACCGATTGCAACACTGTGTGGTGGGCCGTGCCATCGCTGCGGCCAATGCCGTGGAGTGAAGTGCCAAACAGCATCGTCTCTCCGACCTGCGCGAACGGACCGGGTGAGATGCCGCTTAAGCCCTCCTTAAATTCACGCAGCAGAACGGTGCCGTCGGAAGTGCCGTTGGAAGTCCAAAGCTCTGGCCCGGTCACGCCATCGTTGGCACCGAACATCAGTTTGTCAGCCCTTACCTCTTGCCCAGGCAGGTAAAGCCCACTGTCGGCGGGGCCGGGGCGAATGTCACGCACGAGGCCGGTTCCTTCGACGGTACCGTCGCTCTTCCACAACTCGTGTCCGGTGCTCGGCGTCGCGCCGATGAAAAACAAATCGGAACCGACGACGGTGAAGCTCGCCGGGCGATCGGTGGACTCGTACTCAAACGGGCCGATCGTCGCCAGCGCTTGCGTGCCTCCGGCGGTTCCGTCGCTAACATAAAGCTTTGCCGATGAATCCGTAAAATCAAGGACTTTGAATACAACCTTCTCGCCCAAGGCGGTCAATTGCAGGCGAAAATCGATATATGAAGTGCCCGGAGGGCGCACGTCGTGTAGCGTGGCCAACGGCTCTGTTCCAGCCTCGGTCAGGTCGGACTTCCAAAGTATAATTTCGTCTTGCCCCAGTCCAAGAAAAAAAACGCCTTCGCCAACCCCGACAAATTCCACAGGCTCCGACCCGTCCGGGCCGGGAAAGCAATCTTTCAGAAGCCGGGTTCCTTCGGACGTGCCGTCGGTTACCCAAGGCTCCGAACCATGAATGCCGTCGTTAGCGTTGAAAAAAAACCGATCATTGATGGCTGTCAATAAGAGCGGCGGGGCGATAAAATTGGGGTTCGAAGAGAAATCGGCAATGAGTTTCGTTCCCTCGGCGGTGCCGTCGCTGACCCACAATGCGAGGCCATGAATCCCGTCATCGGCGCGGAACACCACTTTCGAACCAAGCGGCGTTATTTCCTTGGGATGCCCGCTGGCAGGACCGGGGTTGATGTCGGCCACGCGGACAGTACCGGCGGCGGTGCCGTCGGATTTCCACAGCTCTGTGCCGGAATTAACATCGCCGCCACGAAAGAACAGTAGATTCCCCGCCGCCACCGGTTCTTCCAGCGTAAAACCGGTGGGAAACGACGCGACCATCTCGTGCAAATTTCCCGTAAACTGCGCCGCCGACGTGAGATGCCGCCTTGGTTCAAGTGCCTCTAGCCGGCCGCACACGGGTCGATTTCTTTGCTGTGACATGTTCGACACCTCTTCTTGAAGCAAACCGTCTGATTGTATCGGTTGTCCAACGTCGAAATTGTCGGTTTGCCAATGGGCCGTGAGGGACTTGAACCCCCGACATCCGCCTTGTAAGGGCGGCGCTCTAGCCAACTGAGCTAACGGCCCGGGTTTTCGGCGTTATCGCGACGGAGTTCCTCGCGTCGCACTTTCGCCGCGCAAGATGATACGCTAATTTCACGTCAATGAGAATCGCCCGCTTTTCTTCCAACGGACAAATTCATCTCGGCCAGCTCATCGACGACCAATCCGCCCGGCGCATTGATGGCGATTTATTTGGCAAATTCATCGTCACCGACCAGATACTAAAAGTCGACAAGCTGCTCGCCCCCCTCGTGCCCGCCGACATTCTTTGCATCGGCCTCAACTACCGCGAGCACGCCGCCGAGTCGGGGAGCGCGGTGCCGGTCAACCCGATGCTATTTATCAAAGCCAGCAACACGCTGGCCAACCCCGGCGACGGCATTCCTATTCCCAAACTCAGCACGCAGATTGATTACGAAGCGGAGTTGGCCGTTGTGATCGGCAAGACGGCCAAAAATGTGACCCAAGAACGCGCGCTCGACTACGTCCTGGGCTACACCTGCGCCAACGACGTTTCCGCCCGCGACTGGCAACGCGAAAAAGACCTCGGCGGGGGGCAGTTTGCCCGCGGCAAATCGTTCGACGGCTTTTGCCCGCTGGGGCCGTGGATCGTCACGAAAGATGAAATCCCCGACCCCAACGCGTTGCGCATCAAGTGCATCCTCAACGGCAAAGTCATGCAGGATCACACCACCGGCGACATGATCTTCAATGTGCCGCAGCTTATCGCCTCGCTCAGCAGCACGATGACGTTGCGCCCCGGCGCGATCATCCTCACCGGCACGCCGCAGGGCGTGGGCTTTGCCCGCACGCCGCCGGTATGGCTGAAAGCTGGGGATAGCGTTTCAGTGGAACTGGAAAAGATTGGCACGCTGACCAATCCGGTGGTGGCCGAAGGGTGACACCGGCCTTCCTGTGAATCAAAGAAAGAAAATGAATCAAGGAAAACCGCCGCCACCCCGTAAAGGGCGGCGGCGGCTTTTTTTTAACAGAATCCGAATCGTAACGTCGAACCAAATTAAGCGCGACGACGACGCAGCAGGCCGAGGCCGGCAGCGCCGATGAGGCCGAGTGACGTGGGTTCAGGTACCACCACGTTTAGCGTGGCACTGGTTAGAGCGCCGAGGTCTAAGCCCGCGTTATCGGAGACCCTCAGCGTCCAAGTGCCAGCCGATGCAACACCGCCGAATACAGTGTTAAGCACCACCGGCGTGTTGGGGCTGGTGGCCAACGCAGCACGGCTGCTTGCCTGGTAGTCGCCGCTGGGAACGTTGGCCGTACCGTTCAGTGCAGTAGCCAACGACCCACCGCTATCGATGAATCGATAGTTGCCCCCAAAGTTGGAGCTGTCGCCGACGGTGCTGGTGGGAGTGTCATCCTCTGGCCGGCGCATGATGTCGGCCACCGCACCGCCCGGGGCGGTCAGCGTGGCGATGAGGTCGCCGGCCCAAGTGTGGGTGAGGCCCGTCATCGTCAGATCGACGCTGGCAACCGAACCCGAATCAACCACGTTGAACGTGACGACGAGCGGCGCCAATGGCAAATTATCCGGGATCGAGCCGCCCGCTGAAGTAACCGATTCGGCGCTAGCCGCCGATGCAATCAAACCCATGGCGGCCATACCGACGGCGCCATACAAAGAAATACGTTTCCGAGACATGATACTTCTCTCCCCGCGGGAGCTATGCCCGCGAAAAAACCGATGTGAACTGTTCCGGCTAATCGCCCGCCGGACAGGCATTCAAGAGCGATAAATTGCTTCCACGACCGATGTGAAACCCGCATGATTCAAATTGCAGCCCGATTCGAGACCCGATTCAAGATATGAATCACACAGCACTCGCCAAAGTAATCATGCCGGGTTGGTGCGTCAAGGAAAAACCGCCAAATTCTAAGCCACATCCAAACAATTTCTTCAAAACATAGCGGGAGGTGCGAAAACAGTTGCGAATTCGCCCCCCCGGGTGCCCCGTGGTGCCCGGGTGCCACTACTTGACTCTCAGGTCAAGTCGTGCGCGGAAGGCGCGGATTGCGATTAATGCGATGCAACCCCGTACGTCTTAGCCTGACAGCCAAGATCGTGGCACCCCGAGCATCATTGTGAACCCCCAGCCAGCCAGTATCATTCCGCCCTTCATAAACCCCGTCGGAAGCGTTTTACCGACGGTTGTCCGGCGTTTGCACACATCTCTGGCTGAGGAGTCTTAACGTGGCGGGTCAACTTCGCATCGGTTTTATCGGTTCGGGCGCTATTGCGCGTACCTACTTAAAATACATGAAGAAGCTCGAAGGCCTGCAGGTCGTCGCCGCCGCCGACCCGGCCGCCGCAAGCCTCGCGCTCTTTGAGGCCGATTCGCCCGGCGTGGCCACCTTCACCGACTACAACAAGATGCTCAAAGAGACCAAAGACCTCGACTTGGTCTGCGTCTGCTCCCCCAATGGCGCTCATAGCGATAACACCCTGGCCGCGTTGCGCGCCGGCTGTAATGTGATTGTTGAAAAGCCCATGGCCATGAACGCCGGCGAATGTCAGAAGATGATTGACACCGCCAAAAAGGCCAAAAAAGAACTCATCGTCGGTTTCCAATTCCGCTTCGATCCGCGTACCGAACTCATCCGCAAACAGATCGCCGACGGGCACTTCGGGAAAATTCTTTACGTCCGCTGCCAGGCCCTGCGCCGGCGCGGCATTCCCAACTGGGGCGTGTTCGGCCGCAAAGAACTGCAAGGCGGCGGGCCGATGATTGATATCGGCGTGCATGTGATGGAAATGGCCCACTACGCCATCGGCTCCCCCAAACCCGTCACCGCCACCGGCAACGTGTGGACGTACCACGGCAACAAAAAAAGCGATGTCGTCAGCATGTGGCCCAATTGGGATCACAAGACTTACACGGTTGAAGACTTGGCCGTCGGCATGATTCGCTTCGAAGGCGGCGCCATGCTCAACATCGAAGCGAGTTTTGTATCGCACATTGAAAAAGACGTTTGGACCTTCAGCGTCATGGGCGAGAAGGGTGGCGCAAGCTGGGATCCGACCATGATCTGCACCGACCACAACGGCTACATGGTCAACATGACCCCCGGCTGGCTCCCCGGCGGCGGGTGGGATGTGATCTGGGAACACAAAATCAAACACTTTGTGGAAGTGGTAAGAGACAGCAAACCCAACCGCGCCCCCGGCGAACACGGCCTGATGGTCCAGAAAATGCTGGACGGCGTATACGCCAGCGCGGTGGCGCAGAAAGAAGTGCGAGTCTGATCTCCGGCCGCTTGCGGCTTCGCGGTTTTTTTGTCATCCCGAACAATACACCAAGGTCACGGGGGTGAATGGAACGGAGTGACCGCAAGTTGGCCATCACGAGTGATTCGCAGCGTGATCGAGCCGGCGCGGTTCGTGCGGTAGAGCGGCCGGCCGGTGGTCATGGGTTCGAAGTCAAGCTGTTTACCGCTGAGGGTGCGATCGTTGCTGCTGAGGATGATCGCCGGATCGACGGCGGCGAGGAACGCGCGGGTGGTCGTCTCACTGCTGCCGTGGTGCGGGGCGATCAGTACGTCGGCCTTGAGTTGCCGCGGCGATTCGAGGAGCAATTCCTGCGCGGCCGATTGAATGTCGGCGGGGAAGAGAACGGTTCGACCGGCGTAGGTGAGGCGCAGAACCAGGCCGCTGTCGTTGCTCGAAAGGTCACTTTCGCGCGGCGGCCAGAGGACGTCAATCGTCGCGCCGCCGCCGAGGTTGATGCGGTTGCCGGGGATCAGTTCGAGCACGGTGCGATCGGTCGAATCGAGAAATTTCAACAGCCCCTCCGCCGGCGGGTTGGATTGCGCGTGGCGGGCGAAATGGGCGCTGGTGATGACTTCATCGACCCCATACGCCTCCACCACCTCGGCGGCGGCACTGATGTGATCGAAGTCGCCGTGGCTGAGGATCACTCGTCCCACGCTCCACCGACCCATATGCCGCACGAACGGCGCGATGCACTTGCGAAGCGGATCGCGCAGCGTGCCGGAGCCGCAATCAATCAGAACAAGTTGTCCACGGGGTGGGGCGATCACGGCACATTGGCCCGCGCCCACGGCCAGCAGTGTCACGGTCAACTCATCAGGCTTCGGCGCGGCGGCATCGACGGCGCGAAAGCCGAAAACAAACGGCGCAACCAGCACCCCCACGCCGGCTGCTGTGCAACCGGCTTTGATGGCGCGCCGCGCAATCGCGTTTGTGAATGGAATTAATGGAATCACAATGATCACATAAAACGAAACAACTAGCCACAACGGCGGTGCGGGAAGCGGAACGTCGGAATAGGGCAAACGGGCGAGGAGGTTGACGATGTCGCGCATGGCTTCCATCGGCAGCGTGGCCAGCGTCGCCCACGCCGGCGCTGCGAACGGGAACAAAAGCGTCAGAAGCACCTTCAGGAATCCACCGACGAGCGCGACGAATACAAAGGGAGCGAGCGCGATGCTGCCGGGAATCGCCCAGGGATTCAGTTGCTCGAAATGAAATGCAATCAGCGGCAACGAAACCACCCAAGCCACAATGGCCGCAGCGAAAATCGTGCGTACGGCTCGTTTGAATTGGTCGCGCGCCTGCTGCCTCGCCGAAAGCTTGTGGAAGCTTTTGAGCACTTCAAGGTCCGGGTCGTCGCGCCAGATGAATCGTGCCACCGGCTCGGTGAAAAGAATCAACCCGAGCACCGTGCCAAAGCTGAGCTGAAAGCCGGCGTTGAACAGATCGAGTGGATGATAGAGCAGCATGGCAATCACGCTGATCGACAGCAGTTGAATCGAATCGATGCTGCGCCGCGACAGAATACCGATCGAGAAGATCACACACAGCAGCACCGAGCGTATGACCGGCGGCGAGGGAAGGGCCACGATGCCGTAGAGGACCACGAACAGCGTTGATACCCACATGGCGGCGCGCGGCGACAGCCTGAGCAACCGGCACACGCCGAGCACCACCGCGCCGAGCACCGCCACGTGCATGCCGCTTATCGCCAGGTGGTGGCTGGTTCCGGTTCGGCGGAATTGTTCCTGCACGTCGCGTAGTTCGGGATCGTGATCGCCGAGCAACAGCGCGCCCAGCAGCGCATGATCGAGCGAGGCGCCCTGATCAAACCCCGCCGACAACAGTTGGCGCGCGCCGGTGCGGAGGCGGGTAAAAACGTTCGGCGCGGCGCGGTTGAGAATGGTGATGTTGTCGGCGTGATCGATGCCGATCGAGCAGAGCACGCGCTGCTCGCGGTAATAGTCGGCCCAGTTGAACTGCCCCGGGTTCATCGCCGGGCTGGGCCGCTGGAGCATGCCCAGCACGCGCACCGTTTGATGAATGGCGAGGCGCGGGTGAGGCTGATCGATCTGCACCAGAATTCCGCCGTTGGAATCGACCCAGCCATGCCAGGTGAGCACGCGCGTCACCCGCGCCCAGCAAACCTGCTTCGGCGGCAATGCCCGGCCGACACTGAACGGGTCGGCGAGCACGCGCGGGGCGCGGTCGATGTAGAGTTCGAGTTGCGCCAGCTTGGGTTGGTCGGCGCTGAAGTGAATGATGTGGTTGGTGGGGAAGCGGTACTTCGTCACTTGCGCGACGGCAATGCCGACGAGGAAGATTGCGGTGAGAAGGAATAGCGATGACAGGCTTGCTTGTTTGCTCCAATGAAATGCAGCTAAGCCGCAAGCGGTGATCAGGAGCAGCCAGTAACCGATGTGGACGGGAGCCGTGTCATGCAGCGCGATGCCGATCATGAACGCCGCGGCAACGGGGACGGCGGGGCGACGGACGATCTGGTCGGCGAGCCAGGAGTGCAGGGAAGTTGTTGGTTTCTCATCAGGCACTTAAAAAATCCCGCCCCTCGAGCCAACTCACCTCGATCCGCGGCTTACGCCACGGCGTAAGTCGCGGATCGAGGAACGTTGATTGCACAGCAAACGTCAATCAACCCGTGCCGTCTCGAAACGTCCAGGTCCATGCGCCGTCTTCCTGCTTCGAACTGATGTAAATGAACGCGTTTTCGTGATGCTCACGGTCCTTGATCAACTTCAGTGTGCAGCCGCTAGACCAGATCGAAC
>CAZXLA010000036.1:13062-24539 GCA_964641895.1 uncultured Tepidisphaeraceae bacterium
CAGAAGGGTGTGCTGTCGCGACTTTAGGAAATACAGGCATCGCGCGCCGATCAGCGGATGATGTTCCGCGGCCAGCCGAACTTCACCGGACGACCTGCGTTTGTGATATTTGTGCAAACCGGCATGTTCGCCGGGCGGGGGCGGTTTCTTGTAGTCGCCGCTGCTGTGGATGCGATGATCGCGGGACCGGAACCCGCGCGGATCGCCGTGGAGCCACGACCCCTTTGTGTTGAAAATAACGTGGTACCATTGCTTGCCTGGTTGTGGCATGGCCTGTGGAAGATAACGCTTTGACTTGCGGCTCTGCCAAAAAACTCTTGCGGGGCGACAGCGTCTTGGGCGTTCCGATCCGCGGCTCACGCCACGGCGTGAGTCGCGGATCGGAACGGGACGGGCCTACAACTTCGGCCTCTTCGCATGAAACTCCGTCGCCGCCTCAAACATCCGCGCCGCCCGCAGCAAGCGTTCTTCGCTGAACACCGGCCCCAGCAGTTGCAGCCCGATCGGAAGGGGGTTGCCGTCGCTGGTTGAGCCGTCGGTGAAGCCGGCGGGGATGCTGATGCCGGGGATGCCGGCGATGTTGGCGGTCACCGTGAACACGTCGCAGAGGTACATGCTTAGCGGGTCCTCGGTTTTTTCCCCGATTTTGAACGCGGGCACCGGGCTGGTGGGGCAGGCGATCACGTCGCACTGCTCGAACGCCCTATCAAAATCATTCTTGATCAGCCGGCGGATTTTTTGGGCGCGCATGTAGTACGCGTCGTAATACCCACTGGAAAGTGCGTACGTCCCCAACATGATCCGGCGCTGCACTTCCGCACCGAAGCCTTCGGCCCGGCTTTTGCTGAAGAGTTCGACGATGTTGCTCACCTTGTCGGCCGTTCGGTGTCCGAAGTGAACACCGTCGTACCTCGCGAGGTTGCTGGAGGCCTCGCTGGTCGCAATCAGGTAATACGCCGCGATGCCGTAGGCTGTGTTGGGCAGGCTGACATCCACAACGGTGGCACCCAGGGATCGATAGGTTTCGATCGCTTGTTCGACGGCCTGTCTTAACTGTAAATCAAGTCCTTCACTGAGGTTATATTCTTTGGCGATGCCGATTCGCAGGCCCGCAAGGGGTTGGTCAAGATTGGTGAGATAGTCGCCCACGGGTTCGGCGGAAGAAGTCGAATCCATTGGGTCATGGCCGGCGATGACTTGGAGTTGTAGAGCACAATCGCGAACGGTTCGGCCGAACGTCCCGATCTGGTCGAGGCTGCTGGCATAAGCGACCAGCCCGTATCGGCTCACCCGGCCGTAAGTGGGTTTGATGCCAAATATGCCGCACAAAGCCGCGGGCTGGCGGATTGATCCGCCCGTATCACTACCAAGTGCACCGCACGACATGCCCGCACACACCGAAGCCGCCGACCCACCGGAGCTTCCGCCGGGCACTCGGGTGAGGTCCCACGGGTTGTGTGTGACTTTGAACGCACTGTTTTCGGTCGAGCTGCCCATGGCGAACTCGTCGCAATTGGTCTTGCCCAGGATGATCGCCCCGGCGGCTTCCAGCTTTTTGACGACCGTGGCATCGTACGGGGCATGAAAGTCGGCCAGAATCTTCGAAGAACAGGTGGTTTTTCCGTGGCGGGTGCAGATATTGTCTTTGAGCGCAATCGTCACCCCGGCGAGCGGGCCGGTGATTTTTCCTTCGTCGATGAGCTTGGCTTTGTCGAGCGCCCGGTCGAAGAAAACGCTGTTAAACGCGCCCACCTGCGGTTCCAGCCGATCGATGCGATCGAGCGTCGCACGAATCAGCTCAAATGCTGAAATTTTCTTGCCCGCGATGGCGTCTCTAGCAGTTGTGAGGTTGTCGAAGGGAATCATGGGATTTTCGAGTTCTGATTTTCGATTTTCAATTGAGGGCAGCCCGCAGTTCGCGCCGCGTTTCGGTGGATGCAAAATCGGCACTCCCAAATCGAAAATCGCGTCATCCCGCCGAATCGGCGTCGCCGCCGATGATTTTGGGCACTTTGAAGAACGGGCCGTCGGTTTCGGGGGCATTCTGAAGCACTTTTTCCAGCGGCAATGCCGGGCGAACGGCGTCGTCTCTGAAAACGTTGGCAACCGGAAGCGGGTGAGCCATCGGCTCGATGCCGGCGACATCCGCTTCACTGATTCGCTGGACATAGCCAAGAATCGCCTGGAGTTGGCCTCCGTAGTTCAGCAGTTGTTCGTCACTTACCGCCAGCCGAGCCAATTTGGCAAGATGGCGAAGTTCGGGCAAACCAACGGTTTTGGCGTTGGGCTGTCCGTTGGGCGCGTTATGGGGGATGGTGACCATCGTGACACGGGTTTTAGCACGACGGCGGGCCGCGGGGCAACAGTCGTCGGACAACACGCGCCGTTCACCGGGCGCGGGCGCGCAAAAAACCGAGGAAATGTGCAAGAATTGACAGTTCCAGGCGGCCCGGGAATGCCGGCTTGTCGCCGCCGTCGGGGGGCTTTGACACCCCGTGGGGATACCAGTAGTTTTAAAATTCCGGTTCGGCATGCCGATGGCATCGGCGATTGGCCCGGCCCGATTTATTCCAGCTTGAGCAGCGTGTTTCTACTAACCTGAATTTCATCATGCAGTCGCGCCAACGCCGTCAATGTACGACGGCGACCGACGTGAACTGTCTCGGAGGTTTGCACCATGGCTATGCACCGAAGTAACGACCGCATCCGTTCCGCCGTCAACGCGACCGTGGAGACACTTGAACGCCGGCAGATGCTTACAACGCTGGTCGGCGGGGACAGCTTTGAATACGAAGACTCCGCCGGAACTACTATTCGCATCGTCTTAGGGGGCAACATTGAGGCGGCCTTCGTCGGCTTAGAGGTGCATCCGGGCGTTGACGATCCCCCCATCGAGGCGGGGACGCTCGAATTTTATGACCTCACTGATCGCCCGGACGGCGCCGACCTGCCCCCCGAAGATGTGTTCGGCGATCTCTACCGCATTTACATTACTGCCGCTGATGCCGATGCATATATTGCGATTGCCCAAGTGACGAGCACTGGCACAGCGCGACCGATGCAGCCGTTCACCGGCAGCCGCAATTTTGAAATCATCACCAATTTCGGACCGGACGATCAGTTTACCGCGCCTACCAACACCGGCGCAGTGCTCATCGGTGCCCAGGCGGTTGCCGACAGCAGCCTTCCGGAAGACACGTTTATTCTTGCCGGGGACTATTTCGACGGATCCATTCTTGGCGTGCCTGACGACGGCAACGGTCAACTGCGCGCGGGCATCGAATGGGCACCGGGCGTTACGGTCGGTCGGATTCTGATCGGCGGCATCGTCACCGGTGAGGTAAAAGGCGGCGGTTCTATTGATACATTTGTCGCCGGCGCGCTGCTGACTGGCAACGCCAACGGCATTGATCGTAATGCCAACCCGAGCGATCCGGACGGCGACCCCGACACCAACGACAGCATTAACGATAATTTCTTTGTAGACGGTGATATTCGCAACATATTCGTCAATTCGTCGATTGGGACCAACACGCTTACGCAGGACCGCACGCTGTTCGATAGCGAATACAATACAGGGTTTGACCTGCACGCCACCGGGCGAGTTGGTCATGTCCTGTCACTCGATGCCTTTTACGGGTCGGTTCGGGCCGAGGGATCGCGGCCGGCGAACGAGCTTTCCACCATCATCCACGAAGTTGAGGAAGACTTCGGCACGCTGCGCGGGAGCGACACCTACTTTGAGCGCGGTTTTATCGGTGCCGCCACACCGGGCATTGACAATAACACGTTTGCCGTACCGCAATACCTGCACACCTACTTTGATTCGGACTTAAACGAAGGCGACATTGCCGTCGTTGAAGGCGAAATCAATGGCTCGCCGACCGTGGATGATTACAACGACTACTACGGCTTGCCGCTTCTGGCTGGGCAAAGCGTGACGGTTGATCTGGTCGACAACGGCAACCTGCAGGCGGGCGTTTTCGATCCGGACAATCGTCTGATCGCCACCGATGCTTCGCACGGCGCGGGCATCAACCTCGGCTCAACCCTTGTCAACGAGGCGTTTCGATTCACCGCTGATCGGCCGGGCGTGTACCGCATCGTCGTCGGGCAGCGCGGCGACCAGCTCTTCGACGGCCCGGCAACACAGCGCGAGGTCGTATTTCCACTGGGCGGCGGCGATTATGCGATGACGATTCGAGGCGCTGCCGACATCAATTTAGGCGCCGTGGAAGCCCGCGGGACGCTACTCACCGACCAGGTGGATCATGACAGCATTGCCGTGATCGACGGAGACTTAGGCGCCATCGTCGCCGGCGGCAACATTGTTTGGAACGGCGCGAATCGGTTCTTCGTCAGCGCCGGCAACCTGCGCGCGATCGTCGCCGACAGCATCGGCTACATCGATCAGGGGCTGTCCACAATCGGTGGTCCGTCGCTGCACGTGCGCAAGGGCGCGGTCGGCCTGATTCAAACGACCGGCACCGAAGTCGATCAGGATATGCTTCAGATAAACGTCTTCGACGCCATTGCATCGACCGGGTTCGTTAACCGCGTGCAGGCGGTGGGCGTGGATATTCAGGCCGTCATCAGCGCCACCGACATTGACGGTACGTTCATGGCCAAGCGGGCGATCGGCGTGATTCGTGCGCCAAACATCGGCAACGTGGCCGGTCGAGGCACGGGCGCGCCATTCTTCATCGCCAACTCGGACGGAATTGCCAGCGACGGCATCATCGGACTGATTGATGTTCCTGGCGACCTCGGGCAGATCAGCAACGGCGGGCCGGCGATCGATACCGGCTCCGGCGGAAACGTGAAGTACATGAACGTGGGCGGTGCGGCATTTAAGGATTCGTTCTTCGGATCGGGCACCGTCGATATTCAATCGGTTCCCAACCAAGCCGTTTCGTTCACTGATGACTCCGGCACCGACGTGACGTTAACGCCGATCGCCGCGGTAGCAGGCGGCGGCGGGTTCGGCCAGCCGGCCACAAGCGGGTTCACCACTTCCGGCTTCCTAACTTATCTTGCCTACCCCACTCGCTCGGCCTCGGGCGCGCGTTCCGGTTCGGTTCTGATGCGTGTCACCAGCACAACCGGCCTCCGCGTCGAGAGCGAGCCACGCAGTGGCAACGCCGTAATCGACATCGCCCAAATCTTCGTCAACGGAAACGGGCGCGTTGTGAACCGCAGCGCCACCACCGGCGTGTTCACGCTGGTCGGCGGCACGCAGCAACTCATGGTCCAACTCTCCGGCGATGCGCCGATCAACGTCCTTCGGATTTCGCACGACGACTCGGTGGCCACCACCGGCCGGTTCAGCGATATTAAAAACACCACCACCGGAGACATCGTAAGTATTGACGCGCGAAGCATCGGTCGGCTCGAAGCGAATAATATCGGATTGCCCTCAATGCTGAACGGCATCGCATTGCTGCCATCGATTGACCGCGTGTCGCCGGTGCAACCGACGAACGAACCGTCGTATCCGTTCACCGATCAGCGCACCAGCGTGAATGTGAGCGGTGCCGCCCGAGGCACGCAGCGCGAAACCGGCACCTCCGCCGGCAATGTTATCTCGATCAAGGCCCGGCAATCGCTCGGCAATATCGTCATCGACGGCGATGCCGACCTCATTCAAGCGAACAGCGATAAGCGTGGAACGTCCGGCGTGTTCGAAGGCATCACCGCTCCGATTCTCATGTACGGTGTCGGACGAACGGTCAATCCGACCATCACCACCGGTATTCGCAATCAGCTAAACCTGGTTGATATTGGCGAAGGACTGCTTCCGAGCGGCAGCGGCGAATTTGCGCTTTCGGGTATCTATGTAGATGGTGAAATTGGCAAAGTTGGCAATCAGGGAGCCGGTTCGGACATTCGAGGCGATATTGTATCAAAAGAAGCAATCCGCGAGATAACGCTTAAAGATGGCGCGATCATTAACAATGAGATTGCGGTGATTGACGATTTTGAAGACACCACCGAAACCCCCAACACCCGTCTGCTCGGCGATACGTTCTTTGATACCCTTGATGCGCCAATTTTTGAAATTGGAAAGATTACGCTCCAAGGCTCGGGCGGCATTATCGGTTCGTCGATTACCGCCGCCGACATCGGGCCGATTACGGTTAGCGGCGGCTTTGGCTTGATTGCCAGCACGTTGAGCTCGGTCGGCTCAAATCAGATTGCCAACGTAACCGTTGATGGCTATGGCATCCGCAATACCGCCTTTGACGGGGGTGCCCGTATCCTTAACGTCACCGCCAATGGCAATGGCACGCGGTTGAGTACGAAGAGCTACACCGGGTCGGTAAGGCTGAGCGGCAACAGCGCGATCGACCCGTTCTTCAACCGTCCGCCGAGCAAGAGCACCGATCTGCATGTGTTCTTAGGCACGACCGAAGGTTCGCCGAAGCGAAAAGGCGTGAGCAACTCCGGCATCATCGCCGACAGCCTTATCGTTGCGTCGCGCGATATTGCGTCGGTGGTCGCATGGCAGATTCAATCGCGCAATCCGTTCAACGCTTTGGGCGCGCCGATTCCGTTCACCAGCCCGCAGTTTCCGATGCGCATTAACTCCGGCAACTCGCTGTCCAAGATCGAAACCAGTAGCGACATCATCGGGTTGGCCATGAGCGGCGGCACGGTGACCGAGATTTCGTCCGGCGGGGCCATCGAACGCTCGTCGTTCGGCATCTCCGGCCGGTTGTCCGAGTTTAACGTCGCCGGGACGTTCAAAGGCACTTCGGTGCTGACCGTCGGCGGGCCGGAAGGCGCGCTCGTGTCGCTCACCACTGGCGGGTCGCTCTTCGGACAGGTGAACGTGGCGCTGGGCGTCGGTTCGGCGACCATCGGCGGCGATTTCGGTTCGCCGAGTTTCCTCGTGACGCGCAACATCGACAATCTCACCATCGCCGGTGACGTGCTGACCGGCGGGCGAATTCGCACTAAACGAACACTGGTAAATCTGGAGGTCGGCGGCGACGTGCAGGCCGGCTCCACGATTCAAGCCAAAGTCATCAGCAACCAAACCATCGGCGGACAGGTGTTCGGCAACATCATCATTACTGGGTGATTGGAGCGGATAGCGGATAGCAGAGAGCAGAGAGCGAATATAAGAACGGCGGAGAGTGAGATTTCATCTTGCTCTCCGCTTTTGCTTTTGAATCCTTTCCGTGCTCTCCGCTTGCGCTCCGCTACCAGCCTCCGCTACTCGCTCTCGGCCACGCTTCCCCGACCGCTCTTGATCACCGCGCGCCGCTTTTTGCTTTCCAGCCGGCGGCGCTTTGATCCTTTGCTGGGGCGCGTGGGGCGGCGGGGTTTCGGTTCGATGCGGGCGGTGGCGACCAACTCGGCCAGCTTGTCCAGCGCCGCGGATTTGTTCGCTTCCTGCGTGCGGAATTCCTGGCTCGACAGCAGCAGGAAATCGTCGCGGTTGATTCGGTTACGAGCCAGCGTGCGCAACCGGAGAATCGCTGACTTGCTCAGCACGCCGTCGAGCGCTTGCACGTCAAGCCGAAGATCGGCCTTGGTGGAAAGCTTGTTCACGTTCTGGCCGCCGGGCCCGCTCGATCTTGAAAACGAAACGACCAGCGCGCCCGCGTCAACGAAAACACCCGGAGAAATTTCAACTTGCTCGACCATTGTTACGGGCATCGTATCGAAGAACGGCATTAGAATCGCGTCCGCCGTGGTGGCGAAGATGCCCTGCACAGAGCATTTCCTTTGAATTTTCTTGCTTGTTTGAACCTTGGTGCTTGAGACTTGAAATTTACCGCGTCGAGCCGGTCCGATGCGCGAAGGGTCATTTAGTGCCGGCGTTGAATCACCCGCGTGTTCGCCTGCCGCGCACAACGCGGCGTGTGAGGCTCGTCGCGCCACAGCCCCCGATCGCGCCAATCGGCCCCGTCCCACGCTTGCGGCTTCGCGGATCAATATGCATGGGGTGCCGACCGCACGCACCGGTTCAGTAAAACGCCGCCGATGCGGACATTACCATCTTCGCCGCCAATTTCGGTTTGATAGGCCGCGTTTTCAGCCCGGGGAATTTCAATTACAGCGCCGATGGGACCGTGAACCTCGACGATTTCACCATTCTCGCCGCACAGTTCGGGAAAACGCTCGCAGCGCCGAGCGACCTGCCCCGCGCCTTCGCTCGAGCACCGATTTCTGCCGCGACGCCGCAAGCGGACGAACCGAGTTTCTCTACCACGCGCATTGTCGATGACGTGCTTGGGGCGTGAATGTTGATTGACGCCTCATTGACGACTTCGCGCCGGTCTCTCTCGATGGGCCGATATCATCGCACGGGCATTGCGCCGTCATGGCGGACACTGTAGCCCGGCGGTCACCGGCGCGGTGACGCATCCGTCGGGACGACCGGGCTTAAGGTTTGACTGCCAAGAGGTTTGACTGCCGGGCCGTTACTTCTCCACCTCATACCCCTTGGCCTTCATCTGCTCGCGCACCGTTTTGATGGCGGCGGATTCGAAAGTTTCGCCTTCGTCTTCGGCGGCGGTTTTTTCGGCTTCGGCCAGGTGCTTGGCGCGGGCTTCATTGAGTTGTTGAATTTGCGCGCCGATGTCGCTGCGTTTCTTTAATTGCTCCTGAACGTATTGTTCACGCTGGGCGACGTTCATGGTTTGCATTGCGCCGGGCAGGTCGGCGTCTTTCACCTCGTCGAGTTTTACCTTGCCTTCTTTCACCGCGTCGACCAGATCCCAGCCGGCGTTGTTGTAGTTGCCGCCCACTTTCGCATTGGCCCGGGCCACATCGGCGCCGGCCGATGCGTTCTCGGCGGCCAGTTTGTCCTGCGCTTCCTGCCGCGCGGCGTTCGCCTGGCCGTCGCGGCCGTAGGCGATGTAGGTGCCGTTAAGCTCCTGGCTGAGCGCGGAGATCTGATCATCCTGCGGGCAACGAATCGCGCGGCGCTTGGTGTTCTGGTCGATCCACATGAACTCGCCTTCGCCGCGTTTGGCGCCGTCGGCCCACATGCCGTTCACGCCGTCGTCGCGGGTGCCGCAGTGGATCGTGTTGACGACCACGCCCTTGCCCATGGCGGCGGCGCAGCTCGTGCGGTAATCGCGTTCGCCTTGCGTAAACGGTTCGTTGCCGGCGATGAAGATGGCCTTGTAGGTGCGCGGGTCGTTATCCCAGGCCAGGCCGTCGAGCGATTGATGGATGACTTCGCCGCACATTTCCGTGCCGCCGTTGGTGGTGAGTTGCCAGAGCTTTTCGCTTAAGCCGTCGAGGTCGTCGGTGAAGGCGCAGACCTGTCGCACGTATCCTTCGCCGGAGCTGAGTCGGTCGTTGCCGTATTCATAAAGCGCCACCTCCAGCCGCGGGCGCGCGCCGTCGCGTTTGGATTTTGAGAACTCGTTGACGATGGTCCAGAGCTGCGTGCGCGCCTGAAAAATCAGGCCGTCCATGCTGTTGCTGGTGTCGAGCAATAGCGCCACCTGCACCTTCGGCCGATGCCCGCGCGCCACCGCTTCTGCAAGCCTGGGATCAGGCTCGTGCGCGAGCGCAAGAGAAGTGGGCATGCCGGCGACGGCCAGCGACAAAATCGATACGCGGAAAAGACGAGTCATAAATGAACCTCCAAAGTTCGAGTTAATGGGTTAGACACGGTTGCGATGAGAAGGTTCCCGGGAATTCGGAAGGCGGATTTAACCGCAGTGATGCATGTTCGAGTACGAAAACCCGCTGAGCACGAAATCGCCAGTCTCCCCCTCCATGTACTCAGGGAGGGGGTTGGGGGAGGGTCGGCGGCGGTGGCGCACTTCGCACTCGAACCTCCCCCTATCCCCCTCGCCGAAGTACCAGGAGGGGGAATTTCAGAGCAGATTTCGCAGATTCAGAGGAATCAGGTAGCCAATCGACGAAATCTGCGTAATCTGCGGTATCATTAAGTGTATCTATCTCGTGATAGATCGCATCACAATGATGTGCATATTGAAAGGAGCACAATCATGACTCGTATCCAACCCCTCAACCCCGAAACCGTCGCCGGACCGGCAAAGCCCTTGCTCGATGCGGTGAAGACCAAACTCGGCTTGGTGCCGAACATGATGCGCACGATGGCGCACGCGCCGGCGGTGCTGGAAAGCTACCTCAACTTTTCCGGCACGCTGGCCAAGGGCTCGCTCGACGGCAAAACGCGTGAAGCGATTGCTCTAACAATC
Source organism: uncultured Tepidisphaeraceae bacterium (assembly GCA_964641895.1). Lineage (GTDB taxonomy): Bacteria > Planctomycetota > Phycisphaerae > Tepidisphaerales > Tepidisphaeraceae > UBA2421. The sequence goes on from CAZXLA010000036.1 coordinate 23,256, forward strand.
GGGCAGGCCAACAAGTGCCAGTATTGCGTAAGCGCCCACACGCTGCTGGGCAAGAAGTCGGGCCTGACCGATAGCGATATCGCCGCCGCCCGCAGCGGTGAGGCAGGCAGCCCCAAGCTTGGCGCAATTCTGCGTCTGGCCAGCGCCATCAACAGCAAGCAAGGCCGCATCAACGATGCCGACCTGACCGCCGCCCGCAGCGCCGGCGTGACCGATCAGGAAGTCGCCGAAGTCATCGGCAGCGTGGCGCTGAACGTCTTCACGAATTATTTCAATCATGTGGCCGATCCACAGATTGATTTTCCGGTCGTGCAGCTTTGACCCGGCAGCGCCTCAATGAGAGTCGACGATGAGAATCGATACGCCGCCCAAGGCAGCACTCCCCTTCTGCGGGGTGCTGCCTTTGCCGGGTGCCGCATCCCGGCCGCTCTTCGTTAAAAAAATAGTAAATGCGTAGTTTATTGTTGGCGTGATCGGGTCGACCATCCGCCGGCCCGTGAAGCGTCTCGTCAGGGCCTACCCTCAATCGAGATTCGTAGGTCGACCGTCTCATCGTCGGCCAGGTCGAACCCTGAACCGCCATCGAGCGTGTCACGCGAGCCCTCGTTGCCCACCAGGACGTTGTCGCCGGCAAGTCCGCGCAGCACGTCGAAGCCAGTATCCCCGTAAAGCACATCGTCGCCGTTCGCACCCGTAAAAGTGTCGTTGCCGTTCCCGCCGCGTAATGTCGCCCCGTGGATACAGCCGGAGGAATTCACTGTGAGCTTGTCGTTGCCGGCGCCGCCTTCAGTTGAAACAATAAATGTATGGACATCGAGATTCGACACCTGGTGAATGTAACGGCGCGGTTCGATCACCGGAATCTTGCGCGTGCGGCAACGCACCGGCCTCCGTGAACAGCAGGATCGGCCGCCCAATCTGCGGCTGCTTCACGAGATCAATGCCCGCGCGTTCGGCCATAGGAGCGTGAAACTGTGTGATCGGATCGCCGAACTAGCGCTCGAGCTCAATTCCGCTGACCGTGGCCGGGCCGAACGAGCCGATCTGGCGAGCAAAGTGCTTGAACTCCCGCAAAGTCTTCAAGAGATGTGGCCTGCGTCAGATCCGGCCGCGAAACGGCAGATACTCGATTTTCTGTGTTTGAACTTTGACCTCAAATGTCGCAAGTCTTGTGCCCACAATGAGAAAACCCTTCGACTTGCTCGTCGAAGGGCTTCTTGTGTCGTCAATCGGGGCGACAAGATTTGAACTTGCGACCTCTTGGTCCCGAACCAAGCGCTCTAC
>CAZXLA010000037.1:0-23545 GCA_964641895.1 uncultured Tepidisphaeraceae bacterium
AAAGCCGCCGCCAGTGGCGGCGGAAAAGCATCTTGCATGTAGCGCGATAATATTAAAAAGCGAGGCGAAACGTTTGAACCACATGGCGACAATCGCTGAGAACTCACGCACACAAATCGGTTGGCAGTTTAACAAGTGTTTGATGCTGGGGTGAAAACATCCCGCGATGTGGCCCCGTCGATCGGGACGACTTTTGTGGCGCATCGCCGAGCCGATCCCATCGTAACGTTAGGTGGCCACGATACTTGCGGTCGTCCTACGGCCCGATCGCTCCCCGGACGAGAATTCTATCAATGTTCACGGCCACCGTCCAAGACGCTTGCGGCTTGTCAGCGGATCCCATGCGCTTAGTTCGAGGTCGGTGTTCGCAATGGGTAGGTTGCGGGCGAATCGAGCTAATCTTCCGTCAAAACAGTGGATTTTTTGCTTGCCAGAGTCGAGGTGCAGCGACTAGATTCCGCATTGCTCTGGTATCGGTGCCTTCGTCGGCAGGCGGTTCGCGGAGCATTGTGTATCGATCGTGTACACAACGGGTGTATGTACCAAGGGCGCTCCAACGCCTAGGAGTAAAGATGCCTCGTTTGCTTTCCTTCTCCTCAACTTTCTCGACTGTTTCGGCCGTTTCAATAACCGCTGCTTTCTTGCTTGCCGGCTCCGCCTTCGCCGCGGCACCGTCGCTTAATCTGGCTGGCGCGCTGGCCGACACCAAGGCGCTGCTTTCATCTGGCCAGGCGGCCGACATTGTGGTGCTTGGCGATTCGCTTTCCGTTCGTCCCGGCGCGTATCTGCCGTTTTTTCGTGATCGCCTGCAACAGCAATATGGCAACGCCGGCGCCGGCTTTCAGGGTATGAGCGTGTGGACGGGCGCCGCATTTAACAACGGTTGGCGCCGCGAAGGCATTAACGCAGACACCGGCGCGCGTCGTTCGCTCGACGGGCTTTGGACACAGTTCGACGGGTTCACCGCGCCGTCCAACACCGCCATCTTTACCCCCATCGATCGCAAAGTTCAGTTGCAATACGTCACGCAGCCGGGCGGCGGGTCGTTCCTCGTGCGCGAAGGCGACGGTGGTAACGCCGTCACGACCATCAGCACCAACGGCCCGGCTAATCAGGTTCGAACCTACGAGTACCAGCTTCCTGAGGGACAGACGCGCTACAGCATCGACCCGATGCGAGACGGCGCTGTGACCATCCTCGGCCAGAACAACGTACGCGAGACCGGTGGCGTGCGAATCCACCGCGGGGCCAACGGCGGGTGGGGCGTTGATAACTTCCTCAACCGCGACAGCACCTTCGATCAGCAGCTTTCCCTGCTCGGCACCGACTTGGTCATGGTTTGGCTGGGCCAGAATGATCAGGCTTACACCCGCGCCACCTATGCGCAAAAGATCAACGCCTTGGTCGACCGCGTGCAAGGGTCGGCCCCCGACGCTGAAGTTGTGCTGATCGGAACGTATGATCAGGGTTCGGCGGCGCTGGCGGGTTTGGTTGAAGGCATGGCCGACGTGGCTACATCGCGCGGCGTGGGCTTCGTCAACCTCTACGGCACCGCCGGCAACGCGGCGTTCTTCAATACCAACGGCTATCTGGACGACGGCGTACACTTCTCGCCGGCCGGCGGGCAATACGTAGGCAACTTCCTTTACGACGCATTCGTTTCCGACGGCGCTTCGCTCGTTCCCGAGCCAACCGGCTTGGGCGCACTGCTCGTCGCCGGGGCCATGCTGCTTCGCCGGCGGTAGGATTTCAGCGTCAACAGCAATCGAAGATTAACCCGCGTATCGGTGCAAAACCGGCGCGGGTTTTTCATTTTGGTACTGCAAGAATTTCGTGATGCAGAATCAGGCGGGCGGCAGGATGGCGGACAGCACAGCATCGGCGGTAAGCCCGTCCAGTTGAGCGGCCTGCGTTACATCAAATTCGCCGATGCGCGTACGACGCAGTTGCGTGAGATACCCGCCGACGCCAAGCGCCGCGCCCACATCGCGGGCGATGGCGCGAATGTAGGTTCCGCGGCCGCAATCAATCCGAACGCTTGCCAGCGGCCACGCGAAATCGAGCAGATCAATCGAGTACACCACCACCGCGCGCGGTTTGAGTTCGACGTGCTGACCGGCGCGCACCCGGTCGGCGGCGCGCTTGCCGTTTACCTTCAGCGCGCTGTACACGGGCGGCGTCTGCAGGATCTCTCCAACGAACTCTACTAGCGCCGATTCAACGTGATGGCGCAAAATGCTCTCCACGCCGGGTCGTGCCGACGCGGTTTTTGTCTCGCTTGCAACAAACGGAGTTTCAGGTGATTCCGGATCATCCGTTGCCGTCGTCGCGCCGAGTTTGATCGTCGCTTCGTAGGTTTTCCGCTGGCCCATCACCTGTTCGCACAACTTCGTCGCCTTACCGATGAGCAATACGAGCAGGCCGGTCGCAAACGGATCAAGCGTCCCCGCGTGGCCGACCTTCGTGCCACGCGGCAGCAACCGCTTCACGCAGGCGACGGCACGGGCCGACGTGATGCCCGCGGGTTTGTCGAGCAGCAGGAAGCCAGCCGGTTTATATGTGACGGATTCGGTCATTCATGTTTCGCTTTTAGCAGACTGCGAAGTGCGTTAAAAGAGTCGAGAAAGTGGGAGCCGGAGTTCACCGCAGTCTGCCATGTTCTAAGACGAACACCTGCGAAGAGTGAACTGGCCAATCTCACCCTCAATGTACTCAGGGAGGGGGCTGCGGGGGAGGGTTCTGCGCATTTGATTTCGAATGTCATCCAGCCCCTCCGCCCTCCCCTGGCCCCCTTCCGGCGTACCAGGAGGGGGAAATTTCCACCAGGCAGTTCAAAGTAAACCGACACGAGTCAGCCGCTCTCGGCATGCTTTTTTGCGATCGGTGTGCGCCGTGTCCATCCGTGGTTAAACTCTTCTCGCCATTGCAATTCTCATTTTCGCAATCACAATAACCAAAATATGAAATGGGACAAAACCGCCATCCTCCGTCGGATTCGGCAACTGTACAAAAAGGACGTCGATTTATCCTATAACGCGCTGGCCCGGCGCGAGCAATCCTTGGTGTCGGCGGCGGCGTATCACTTTGGGTCGTACCGATCTGCCGTCGGGCGCGCGGGGATCGATTACGCCGACGTTACCCGCCGCCCACGCTGGACCAGGCAGCGCATTATCCAGCAGATTAAAGACGGCCGGCGGAAAAACGTGAATCTGAACTGGTCGGCGGTCATCAAGCGCAAAGACGAGCTGGGCAAAGCCGCGTTCGCGTCGCTGCAGCGCCGGCTGTTCGGAGGGTGGGATCGCGCCCTGCACGCCGCCGGGCTGCACTCGGATGAGGTCAGCCTCTATCGCCAATGGGATCGCCCGACTGTGGCCTTTGAATTACGCGAGCGATTCGTTCACGAAGATTCAGTCAGCAGCGGCGACTTGCAAAAAGACGACCCCGCCCTGCACGCAGCGGCGTTCCGGTATTTTGGCTCGTACGACAAAGCCCTGAAAGCCGCCAAGATTGATCCTGCGGACGTGCGCAAACGGCGGAAGCGGCGATAGATGTTTTGGTGGGGCAGACATTCCGGTCTGCCATCGCGTATCCACGCGATACCCGCCGCCGAACGGCATGGAATGCCGTGGCACGCAGGAATGTCTGCCCCACTGTTGCTGCTCATCTCAACGCTGGCGCGTATATCCCCGCGGATGCTTTTCGAACCACTTCCACGCCGACGCGATGATCGTTTGCGGGTCTTTGTGCTTCGCTTCCCACCCTAGAACGGCTTTGGCGCGCGACGGGTCGGCGTAAAGTGCAATGGCGTCGCCGGCGCGGCGCGGGCCGTACTTTACCGGCACGTTCCGCCCCGCGACCTTTTCCACCGCCGCGATGATTTCCTTTACGCTGAAGCCCCGGCCTGTGCCTAAATTGCAGAAAATCGGCTCACCGGGTTTGAGGCGCGTCATGGCGGCGATGTGCGCGTCGGCCAAATCGTCGACGTGAATGTAATCGCGGACGTTGGTGCCGTCGGGCGTGGGGTAATCGGTGCCGAACACGGTGATCTCGGGGCGCACGCCGAGGATTGATTGCAGGATGACCGGGATCAGGTGCGTCTCGGGGTCGTGGTCTTCGCCGATCGAGCCGTCCATGGCGCAGCCGCTGGCATTGAAGTAACGCAACGCGGCGTAGGAAAAATCCTTTTTCGCGTGCGCGTGGTCTTTAAGAATGTGTTCCACCATCAACTTGCTGCGGCCATACGGCGAGGTGGGAAGCTGCTTTTCGTTTTCGGTAACCGGCACGGCGTCGGGGTCGCCGTAGGTGGCGCAGGTGCTGCTGAACACAAACTTGTTCACGCCGGCATCGGCCATGGCTTGCAGCACGTTGATGGTGGTCGATACGTTGTTGGCGTAATACATCAGCGGCTTTTCCACGCTCTCGCCCACGTACGCGTACGCGGCGAAGTGCATCACCGTATCGATCTTGTGCTGCTTAAGCGCACTCGTGAGCGCGGCGCGGTCGTTCAGATCAGCATGGATGGCGGGGACTTTAAGAATGTCCACCACGGCTTGGTGACCGCGCGACAGGTTGTCGTAGATCACCGGCGTGTGGCCTGTGTCGATCAAGCGCTTGACCGTGTGCGAACCAATATACCCCGCGCCGCCGGCGACTAGAACGTTCATATGCGTCTCCAAACCTGAGGCAGACAATCGGAGACACAGACAGGAATGTCTGTGTCACCGGCATGCTCACAACCTAAAAAACAAGACAAACAAGAACGCGAGGATCGAAAAATTCGATCCTCGCGTCTTGCGTTTGCATGATAACCGAACGACCGAAATCAGCTACGGCCGAATCAGATGCGGCGCCGCCGAGCCAGGCCCAGCAGCGATACGCCGATCAGGCCCAGCGTCGTCGGTTCGGGAACGGCGCCGCGGGCGACATCCGACGGCAGCGGCTGGCCGAAGCCGGCGGCCAACGCGGTGAAATCGTCGAGGTTCACCAGGCCGTCGAAGTTAAAATCGCCCTGCGACCATTCGCCGGCACCGCCGAATGCGGCAGCTAAGCGGGTGAAATCGTCGAGCGCGACGGTGCCGTTCAGGTCGGCATCGCCTTGGCGGGTGTAGCGGAACAGCACCGCATCGCCGTCCACCGGCACGCCGGCAAAGTTGGTGATGCCCAGTTGCGAAGCTTCAGCGTACCCGACGGCAGTCGAGCCGGGGTTGGCCGCAGCGGCCGAACTGGTGATGCCCTTGCCGTTCCAGGCCCCGCCGTTGCGGCCGGAGATAATCTGGGCTTTGATATCGGCCAGCGGTGAGAAACCTGCCTCGTAGTCGACGACGAAGGCCGTGTTGCTCACATCCAGCGTGGCGGTGGGGATTGCGCCGCCGTTGATCGACAGCGTTTTTACCTTGCTGGTGCCTGAACTGCTCGCGATTTTAAGCGTGCCGAATTGAACGCTCACTTTGTCCTGGCTGATGCTCGGGTGCGTCACCGTGCCGTTGCCCCACTTGGTGATGGTCAGTGCGGCCGAAGCATAATTCGGATTGGTCACCGTCAGGCTCGCCCCGGCGTAGGCGGCGTAGCCGGCGTTTTTCTGAATCGAGAGAGGGGCCGAAACCGTGTGATTGCCGGCTTCGGCGATCAAACGCGGCTCATCTTCGCCGCTGCCCATCGTGATGGTGTTAGCACCTGATACTGTGTAGTTGCCGCCCACAAAACGCAGGCGGGAAAGGGCCCGCGCGCTGTCGAGCGTTACGGTGCGCGTGCCGGTGTCGGTGGTGCCAAACGATGCGAAGGCGTCAGCGCCATCGGGGATGAAACCCAATAGCCACTTCGAGCCATCGGAGTAGTTGCCGGTTCCGTTAAAATCGGGTTCGGCGCGAAGTTTGAAGGTGCCGGTCGACGAAAAGGTGGTTTCTGAAACGCCTCCGCTGCTGAACCCGCGAATGCCGCCTTCGCCGGAGCTGGAAAGGAACATGTTTCCGGCGGCATCGACGGCGATATCGCGGCCGGCGGAAACACCCGGTGTAAAAGCATCGATAAAGTGCCGGTTGGCCAGATCAGGAATGCCTTCGAGCAGCGGCACGCTGATGATCTTGCTGTTGTCTTCGACAAAGGCCATGTTGCGGCCGTCGGCCGCAACGTTGAACCCGCGGCAGTCGCGCAGCACGTCTTGAATGCCGGGGAACAGCACCTCGTCGGCGTTGCCATCGATCCCAAGCCGAACGGATTCTGCTAAAGAAGAAAACAGGGGGGTGGTGGCATCGGTGTCGAGCACGAATACGGTCGCTTCGGTGCCGTTCACGCGATATTGGCCGTAGTAGAATTTGCCGTCAGGCCCGCGGTCCAGGTCGGCCTGTACGCCGTTCGCATCGCCGATGAGCAGGTTCTTGGCCAATTGCACGGGCGCGTCGGCGTTGGGCACGGTGGCGCCGATGCTGTAGCGCCAGATGCTGTTCATTTCGTTGGTGATGCCGGTAGGGCTTAAATCTTCGTCAATGGTGTAGAGCGTAACATTGTTGCCTGAGCCGACGGCGACGGCTGCGGGAATCGAGCCGTGGTTTTTGGCGGCGCTGGGGGCGAAGGGGCCGACTCCGCCGACGCCGGTAAGCAGGTTCGCGCCGGTGGTCACGTTGCCGTCAAAGCGATAGACGCTGCCGTTGGCGTCGCCCCAGAACGCGACGTAAAGCCGGCCGTCGTCGTCAATGTCAATGCGGAACGGGTCGTTGGCGCTGCCACCGACGTTCACCCCGCCGGTGCGGGAGATCGCGGGGGCACCCACCGGATCGGCGGTGCCGTCTCCCTGGGCAAGCGGGTCGCTGCCATCGGCGCCGACGACATACAGCCCATCCTGCACGCCACGGAATGCCAGCGGCAGGCCGAGCGTTACGCCGGTGGTGGTATTTGAAACATAAAATCGCCCGAAGTTCGCGCCGTTGGCCGGGTTGGTGTTGATCGTCATGCCGCGCGGCTGGCGGTAGGCCCACTGCGGGTCGGCGTCGTCGGTCACCTGCACCAGGCCGCCGTTGGTCACGGTGCCGTTGTCGCTGGCGATAGTGCCGGTGTTGTAAAGGTAGCCGTTGGCGTTGGTTTTACGGACGACGATCTGATACTGCGCCGCGCCGTTGCGGGTGAAAGATTGCGCCCCGCGCCCCAGCGCGCCCAGCGAGGAGGGTACGCCGTCGCGGACGACGGTTACGTCGTCGGCGGCATCATTCAGCACGAAGTTAACGGTGCCGGCGGATTCGGTAACGCTGCTCGCAAACGTGGTGGCGTAAGCGAGCGAGCCCAGCTTGAGCATAGCAATACCGCACGCGGCGGCGACGATTCGGCGATCAACCATGGCATTTCTCCCAATGTGGTCCTGACGGACACTTTAAACAGAATTCCCTGAATAGAATTCTTAGAGGCGAAGTTTCGTGAACTATCTCCCACGAGCGACCACTCGGGAAGAGAAAAATCGAAATTTATTGCAGAAAGCGACTATTTTTTCATCACTACCGGGACGCGCGGTCTAAAACGACCCAGACACCGTATTCCTGACCCAACGGCGCGATTGTTGAATTAGCGATTCCGTAGTACAGGAAAGTGTTGTTAAAGGTGGTGCTGATGCGGTCAACAAACTTCCATTGCACCCCGCCGCCGAGACCGAGAATGTTGGATCGTTCGAGGGTGCTGTACGGAACCCACTGTGCCGAACCGTTGGCATATAAGACGTTTATTCCATCTTTGTGCACGCGCTTGACATCGGCCGGAGTCATAAACAAATCGGCAACGATGGCACGGTTTTTCATCTTGGCAAAGGTGGGATAACCGGGTTTTCCAGTCGGATCGAGAATCGGTGTGGTGACCAATCCGCTCGTTGCATAGGCGGCAACCGGGCGCGTCTGATAACTGAAGCGGCAGTGGTTTCGACCTGCGCCGATCAAACGCGGCGATGGTGGGTCATTGTAAAAATGCCACAAATTTCCGGAATTGCCAGCAGGTTGTGAATCGAATGCATACTGCGTGCTGACCTCGGCGGGGCAGTAAAATGTTTTGGGGCTTTGTAGCAATTTGGTCGTCGCCATCTGACCCATCGCAACCGGGATAAACCGTGGGGTTCCGCTGCCTTTGTCCCATGAGGCAAAATAGCTGAACTGCTTTTCGCTTGCCTGCAGGTAGCCGATCGGAATGGCATCTTTAAATTGTGTTCCATAAAGTCGATACGCGGTGCCAAGCTGCCGGATGTTGCTCAGGCAGTTGGTCTTGACGGCCTGCTGCCGCGCCTTGCCCAGCGCCGGCAGCAGGATGGCGATCAGTACACCAATGATGCCGATGACCACCAGCAGTTCCACCAGCGTAAAAGCAGCTTTTTTGCGGGCCATTGCGGCGCTCCTTGCAGAAATTCGTCGATCGCGGCCATCACAGGCCGACGCGGCGTGCGGAAGCTCGTGGTTACGTCGGAATCGCCGACTGCCCTGCGGTTTGGACACGGTGAGACATCACTTTCCGCAGCGATCGTGGCACGAAAAACGCAATCGATCAGCCAATTCCACCGCTCAAGATAATCACTACGGGCATAGCCTGTCAAAACATTTTCTATAATATTTATAATTACAACTTTTTTAAGCGAATTTCCGGGAGTCGACGCACTTTGGCATCTCACGAGTTTGGGCGGCTATTCATGTCTTTAAACGAAAACCCCGCCAAACGAAAACCCCGCCGTCGAGGAGTACTCGGCGGCGGGGTGGTGATGGTAAAAAAATCCAGAATTAGGCGCGACGACGACGGGCCAGGCCCATGGTGGCAACAGCCAGCAGGCTAAGTGCGGTCGGTTCTGGAACCGAGCTGCGCGGCGCGTCGCCGGGGGCGCTGGAGCCGAAGTTGGCGGCCAACGCGGTGAAATCGTCGAGGTTTACCAGACCGTCGTAGTTCGAGTCGCCCTGGAACCACGAGGTGCCGCTGCCAAAGCCGGCGGCCAACGCGGTGAAATCGTCGAGGTTAACAGTTCCGTCAAGGTTGGTATCACCCAGACGGGTGTAACGGAACACGACGGCGGTCGTATCGACCGTATTTCCCATGAACGTCATCGACACGCCGCCGACCTGGCTGGCTTCGGCGTAGCCGATGCCGAACTGCCCGCTGTTGGCGGCGGCGGTGCTGCTGGTGATGCCGTTGCCGCTCCAGTTGCCGCCGGCGCGGCCGGCGATGATCTGCGTGCGAATGGTATCGATGGGCGATGTTTGCGGATCGACCACGGCGTAATCGACGATGAAGCCGTTGTTGGTGATATCGAGCTTGGCAATCGGCAGGTCTCCGCCGCCGATGCTCAGAAGTTGCACATTGCTCACGCCGGCATTGGTGCCGTTAGCGCCGATTTTCACGGTGCCGGCGTCAATCGCCAGATGACCGGCAATGACGTTGGGAAACTGCACCAGGCCCGGCCCGACTTTACGAATGGTTTGGCCGACCGCGGAAACAGCGCCGGTGATGGTTAGAGATTGCAGCGAGCCGACGACTTCGATTTTGGTCGTCGGACCGAGAACCAGGGGAGCGGCGATCGTATGGTTGCCGCCGCTGACAAGAATCGAAGAGTTCGTCGCCGCGCCGGATACAGTCAGCGTGTTCGTGCCGCTGGGAAGAATGGTGTAGCTGCCCAGGCCGGTGAAGGTAAGCTGCTGGACGGTGACATTTGTATCGAGCGTTGCCGTTCCCGAACCGGGCACCGAAGGCACGCCGAATTGGGCGCGGGCGTCGGTGCGGTTGGGGCTGATTCCGCCGGTCCAGTTGGCCCCTTGGCTCCAGATTCCGCTGGCGACATCAAATCGTGCGACGGCGGGTGCGGCGTAGGTGAAGCTGCTGAATTGATCGGAGGCGGGGTAGAAATTGGCGAAATTGATTGCGCCGACGGTTCCATTAAAGCCGCCTGTTCCGTCGCCACCGAGGTTACCCTGCGTGCCCCCGGGGGTTGGCAGGCCGTTGAGGAACTGGTTGGACCAGTAATCGTGGCTGCTGCCGTTGATGCCGGCGACGACCGTAAAATTGCCGAGCGCGGCGATTTGGGGCAGGTCGATGACGACTTCAAAGCCGGTGGTGACGGCTTGTGCCGCCGTAATGCCTGCGGGATCGAGGGCGTTGGTTCCGCCGCCCACACCGGCGACATTAGCGTCATTGTATCCGATGTTAAATGAAGGCACGCCGCGGTTGTTGCCGCCGGAACTGGTGCCCGACGTGATTTGGTTGGCCGGCACGTCAATGCGGCCGGAGTATCCACCGGTCCCGCCCCCGTCGGTATTCAATTCTGAAAAATCGACGTAAATGCTTCCTTCGGCGCCGCCCGGGCGGTCGCGCGAAACGGCCAGTAAATAGTCGGGTTCAAAGCCTGTATCGTGCGTCATCCCACCATATTTGTCATTGAGCTGATTAAAGCTGACGTCGGGATTGTCAGTGCGCATGACATTTTGCCCGCCGGCCTTGGTGTCGAAGAAGAATACGAGCTTGTTGTTGTTGCTTTCGAGATTGCCGGCAATGAACATGTATAACTTGCCATTTTCGATGCGGGCGTAACCGGCGTCGATTTCACTTTGGTTATCACCGAATTGGGTTTGCACCGTTTGTGTTGCGAACGGTGTGCCGTACGATCCGGCATCGAGTGTGCCGTCCATGATCGGTGTTTGTGCCAAAGCGATCGATGAAAAAACAGAAACCCCTACGACAGCCGCCGCTGCTGCGGCGAGACGAGCGTTACCCTTGAGCATAAGAATCCTCTCCTGATGACCGGAGTTGTTAAACCGGTTCACCGTATTGGTGTGAACGAGACGAAGGGGGAACCGACGCCGGTAGTACCTCCGCAACCTTCGTCTGCGACGTGGCCCGTATTGCAAGGGCCACTCCTCAACGGCTATCTTAATCACCGGGTGGCGGCGGCGTCAATGAAATCTTTGAAAAGTTGAAGAAAACGCCGTGCAACCGCATTTGGCCCGCTTGACGAGCGGCGAGCGTAAGCGACCCGTTTCCCCCGGCGACGCGCGCGCGTGGTAAATCATGTGTAATCATTTGGTGAAGCAAGACTTGCGTCAATATTTGGCGGGCGCTGGAATGCAGGTCTGATAACCGATAAGAGCGACAATCAGGCGCGGGGCAACGAGTCATCGAACTCTTGATGCGGTGGGGTAAGGAAAGCGCAACTTGCTGAAACGGTTTGACAACGTGGCGTTTCAACCAAAAAAAGCCGGCTCCATAGGAGCCGGCGTGGGGGATGCGCGTGAATACTTGCCGCTCTACGCGGCTTTTTTGATGTTGCTGTGCAGGTCTGGCTCCGGGACGGCTTCTAAGTTGATCTGCCGCTTTTCAATCTTGCGGTAGCCCAGTTGCTCGATGACCTCGAGCACTTCCGTCCAGGTGGGGAACATCTTTTTGTTCACCTTTTTGTATGTTTCGATCGCCATCACAAACTCAAACTGCTCGACGGTCATCTCCCCTTCTTCGGCGCTCTTGCGGTCGTCGCTGCGACGAATGCCCGCCCCGCGACGGCGTTCCAGCCCCGTCCGGCGATTCTCGGCGTCGCGGCGGTTCGGCCCTTTGTAACCGGCCTCCTCACGCGATTTCTGCCGTCGATCAAGCCCCATTCGACGATCAACCACGCTGCGCGCGGCATCATCGTTGGTCGGCGGAGTGGTCTCGGACGGTGCATTGCTGTTTTGGCTCACGGATTACCTCGCTGGCTAACTACTGAAGCATCGGACAGAAACCGGAGCCAGTTGACCAACGTCGCATTGCCGATTGCGTGGTGTTCAAAATGCCCCTGATTAAGCAAAAAACGAGGCAATGCGGCCTTGGTTAGGGTGATCAACGATCTTATTGGCATTTGCCGACGTAAGTATGATGCAAGCAGACACCCAAGCGGTCGTCGTTGCAGGCCGGTTGGGCAGAAAATCGCTCGGCATAAGCCGTTATTCGGTCGAGGCTTAAAGATTCCTCGAAACCGCCGGGCGGGTTTGTCCGAATATGATGGAAAGAACCAGTGTGCAAGCGTGCGTCTTAGCAAAGACACACGAAGTGAAGGAGCCACTATGAACGCCGCCAAAGTCTGGGTGATTTACGTTGTCGCCTTTGATGATTCGCAAGATCAGCAACCGGCTGGCCAGGAGAACGATGAGATAGAGCCGTTTGTGGGTAAAGAGGCGATCGAAAACGTCGACGACGCCGAAATAGCCGCGTTTATGCGCGGGGGCAACCTAGCCGCCACCATCCGTGGCACCGAATCGGATGCCGAACGAGCGCGGGTTGCCGTGGAGCAGGAAGTGCTTCGGCGGTAGGGTTGATCCAAACAGATGAAACTCGACGACTGCAAATACAGTCGCAGAGCGACGAGAGATTTACGCCCAGGGCTTAAACCCTGGGTTTTCTATTGCGCCCAGCGAAGCCGCGAAGCGGCGATAGAGCCATTGCCGCATTGTGGCGTCCTCGGTTGCGTTCCGGGCGTCGCGTGCACAGACTCATCGGTGCAATGAATCAACCGAACATCACCTGCCCCCAATGCAATCACGCGTTCCGCCTGGATGAATCGCTGGCGGCGCCGTTGATCGAATCCACCCGGCGCGAGTTCGAACTGAAAATCACGCAGCAGAATGCCGACATCGCCAAACGCGAGGCCGCCGTCAAGGCACAGCAATGCGCGATCGAAAAGGCAAAACTTGAGGTGGATGAGCAGGTCGCCAACAAATTAAAAACCGAACGCGAACGAATCGCCGCCGACGAATTGAAAAAGGCCCGCGCCGCCATGGCGAGTGAGTTTGAGACGAAAGCCAGGCAGCTTGCCGACTTAAAAGAGCTGTTTCAACAGAACAATTTAAAGCTTGCTGAGGCGCAAAAAGCGCAGGCGGAGTTCATACAGAAGCAGCGAGCCTTGGACGATGAGAAGCGAGAAATCGATCTGACGATTGAAAAAAAAGTCGGCGAGTCGCTCTCGTCCGTCCGTGAGAAGGCGAAGAAAGAGGCCGAAGACGCACTCTCCCTGCAATTGGCGGAAGAAAAGCAACGCGTAGCGGCGATGGCCAAACAGATCGATGAACTTAAGCGCAAGGTGGAGCAGGGATCGCAGCAATCGCAAGGCGAAGCGCTCGAACTGCAACTCGAATCGCTGCTGCGCGGCAAGTTTCCGCGCGATACTATTGAGCCGGTCGCCAAGGGCGAGTTCGGCGGCGATGTGCTGCATCGGGTCCTTACATCCGGAGCGCAGGTTGCCGGAACGATTTTGTGGGAGTCCAAACGCACGAAAGCATGGAGCGACGGCTGGCTGGGCAAACTGCGTGACGACCAACGCGCCGCGAAGGCCGATTTTGCAGTCATCGTTTCTCAGGTGGTTTGCAAGGGCGTTGCCGAGTTTGATCTGATCGACGGCGTCTGGGTCACCGAACCGCAGTGTGCCATTCCGCTGGCGGTGGCGTTGCGCCATGCGGTGCTCGAGATCGCCGCGACGCGCCAGGCCGGGGAGGGGCAGCAGACGAAAATGGAAATGGTCTATCACTACATGACCGGCCCGGCGTTTCGACATCGATTACAGGCGATCGTCGAGAAGTACACGGAAATGACTAAAGACCTTGAAAAGGAACGAAAGTTCTTGACCGCTCAATGGGCCAAGCGCGAGCAGCAGATGAATGCCGCAATCGTTTCGACGACGGGGATGTATGGCGACTTGCGCGGGATCGTGGGGAAATCGCTTGCGGAAATTGAGGAGATTGAGCCGAAGCTGCTGGATGATCTGGCCGCGTGAAAATGCCTTCATCCTACCCTTGGCTGGGCAGCTCATTTGTTCCGCGAAACCGCAAGCGGCTCTGGACGCCAAATGCGCGATCGATCTATCGCTTGCGGCTTCGCGGTGCAATTCACGTCGATTCTGGATTCTGCAGCGTCGCAAGGGTAGATTAAGTGGTTTGCACGTCGCCCGGAACAGTCTCCCGATGAACCATAACCTGCCCGAGTTGCTCGCCGTCGCCCGTGGAGACGCACGGGCGGATTTGCTGCTGGCCGACGCAAAGATTGTCAACGTGTTTTCGTGCGAGATTGAAGCCGGCGACATTGCGATTTGCGACGGCCGAATTGCAGGAATTGGTTCGGGCTATCAAGCGCGGCAAACCATCGAGCTCCGCGGCGCATTGGTTGCGCCGGGGCTGATCGACGCGCATGTGCATATCGAAAGTTCCCTCTGCACGCCGCCGCAGTTTGCGCGGGCGGTGGTGCCGCGCGGGGTGACGACCGTGGTGACCGACCCGCACGAAATCGCCAACGTCGCCGGCGCCGCCGGCGTGCAATTCATGATCGACAGCAGCCGCGGGTTGCCCCTGAGCGTGATCATGATGGCGCCCAGTTGTGTCCCCGCCACGCCGATGGCAACAAGCGGGGCGAGTCTCGATGCGATCGATCTCTCGACATTTTTCGCGAGTCAGGCGGCTCGCGGCTTGGCGGAGGTCATGAATTTTCCGGGTGTGATCCAGGGTGATCCCGAGATGCTCGCGCGCATTGCGGCATTCCAAAGCAGCCCCATCGACGGTCATGCCCCCGGCGTTACCGGGAAGCCTCTCAACGCCTATGTCGCTGCAGGCGTGGGAAGCGATCATGAATGTGTCTCGGTGGACGAAGCAAAGGAAAAGCTGGCGCGCGGTTTGTATATTCTCATTCGCCAAGCCACCAACGCGCGTAATCTCGACACACTGCTGCCGCTGATCAATTCAAAGAACGGCCGCCGTATCTGCCTCTGCACCGACGACCGCCAACCCGCCGACCTGCTTGGCGATGGCGGGATCGATTTCATGCTGCGGCGTGTGATCGAAGCAGGGATTGATCCCATTGAAGCGATCCGATTGGCAACCCTGAATCCGAGCGAGTGGTTCGGGTTAAGCGATCGCGGTGCCATTGCGCCGGGACGACGTGCAGATCTGATGGTGTTCGATGATCTGTCGAAGCCGATGGCGAGGATGGTTTTTTACAACGGAGCGCTGGTCGCGCGTGACGGTGCGATGGTGGCTGAACACACGGTAAATGCCGCTAAGCCGCAAGCGGCGCACTCATGCAACATTCGGTGGGAGTCGGTAAACTTCCGCATCGTCGCGAAATCTGACCGTGTTCGGGTGATCGGGTCTATTGAGGATCAGTTGGTCACGCAATCGCTGGTGCGCCAGGTGCCGGAGCATGACGGCGTTTTGCTGACCGATCCCGCCAATGACGTGCTGAAGATGGCGGTGATCGAGCGGCATCGCGGCACGGGCAATGTCGGCTTGGGATTCATCAATGGCTTCGGTTTAAAGCGAGGCGCGATCGCAGGTACGGTCGCACACGATCACCACAATCTGGTGGTGATCGGCGCAGATGATGAGTCCATGATGAGCGCTGCAAAGGCCGCCGGCTCCGCCGGTGGAGGTTTAGCGGTGGCCAACGGTTCTCAGGTCATCGCAACGTTGCCGTTACCGGTGGCGGGTCTGATGAGCGACGCGCCGATCGAACAAGTGCGCGACGGGTATGCCAAACTTATCGCAGCCGCCCGCGAGTTGGGTTCGACGATGCACGACCCGATGATGGCGATGAGCTTTATGGCGCTGGAAGTGATCCCGGCCCTTAAGCTTACGGATCAGGGATTGGTGGATGTGGAGCAATTTAAGATTGTGGATTTGTTTGTGTGAGGGGTAAGAATGGAAACTACAGAGGCACCAGGAGATGGCTGTTGGTGGTAGGTTGCAGGTGGTTGGTTGGCCCCGTCGGCCGCCGACAACCCACAACCCACGACCCACAACCAACAACCCAGCATGCGATTGCATTCATCTCTAGTTCACTCCCGCACGCGCGTCGCACCGCGGTACGCGCTCATGCCGCTCGAGGGTTATCCCGTTTCGAAGTTGCCGAGCTGGCCGGGGGCCGAGGTGCGCGTGTTGGCGTCGCCGGCGCTGGGGGCGAATTTTGTTCAGTACCTGATCGATCTACCCGCCACCGCCCGCGGGCAGTTTCCGGCCGACGAGCGGATTGAAACGTTTTCATACGTACTTTCCGGCCGCGGAGAGCACCGTGAAGGCGGGCGCGCCAAGCGGCAGGTAATCCCCGGCAGTTTTGCCTTCACCCCGCCGCGAACCGCCAACGAATTTTATGCGCCGGAGCCGATGCGCCTCATGGTTTTTCAGAAGCGGTATCAAGCCTCGCCGGGCATCGCGCTGTTTAATGCCATTCATGGCAACGAAAGTGATGTGTCGGGAATCCCTTGGGCCGACACCGACAAGATCAAGCTGCAGACGCTTATCCCCGATGACTTTCAATACGATATGGCGATGAACATATTCACGTTCACGCCAGGTTTCGGCCTGCCGATTGTCGAAACGCATGTGATGGAACACGGACTGCTTTTTTTGCAGGGCAAGGGTGTCTATCGGCTGGGCGACGAGTGGATGGAAGTTGAAAAAGACGATTTCATCTGGATGGGCCCCTACTGCCCGCAGAGCTTCTACGCCGCCGGCGAACACCCGGCGAAGTATATTTATTACAAAGATGTGAATCGGGAGATTGGTGGGTTGTAGGTTGGTGGTTGTGGGTTGTAAGGCGCGCTTTGGCGAGGCGCCGACTGAATACCTGCCACCGACAACGGACACCTGCGCCCCACCGAGAAAGAGAACATGAAAGAAAAAATCTATCGCGACGCCGACGTCGATGCATCAATCCTCAACGGCAAGACCCTCGCCGTCATTGGTTACGGCATTCAGGGCAAAGCGCAGGCCGCCAATATTCGCGACAGCGGGTTTAAGGTGATCATCGGCACACGGGATGAAGCCGAAAGCAAAAGCCGCGCGCAGGCCGCCAGCGACAAGTTTGAGGCAATGAGCATCGCGGACGCGACGAAGAAGGGGGACATCCTGCTGATCGAACTAGCCGACCCCGCGCAGCCGCCGATCTGGAAAAAAGACATCGCGCCGCACCTTCGCGCCGGCCAGACGGTTATTTTCTGCCACGGCTTCAACGTGCTCTATGGTCAGATCGCCGTGCCGAAAGATGTCAATAGCGCCCTGTTTGTACCCAACGCCCCGGGGCGGTTTGTTCGTGAAAAGTATCTCAAAGGTGAAGGCATCTACGGCTGCGTGGCGGTGGATCATGATGCCACCGGCGATGCGATGAAAGTTGCCCTGGCGGTCAGCAAAGCCGTCGGCAGCACGCGCGCCGGCGTGGTCGAAATGTCGTTCCAGCACGAAACCGAAGGGGATAATTTCGAAGAACAGATTCTTTACGGCGGCGCGATCGCACTGATGAAAGCGTGCTTCAACACGATGGTGGAGAACGGTTATCCGCCGAGTTTTGCGTATGCCAAGGCGATTCGCAGCCTGCGCAGCGTGATTGATGTGATGGATGAAATCGGCATCGAGGCGTATGTGTCTGGCGGGTGCAGCCGCACATGCGAATTCGCCATCCGCACCCGTGGCCCGCGCGTGATCAATGAAGAAGAGATCCGCAAAGTGTTCGCCGAAACCGAACGCGGCGAGTTCGCGCGCGACTGGATGGCGGAGTTTGCGCTCGGCATGCCCACGCTGCACCGCATGCGAAGAACCGCCGCGGATAGCACCATGGAAAAAACGGGCAAGGATTGGCGCGACAAGTTTGGAAGGTGAACCGTAGCATGGGTTTCCAACCCATTTCTGCGGTGACAAAGAACGGGTTGAAGACCCGTTAAAATAGGTACGATATGGGTTGCACCAACTACGCTATGCTACGCTTATAGCCTTGACTGCCTTGCAAAAGCACGGTTATAATACCCGATATTCTACGACGCTGTACGCTATTCCCGGTTGCACCGGGGTTGCACCGGCGCAAAACAGAAGGAAATCGGACATGGCCGAAACGCTTATGAGAATCGCGACGCAAACCGGCAAGGCGCTCACGCGGCGGTTCACTTTCACCCGTTCCAAGTTGGATGCACTCACGGTTCCGCCGGGCAGAGACCGCATCACAATTTACGATACCGCTGTCCCTCGTCTTAGCTACATGCTCACCCGCACCGGCGCTGCATCGTTCTACATCACCTTCAAACTGGCGGGCCGGATGCGACGCTATCGCATCGGTGATGGAACGCTGGCCGTCGAACAGGCGCGCCGATTATCCGCCGCGCCGCTGGCGATGATTGCCACAGGCATTGACCCGCAGGAACGAAAGCAACGGGCGAGGGCGGAAGAATCTTTCGGCGCGGTCTGGGAGTGGTTCATGCGGACGCACGCACGACCTCGACTTCGCACCGCCGATGAACTTCAGGAAAAGTATGACCTGAGCCTCGTCCAATGGGCGGGCCGGAAATTCAACACCATCACCCGAAACGACGTGGCAAAGTTGCACCAGAAGATAGGCGAGAAATCACCCGGCGCGGCAAATCGTTTGGTGCAACTATTGAGCAGTCTTTTCAACCGTGCGCGCGACCTGGGGTTTGACCATCCAAATCCCGCGTCGGGCATCCGGCGTTTCCCTGAGAACCGGCGAGAACGATATTTGTTGCCGGACGAACTTCCACGCTTCCACGCGGCGCTGCAGGCGGCCAGTCCGAGCATGCGCGACTTATTCGAGTTGTTGCTATTCACCGGCGCGCGGTCTGGCAACGTGAAGGGGATGGAGTGGAACGAAATTGACCTGACGGCTGGCACTTGGTCAATTCCCGCCGCGAAATTCAAAACCGGCAAACCCGTCACCGTTCCATTGGTACGGCAAGCCACCGACATCCTCACCCGCCGCAAGCAGACCGCCGGCGGTAACGCTTTTGTATTCCCGGCCGTCGATGCCGAGTCGGGCCACGTCGAACGGCCTGAGGTTGCGTGGAAGGCACTCTGCAAACTCGCCGGGCTGAAAGACCTGAGGATACATGACCTGAGGCATTCGCTCGCATCGTGGCAAGCAGCATCCGGCGTTTCCCTCCCCATCATCGGGCGGGGGCTGGGCCACGCCAGCACCGCCACGACCGCGAGATACGCTCACATTCACCTTGACCCGGTACGCGCCGCGATGAGCGCCGCTGTCGATGCGATGACGGCGACGGCAAGCCGCAAGTGAACACGACGAAAGAATGATGGAACCATGGCACGCAAAAAAACACTTCCGCCGGAACAGCGAAAGATACGCGCCGCGTTGAAGGCGATTGCCGCGCGGCAACGGGAATACTTCGACCCAGAGCATCATATCAAGCCGATTGAAGCGCATTGCCGAAAAGTGTTTGAAGATGCAGGCGGAAAGTACAACCACCGCTTGGAACTTGGCACGACCGGCAGGCACACGACTTGCACCTTGTGGCTCCCGCCGAATTCGCATGGCCGGGCTTTGGCCGCGTTGCGAGCGCTCGAAGAAATCCGGTCATTGCGCACCGTGAACGATGCGAAATATCTGGTTGTGCATGCGCTTAGACTCGCCTCGTATGCGTGGCGTGACGAGCTGCGCCTTGGAGTGAAGCAAAAGAAAAATATCGCCGCACTCGAAACGTCGCGCGTCCAACGCTTTGGAAACGCCGCCGATAAACAAGCGCAGGCGGTTGCACTATTCAGCGAGCTATCGCCGACGTGGAATGGCAAGGGTAAATCTCACGACCTCGACAATGAAATCGGCCAGCGCATCGTTCCGCCCTGCTGTGGCCGCAACGTTCGCCGCTACCTGAAACCACCCGCAAAATAAATCTTGGGACATAGCTCGAATGTCCCAGACGATGCGCGGGAAACTACGCGCATGAGCAAATTTATCACGCCAAGTGTGCCGACGAAAAACACTTCCGAGGCTGTCCCCGAACCATTGTTGACCGAAGCCGCCGCCGCGAAAGTATTGGCGCTTGAACAGCGAACGCTTGAAGGCTGGCGCGCCACGCGCCGGTATCCGCTCCCGTTCATTCGCATCGGCCACAAGACCGTGCGGTATCGCGCCAGCGACCTCACCGCGTTCATCGAAGCGCGCCTCGTCAACACCGCCGCCACCTCAACTCGATAAACGAAAAACGCCGTCGGCAACTTTCCCAAGCTGGCCGACGGCGACGAAACCATGATGAATAATTATACCACAAGTTCCGCACACGCAACCGATTATTCTTTGGCCGTCGCCCGGCTGTCCCGACGCCACGCCGAACTTGAACACCAACTACCCGGACTCGCCGCCGTCGTGCCGTTGATGATTGAAGGCGCATTTCTATGGGCCGGGCTGATGCCGTCTGATGTTGAGGATGACACTTCCCGACTGTTGGTTTGCTCCGCGATAATCACGAAGGCAATCGACCCGCTGCGGATGGTGAGTCTCGCCAGCAGCGAACTTACTCGGATGAACGTTCATCACGACCGGCTCGCGATGTTCGACCGCCTCACCAAGTTTTGTCCTGATTGCATCGTCCTGAGACGTCATTGCCACATCGCACAAGACACGCTGTTCGCCTTGACCATCGAACTCGCCGAAATCAAGGCGAGGCTGTTCGACGCCGCCGATGCAATGCAGTTTGCCGCTCGCCGGTTGGAAGGGCGGGCCGCATGAGTATCAGGGACAAAATACACGCAGACAGGGCAGCGAACCCGGACGCCTACACGTCGAACGGGCAGTACGCCGACGAGGCCGAACCGCCGAGGGCAACCGCCGCCGACACCGCCGCCGACACTTCCAATTCCCAAGCGGATAAGATTGTCGTGCTGGGTCTGGAACTGTACGACCTGGGCCGCACAAGCGCCGGTGACGCCTACGCCGTTCAACGTGGCGGGCCGAATATCGCACGCATGTTCCGAGGGAGTCGCGATTCACTTCGTTCGATGCTGGCAAGGGAGTATCGACGCAAATTCAAGCGAACGCCGTCATCATCGGCACTGGCCGACGCGATTATCAGTCTGCAGGGCGAGGCGGATGACAGTAGTGCCAGTAATGACGCTAGCTTGCGGGTGTCATCTACCGGCGACACCATCACAATCGACCTTGGAACCGCCGATGGTTCCGTCGTCATCATCAACCCAAGTGGCTGGCGAATTGAACCACGTTCACCCGTTCTATTCCGCCGCACGCCGTTAACCGGGCCGATGCCGCTTCCCGAACGCGGTGGAAGCCTGGCGTTGCTTTGTGACCTGTTGAACGTCGATGCCGAATCGTGGCCGCTGCTGGTGGGCTGGCTGATTGCCACGTTCATTCCAGACATTCCGCACCCGATTGCACTCTTCACCGGCCTACAAGGCACTGGCAAGACCACCGCCGCGAAGATGCTGGTTGAATTGGTTGACCCGTCCGCAGCACCAACGAGGGCATCACCGAAAGACCTTGAGCAATGGGCCGTTGCCGCTCATGGCTCGTGGGTTGTTTGCATCGATAACGTTTCGCATATCAGCGGCTGGCTTTCCGATGCCTTGTGTCGTGCTGTCACCGGCGACGCGATGGTACGCCGTGCCTTGTACACCGATGGCGACGTTTCGGTGATGAGTTTCAAGCGGTGCATTGCGTTAACCAGTATCGACGCCGGGGCATTGCGTGGCGACTTGGGGGAACGGCTTGTGATGATTGACCTTGAACCAATTCCCGAAACAAAACGCCGTGCTGATGCCGAGTTGCAACGTCTGTACAGGGAACGCCGTCCGCTGATACTCGGTGCATTGTTTGACCTGTTGGCCGCAACCCTTGCCGCACGACCGAGCATCAGGATTGACAAACTCCCACGCATGGCCGACTTCGCGTTGCTGCTTGCCGCGATGGACAAGGCAACCGGAACCGACCCGCTGGCCGACCCTTCATCCGCGTTCAACCTGTTCAACAAACAATCGGGCCGAGTCGCCGCCGACGTGGTGGAAAACGACCCGTTCGCCGATGCGATTCTGACCATGATGCAGGGCGTTCAAGAATGGGAAGGAACCGCGTCCGAACTTCACCACAAGTTGACGCCTCTCAAGCCGCCGCATGGCTGGCCGGCGGATGCCGCACGAATCGGCGGACGAATCAAGCGAATCACGCCGGCAATGGCCGCCGTGGGCGTCGTCATCACTTGGAGCCGACCGGGCGGGCATCGGTTGTTGACCATCACCAAGACCGAAGGGAACGCATGAGCACCACCACCACCACCCGGCCAGAGAAGGCGGGGAATCTACTGGCACTACTGGCACTACCGGCACAAAACCATCACCAAAAGGCCATAAATGACAGTAGTGCCAGTAATGACAGTAAGATATCCGGCATCTCTAAGGGGGCGGGCGTGAACCGCACAAACTTCATCCTCACCCTCACCGACGCCGGCAAGCCGCACGATGCACCGACGTTCATCCGGTTACGTCGGCTGTTAAAACTCGCCTTGCGTGGCTTTGCGTTCCGTTGCGTCGATATCCGGCAAGCACCCGACGACAAGCCGCTGGTATCGCTATCAACGCAGTCACCA
The DNA here is from genome assembly GCA_964641895.1 of uncultured Tepidisphaeraceae bacterium. Lineage (GTDB taxonomy): Bacteria > Planctomycetota > Phycisphaerae > Tepidisphaerales > Tepidisphaeraceae > UBA2421. The sequence goes on from CAZXLA010000037.1 coordinate 22,346, forward strand.
CCACCAACCGGCTGTCAGTGTGACCGTCGCGATAACGAGCAGCTGGAACCGCTACCGTCGCACAACCCACCGATTGCCAACGCGGGTTGTGTGGGAGCCAATTACACGCACGAAGTCGCCGCCGACGCATCAACAGAGGGTTGCGACAATGAACGCGGCAAATTGGCAATGGCTGGCGGTAGGGGGGGTAAAATCCTTCGTATCCCGGAGTGTAGACCGATCGTCAAAGCTTGAAGCGATTTGTCTCGAATTCGAGGAAAACACAGACGCCGGACACCGGCAGAAACGACCGAAATGATAGAAACGACCGAACTACGATTCAAAACGAGTGAAATCCGCGTTGCACCTGGGCGATCGGGTCAGCCGACGGCGATTCGAGGGTACGCCGCTGTCTTCAACTCGATAAGCGAAGACTTGGGCGGCTTTACCGAAAAGATTTCACCGGGGGCGTTCCGTTCGGCCATTGCCGTCGGCAAGGAAATTCTGGCACTCATGCACCACGACGTAAAGCAAATCATCGGTCGCCGCAGTGCGGGGACGCTATCGGTCGCCGAGGACACGCGGGGGCTGTCGTTTGAAATCTATCCGGGCGACACGACGGCGGGCCGCGATGCCGTTGAGATGGTCAGACGTGGGGATATCCGGGGTGCATCCTTCCGATTCAGCAACGCCGTGAGTACATGGGACTACGCCACGACCGGCAAGGTCAGAACCATTTCCAGCATCGGCGAACTAATGGAAATCACCCTGACCGGCATTCCCGCATATTTAGCCACCACCGCATCGTTAATGGAATTCAGTGAACCACGATCAACGCCACGGCGGGATTATGCTCGCCGACGGTTACAACTCGCGGCTATGGAATTGTAAATCCATGGCCAACCTTTTCTTTTCAGGAGACTCGCAATGATAGACCTTATCCCGATAGACCAGATGCCGACCGTTTGCGAAGGCGTCGAAAATCGAACGCTACTGCAACAACAGCTCATGCAAGTTGAGCGTGAGCTACAGGACAAGACGCACCGAAAACCCCGGCGAAGTGCCGCAATCGCGATGGTAGTCGGGGCGGACGACTTGAACCCGGCCACCGACCTACCGTTCGACGCTGGCGAACCCGATGCCGAATACGTTTTGACCGGAGCCGAGCGCGACGAAAAGACGGCACGCCGTCGCGAACTGATTGAGGCTATCGCACTTCAG
>CAZXLA010000038.1:0-14333 GCA_964641895.1 uncultured Tepidisphaeraceae bacterium
CGGTTGAGGCTGAAGTCTGTTTATCCTAAAATCTTGGTGTGACAATGCACTAGGTGATCCGATCATGCCGCGCTGCATCACCGTCTTCTGCGCCTCGAGCAACGATGTCCCCCAGGTCTACCACGACGCGGCGGCGGAACTGGGGCGCGCCATCGCCCGGAACGGTTGGACCTTAATCTACGGCGGTGGAAGCTTCGGGTTGATGGGCGTCGTGTCCCACGCCGCTCGCCAAGCGGGCGGCTCGGTGGTTGGGATCATTCCGACGCGGCTACTCGAACTCGAAAAAGCCAACGAGCAATGCACCGAATTGATCGTGGTGGACGACATGCGCCAGCGCAAGGCCCTTCTTGAAAGCCGGTGCGAGGCATTCGTAACTCTCCCCGGCGGGATCGGGACGTTGGAAGAATTTTTTGAAATGCTGGTGGGCCGATACCTGGGCTTTCACGACAAGCCGATGATTCTGGTTAACGTGAACAAGTTTTTTGATCCGCTGATTCAACTGCTTGAGCACGGCATTGAGCAGAGTTTCATCAAGCCGCGCACCAGGGAACTGCTTCACGTCGTAGAAACACCCGACGAAGCGATTGCCTATTTGCGCGCATTCCCCACCACAAGCCGGAGGCTTTAGCCCCGGATCGCTTTGTTACGATATACAATACAGATAGACCCATGAGCCCCAAGCGCGACATCAGCCTGACGCTGGCGTTGTGCCTGTCGTTGACAGCGCACGCGTGGGTGGTGCATTGGGTGGCGGCCAAGTACGCGGCGCAGTGGTCGCTGTATTCCCTTGCACCGATTGCAAAGCCCGCACCGATTGCAGTCGAAACCCCGCCGCCAATGCCGCAAGCGGTGGACCGTATGGCACAGTTGGGGGACGACCAATCGTCCGGTTCGGCCTTGGCGAGTTCCGAAGGTGATACGGCGCAGACCGCGCCGCGGGCAGAGCAGAATCAGGCGTCGCTCAGCCTCGACCCCGAAGGAACGGGTGGTGAAGAAGCGCCGCCGGCCACCCCGCCGGCCGCTCCACCCGCGTTCGCCATGGCGCAGACGGCGCCGCAACAAGAGGCGCCGAAGTTTGAGGTACCAGGGTCATCGGCGCAACCTGCAGATTGGGCGCCAAACCAAAAGCCGGCTGAACCCCGTGAAACCAAGCCGAGCGATTCATCGCCGGATCAGCCCGTCAATCCGCGCCCGACGCCACCTCAGACCGCTCAACAGCCCGGCGATCCCGCGCCGCAGGCCGATTCGGAATCGGACGCATTTTCCACGCAGCAATCGGTCGAGTTCCGCCGCGGCAAAACGGTGGCGCGGCTGGGGCGCAAGCACCGGCTGATCTCACCGCGCCTGGAGATGGCCGCTTACGCCGACCTGCTCGAACTGCGCGCCCCGGTGCGGATCGTGCTCCGCCTGTACCTAGACACCGAAGGCAACGTGACGAAGGCGGACATCGTCAAGTCCAGCGGCAGCATCAACCTCGATCAACCCACGCGCCAGGCGGCCTACAAATGGTGGTTCGAGCCGCCGCGTGATTCCATCGGCGGGCCGCGGGCGGACGTGTTCGAGTTTGTGGTCGGATTCGGATAGCGGATTCTATTTCGCCCGCTTGTATTCCCACGACGTGCCGCGTTTCTGGCCGTTCTGCACACCCTCTATCGAAGCCCTGAGTGTATCGTCGTCGATCTTTTCGTAAATGACCTTCGTCGGAAAATCGTGCTGCGGGTTTTCAAACACCGCGCGCTTGCCGTCAAATGAAACGAGTTTGAAATCGGTCGGTTGTTGGCCTTTGGGCTGACCGACGAAAAAGATGTCGTCGCCGCGCTGCTCGATGCGCAAATGCTCAAAAAACACTGTCTTGTCGCCCTTAATCGTCCGCCCCGCGCCCATCATCGTGCCACCGCGCAGCGCCGACCAGAATTCTTCGGTGATCGTCCCGTTCCGTTCGACCGACCACGCGCCCTGCAAGAAGCGTAGATCGTCCAACTTGGCCGTCGCCGGTTGGCTGGTCATCAAATTTAATACGCCGATGATTGCAATAAGCCAAGCCATACCGAACCTCCGAATTGATCAATCCGCCCTTATGTTGCCACGCCCCGACACGGCGTAATTCAGCAAAATCGGTTCACAGCGACCGTGCGTAGTTGCCCGCGCCGTACAGGCCGTTCATTTCAAAGGTAATCACATGCACCGGAATCTTCGCCAACGTCTGCTGTACTTTTGGCACACTATGATTGCGGAATGATTCGAGGAACGCCGGCTGTTTCATCGCGGCGAGAATCTTGGGGGCGATGCCTCCACCGATGTAAAGCCCGCCGGTGGCGAGGGTCTTGAGCGCTAGATTGCCGGCTTCCTGCCCGTAGATGCTCACAAACATTTTCATGGCTTCGACCGCGGCGGGGTTGGAGTTGGAAAGCGCCGCGGCGGTGATGTCGGCGGGCAGCGGGTCGCCGGGCAGCTTGTGGCCGGCGAACTCGCTTAAGGTGACGACAAAATCATAAAGGTTGCGCAGACCCTTGCCCGAAAGCACTGTCTCAAAACTCACGTTGCCGAACTTGCCGCGCAAAAACTTGAGCAGTTGGTCTTCGCGTTCGTTGCGCGGGGCGTAATCGCAATGGCCGCCTTCGCTGGCGAAACTGCGATACTTGTTCGTGCGCCGATCGAACACCAGCCCCGCTTCGCCCAGCCCCGTTCCGGCGGCGATGATGGCCCGGTTGCCATCGGGCACCGCCTCGCCGGGGTGAAGCGTGACCACGCGCTCCGCCGTGAGCACTTCAATCCCCTCGGCGTGGCCGACCAGATCATTAACCAGCGCGAACTTTGTGATTCCTAACTGCGACGCCAACGCCTGCTCGTCCAGTTGCCACGAAAGATTCGTCAGCGTCACCTTCCCCATCGAAACCGGCCCGGCAACCGCGAAACAACCGCGTTCGATCTTGTGACTGCTGCCGGCGAGAAATTCCCGCACGATCGCGCTCAGATCATCGCGGCCGGCATTTTTATAAACGTGCTCGTGCAGCTTGTTCATCTGCAGATCAAACACAGCCAGCCGGGAATTGGTTCCGCCGATATCGCCCGCGAGAATCATAAGTCGCCTCTTTTATAAAGAGCCTTCGGGTATTCATACCCTGAACCGTTCTGAATGACGAAATCCGAATGACCAACGGCATGGAATGCCGTGGCAGACAAGAATGTCTGCCCCACCCTCAACCGAGGTGCCGACATTCGGGCTTCGGTTTTGATGCGGAGCTCTAATTTCGTCATTCTGATTTTTCACCCCACCGCTTCCAGCCGGGCATATTGCAGAATCAGCGTCTTCCGCCCGACCTGGTTGAACTCAACTACCGCCCGCGTCTGCTGTCCCATGTCGGCAATCTCGGCGATCCGTCCGACGCCGAATTGCGGATGCCGCACCAGTTGCCCGCGTTGGAAACCGGCGGAATTGGTCTCGGCTGCGTTCTCATCGTCGTCCGTCGGGATGCCGGTTCGATCCGTAATCTTGAGATGTTCCTTGGGCAACTCGCCGAGAAACGGACTGGTGATCGTGCGATCGCGTAACCCGCGCATCGTGCGATACGCGGCCTTGGTCAGGATCACCTGTTCCTGCGCGCGCGTGATGCCGACGAAAAACAGCCGGCGCTCTTCTTCCAACTGCTCCGGATGCTCGCGGGCCCGCGCGTGCGGCAGGCATCCCTCTTCCAGCCCGATGATGGCGACGACGGGAAACTCCAACCCCTTGGCCGCGTGCAAAGTCATCAGCGTGACCGCCCCGCCGGCGCCTTTCATGTGATCGACGTCGCTGATGAGGCTGATCATCGAAAGGTATTCTTCCAGCGTGCCGCCGGGGTTCTGCCCATCAAACTCCGCCGCCGACGTGATGAGCTGGTCGATATTGGGAAGCTCGTTTTCCTCATCCGGATCAAGCTTCCGCAGCATCGCTTCATACCCCGAATCGCGAATGATGCGCTCCATTATGGATTGAATGGATCGGTCCCCTCTCCCGGTACCCCGGGGCAGGGCTAGGGAGGGGGCTTCGGCGGCAGGCTCAATGTGCAGATTCGCAAGGAGTGGGGGGACATGATGTTCCGACGAAACCGCAGTCTCGGGTCCACCATCAGAACCCTCACCCCGGCCCTCTCCCGGCGTACCGGGCGAGGGAGCGAGGCGAAACGCTTCAATTAATTTCACGAACGAAGTCGCCGACTTCACGGAACGCGGGGTTAGTCCGGCGATTTCGCCGATGCGCTCCAGCGCCGCCCACAAACCGATACCCTGCTGCGCCGCGAAAGCCTTGAGCTTGCCTTCGGTCGCATCGCTCAGCCCACGCGTCGGCACGTTGAGGATGCGTGCGAGCGAAACCTCGTCATGCGCATTGGCGATCACGCGCAGGTACGCCAGCACGTCTTTGATTTCCTTACGGTTGTAAAACTCCACGCCGCGCGCGATCTGGTAAGGAACGGCGGCTTCGAACAACGCTTTTTCCATGACACGCGACAGCGCGTTCATGCGGTAGAACACCGCCATGTCGCTCCAGTTTTTCCCCGCCTTTTGCGCGGCCTTCAACTGCTCGACGACAATCAACGCCTCATCATTTTCATCCTGGCATAGAAACACTTTTGCCGGCTCGCCCTGCTGGTTTTCCGTCCAGAGTTCTTTGTCTTTCCGCTGCGTGTTGTTGGCGATGAGCTTGCTGGCCAGCGCCAGGATCGTCTTGGTGCTTCGGTAATTTTGCTCGAGTCGAACCACCTTGGCATCGGGATAGTCTTTTTCGAAGTCGAGGATGTTGCGAATATCGGCGCCGCGCCAGGCGTAGATCGATTGATCCGGATCCCCCACCACTGCAATATTGCGATGCCCGCCAGCCAGGGCGTGCGCGAGGATGTATTGGGCGTGGTTGGTATCCTGATACTCATCAATCATCATGTATCCGAACCGCTCGCGCAATTCGGCCAGCATCGCCGGGTGATCACGCAACGCCAGCGTGGTGCGCAGCAGCAGGTCGTCAAAATCCAGGGCCGCATTATTCTGAAGCATCGATTGATACTTGGTGTAAATCCGTGAAATCTGCCGCTCGTAAAACCCGCCGGCCTTGACGGCATACGCTTCGGGGGTGAGCAACTGATTTTTGGCATTGCTGATGGCCGCATGAACGCTTGCGGGGGGGAAGTTGGTCGTGCTCATGTCGAGCAGCTTGATGGCTTCCTTGAGCACTTTGGTCTGATCGGCGGTGTCGTAGATGCTGAAGTTGGTCGCCACGCCGATCACCTGTGCGTAAGCGCGCAGGATTCTCAGGCAAAGCGAGTGAAACGTGCAGATCGTCGGCTGGTATTGATCGAGGCGCCCGAAGTCGCGCATCGGCCGGCCGAGAACCTGGCCGATGCGTTCTTTCATCTCCCCCGCGGCTTTGTTGGTGAACGTGATGGCGCAGATGGCCGTCGGTGAAATGCCCTGACGAATGAGATACGCCACGCGCCGGGTAATGACGCGCGTCTTGCCGCTGCCCGCGCCGGCAATAATCAGCAGCGGACCGTCTACGTGCGTCACGGCCTGCTGCTGCGGTTCGGTCAAATCAGCGAGAATCTGCGCGACTTCGATCAAGACGGCGATCGTAAGCCTTCGGCGCTGTGTGGCAAGCCTGCATTTTGAATCAACCGCGAAGACGCTAAGGCGCAAAGAAAAACGCGAAGGCTATCGAATTCACATCGTCCTTCCTGTTCTTCGCGTTTTCCTTCGCGCCCTTGCGCCTTGGCGGTTCGGTTCGCTACACCTTCTTGGGCTGCCCGTGCAACTCGCTGACGAACTCCGCCAACGCCATCGCCGCGTTGCGGTGCGGGTCGTCGTTCTGGTGAAGGAATGTAAAATCCTCATTCACCGCCGCCGCCGCGAGTTCTTTCAGCGCGTCGATGTATGGCCCGCGCGCCAAATGCTCGTGATACTTCGCGCGATAATGCTCCCAGCCGTCGGGATGGGCTTCATACCACAACCAAAGCTTCATCGGCGGGCCGAGATGCGTCAGCACGTGGTGAATCCGACACATCTCACGCAGATCGCGCGTCACGCCAATCGATTCGACCCAAAGCCGCTGACCATCGGCAGCCTCGACAGGCACAAGAAAATTTTTAACCCGGATCATGGCGACCTCCTTCGAACGATTACTGAGCGTTCAAGAATAATAATAAGACGATGAAAAGATTGTGAAGTTGTGAACGAAGTACGGAAATTCAGATTGCCGATTGATCGGGGCTTGTGGCACGGAGGTCGCCCAAAGAAGATCGCCCGGCCCGTGGTTGTGGTGCCGGTGTCAGTGGTGGACGCGGCGATCGCGGAGGAAGGGGACGATTGTGAGATAGCTGCTATACTTTCAGCCGTCGCTTCTCGATTGACAATCTCGGGCCCGCAACTATCCTCGTCGCACTTCCGATGCGTTAACAGTGCTGCGTAAGCAGGTCACTAGCCGATCGTTAGAGCCTTACAAATCTCCACCGTCGCGCGCGATTTATTGAGTGTGTAAAAGTGCAGGCCTTCCACGCCGTTTTTCAGCAGGTCGTTGCATTGTTCGATGGCGTAGGCGACGCCGGCCTTAACAGCTTCTTCGGGGTTGGTTTCCACCGCTTCGAGTTTCAGCAACAATTTATGGGGGATCTTGGCGCCGCACATGCTGATGAAGCGTTTGATTTGCGCGACGTTGGTGATCGGCATAATCCCCGCGACGATCGGGGCGGTGATGCCCAATTTTCTCGCGGTGTCGCGGAACAAGTAGAAGATGTCGTTGTCGAAGAACAGTTGCGTGACGACAAACTGTCCGCCGTTGTCCAGCTTGCGCTTGAGGTGTTCGAGGTCGCGGGTTTTGTTGAGACACTGCGGGTGGCCTTCGGGGTAACCGGCGACGCCAATGCAGAAATCGTGGCGTTCCCGTGCGAACTTCACCAGTTCGTCGGCGTGAGCGAAGCCGCCAGGCGTGGGTTTGAAATCGGTTTGTCCCACGGGCGGGTCGCCGCGGAGGGCGAGCACGTTTTGCACGCCTTCATTCCAGAGGTCGTCCAGAATATTGCCGAGTTCTTCGGCGGTGTGGCCGACGCACGTCAGGTGCGCCATCGCGCACAGTTTAAGTTCGCGCTGAATGCGGGCGACGAGGTCGACCGTTTTAGCACGCGTGCTCCCACCGGCGCCGTAGGTCACGCTGACGTAGCTGGGTTTGATGGCGTGCAGTTCGGCGATCGCGCCATAAAGCCCTGCCCAACCGGCATCGGTCTTGGGCGGGAAAAACTCGAAGCTGACGGCGGGCTTGCCTTGGCCGAAGATCGGGTCGATGCGCATGCTGGAATTTTCTTGATTCATCCGTATATCCGGATGGAATGATATATCGAAAGCGTTAAGCGTCAAGTGAGAAGCGGCGTCGCCCCTCGCGAGTCGACGCCGTTTTGTATTGCCAGCCCGGAAATTTGTGACTCCCCGCATAGGCGCAGCGATCGCGGAGAACACCAGTGGCCGCAAAGCGTGAGCGTGTTATGCTCAACACAATGAGATTTCGAGTGACCGGAACCAACCACTCCACCGGCGCACGCATGTCGCTGGAATTTGAAGCCAGCGCCAAAGCCGCGGCCGAACACAAGGCCCGCGGGCAAGGGATGGACGTGCAGCATGTGCAGGAAACAACCGACGGCCCGGCGGTTGAGCGCCACGGGTCGAGCCGTCGCGGTGAGGGGTATGGGCAGGCGACGGGAGCTCATCTCGTCGGGAAGTCGCTGATCATTCTAGCGATCGTCGCGACGGCGGTGTGGTTTGGTTGGCCGTACCTGCGCGGGTTGATCGGGCGCTGATCTGACAGCCGCGAAGCGACGACATGAAAAAGCTTGGGGCGTAAGCGCCAAGTAGGTGAGTGAGGATGAGAAGCCCCAACGGGGCGAACGAACAATCGTCGCGGGGTGATTATTTGCGAGGTCGCGACGGTGACCGCCCGATCGTTCTGCCGCCGCTTCGAGGCTTTCGTGGTCGCGTCCAACGAACTTGGGACTTCACCCAAGCTACTCTATGCCACCGCTTCGCGGCTGATTGAAAAAACGCTGGAGGCGATGCCGGAAATATCGACGCGCCCCGCTGCCGCCGCGCAGCAGCGCGCGGTTGTAGTCACGGGTGGAGCTTTAGCGGAACCCGTGGAAGGCTGTACGCGTTCCCCCCGCCGCGCAGCGGCGGCCGAGGTTCCTTCGCACACAAACTCCTTTGCCGCAGCGTGATCATCAAACAGGTTTGTTGGATGTGAGTGCGGACATCGAATTCGTTGAACAGCTCGGTGCAATTAGGATCGATACTTTTCGACAATCGCCGCTTCGCCACGCGTGGCTACAACCGAACGCCGCCGCTTGGCGGCTAAGGGAATCGCGTCGGTTGTATTAGCCTAAGTTTTATTTTGTGGACCGCACATTGTAGAGCTAATCAGGGCATTTCCGATCAGGCGTTATAGTCACCGTTTTAGACTGTTTTGCGATGCTAATCTCTTTTCACGATGCGCCATAGCCACCAGGGTGATGAGCACCAGCACGCAAACGCCCTTCCACACCAAGAGCCACCACGGCCGCCACCACGCGCCGGATTGAGCTTCCACGATGTCCGAGCAGCCGAACGCCACCAGCGTAACGGCCGCCGGCCAGCGGAGGTTTGAACGACGCGCGCGGCACACCACGATCCCCGCAATAACGATCCACAGACACGCTTCGAGATAATTGGACGCCGCAAAAAAGTTAGTAACCGCGAGCATTTCCCGCTATTCAAACGCGGGATCCGTCAACTGTCCAGAGAAATCCAATCTCCTGCCGCCGCGCAGCGGTGGACGAGGTTTCCTCCCGCACAGACATCTTCGCGGCTGCGTGATCATTAAACAGGTTTGTAGGACTTGAACGCAGACATCGAATTAATCTGACTCGATCGGTGCTACGAGGATCTATACTGTTTAACCGTCGCCGCTTCCTCCGCTGCTGCGCGGCGGAATCGATGCTCGACGGTTTTCCACGGGTTCCGCTTAGGCTCCACCCGTGGCTACAGCCGTGCGCCGCTTCGCGGCGAAGATGCTGTCGCTCACTGCGGTACGTGCTTCATCGCGAAACTATTTCACCGACGGCGGCGGTTTGCCGTCTACCGTCCAGAGGAACGCGATCGCCTGCCTCGGCCTCGGCGGGACGAGCAGCGTGGCGAAGAAGCGCGCGACCGTTCTGCCGAGCAGCGCGCCGACCAGCATCAGCGACGCCTGCTCGATCGCCGCCGCGCCCACGATCGCCGCTACCATTGAGATTTTGCCGCCGCGGTCGGATTCGTTGATGTGAATGCTGGCGATGATGAACAACGCCGCGATGAACGGCAGCAGCAGGCCGATCCAGTAGCGCCGCCGCGGGATGTGCCACATGAGCGTGGCGAGCAGGCCGCCGAAGACCAGCGGCGCGAGCAGCATGAGAAAGACGATCAGCAGCGAAGCGACCTTGTCGCGAAACACGTCCGCCATCGGCAGAAAAGTGCGTCGCCATTCGGGCGTTTGGCCCTCAATCGGCTTTCCCGTTTCGCTCGAATACCAGATGACTTTCTGCGCTTGCGCGTCCCACTGTCGATAGGCATTCACACCGCCGGGCGCGATGTATTCGCTGCTGGTAAGCGATTCGACATGGGCCACCTGCAAACCGCCCAACCCCATCCCGCCAAGGACGATGATCGCCACGAGGAACAAGCACCAGAACGCGATGAGGATGGACGAAAATCGCGACAGCCAGAGTTTTTGCGCGTTGCTCGCCACCCCCGCCGGCTGGAACCGGCCGCATTCGGGGCAACGGACGATGAGAATGCCCAGTCGCTCGTCACGACGGACCGCCTGCGTGTACAGGTTGTAGCCGCACTGGTCGCAGAACAAATCCGCCTCAATGCGCGCATGGGCTTCGAGGGGGCGTTGGGGAGGGAATTGTTGGATTTCGGTATCCAAGGGGCGTTGTTGGAGTCTTTATTCGGTGGGGCAGACATTCTTGTCTGTCACGGCGTTCCACGCCGAACTCACCCTGCACTTGCCGATGAAATCGGCAGGCAGACAGGAATGTCTGCCCCACCGACCATCCTGGTTTGTTACTGACATTTCGCAATTAAACCGGAAACATTTCCTCAACTTACTTCCTACGTGAAGGCCGCTTCGGCAGAAGCGCCCGTTGCAGCGTGCGCATCGCCTGCTCCAGGCGTTGCTCATTCTCGACCAGTGCAATGCGGACCCACTTCTCCCCCTGCTCGCCGAATGCGCGGCCGGGGGCGAGGGCTACTTTGGCGTCGTCCATCATCTTCAGGCAGAACTCGATCGTGCCGCCGCCGGCAACGGCCAGATGAGCGTCGGCAATCCTGGCCCAGACGAACATGCCAGCGCGCGGGCGGTCGTACGTCCAGCCGAGCTTATCTAATCCACGACAGACGACTTCGCGGCGCTTCTGGTATTCGATGCTCTGCGTCTCGGGCGTTTTGCCGGCCTGCCGCAGCGCGATGACGCTGGCGATCCAGATCGGCGCGAAGTGGCCGTAGTCGTAATACCCTTTTATGGTCGCCAGTGCCTTTACCATCTCTTTGTTGCCGCAGCAGAAGCCTACGCGCCAACCGGCCATGTTGAAGCTTTTGCTCATCGTGGTGAATTCGACGCCAATCTCCTTCGCGCCCGGCGCGGCGAGAAAACTAGGGGCTTTGTAGCCCTCAAAATTGATTTCGCCGTAGGCATAGTCGGAAAGAATCATCACGCCATGGCGGCGGCAGAGGTCGATCGCTTTAGTCCAGAAACTCGGCTCAATGGTCATGCCGGTGGGATTATGCGGATAGTTAAAAATCGCCAGCTTGGGCTTCGGATAAAGCCCGGCGATCGTCTGCTCAATGTTGTTCAAGAATGCTTCGTCATTCCCGAGCGGCACGCGGATGACGCTCGCGCCGGCCATCGCCGGCGCGTAGAGATGCGCGGGGAACGCGGGGTCGGGCACGATGGCGGTATCGCCCGGGCCGAGCAGCGCCAGGCACAAATGGCTGAAGCCTTCCTTGCTGCCGATGGTGACGATGACTTCAGTCTCCGGGTCGAGCGTCACGCCGAACTTTTCTTTGTATCGTTTGGCGACTTCTTTACGCAAGCCGACAATGCCGTTGGACACGCTGTAACGATGATTCCGCGGGTCGCGCGCCGCCTCGGCCAATTTGGCGACGACGGCCTCGGGCGTGGGGTCGGTGGGGTTGCCCATACCCAGATCGATGATGTCGATCCCGGCGACTCGCTTTTCATACTTCATCTTGTTGATGCGCCCGAACAAATACGGCGGCAGCCGCGCGATTCGGGTGGAAGGCTCGATGATGAAGGGTGATGGGGTCATAGCCGTCGCGTTTAAACTTCCAAATTTTGTCTTTGCGTTGCCGTCTCCTTTGCGGCTTTGCGAAACACACACTTAGACGGGGAGGCCCCTCACGCGTTCGTTCGGGGTGACAGTTAGGCTCATGGCCGCGTTGTTGCCGGCTGGCTGGCCGGCTGATCGCTCGGCGCTGGCGGAAGGTCGGGGATGGCCTGCTGGGTCGCGGCGGTTTCTCGCTGGCGGTCGAGTTCCTTTCGAACCTCTTCTCGGCCGCGGATTTGTTCTTCGCGGCGCTGGTTTTCCAGCTCGTATCGCGCCTTAAGTGTCGGCTCAAGAATCACCAGCGATCGCGTGGCCTGATCGCTGAGTTGAGCGCGCAAGTCCTGTGTCATTTGCTGGACAAGACGCTCTTCCAAATCTTCGCGAATGCTGGCTTTAACGTCTTCAAACTTGATCACTTTCGGCGCGATGCGATCCATGAGTTGAATGAGATGATAGGCGTTATCGGCCTGCACGGGGCTGGAGACTTCGTTCTTGTTCTTGAGCACGAACGCGGCATCTTTGAACGATTGTGGGTACGGCGACTGCATCGTAAACGGGCGCACTTCCCCACCGAGTGGGGACGTGAGCGAATTGCGGCTCATCGCGCGCGCGATGGACTCGAAAGTTTCGCCGGCGGCGAGGCGTCGACGGGCTTCGGCGATTTCCTGCAGATTCGAGACCTGAATGTGCCGCACCTGCACTTTTTCCCCGTAAAGTTGCATGAACGCGGTGCTGAGTTGTTCATCTTTGATGGCGCCGCGCGCCTTGGCTTCGCACACTTTTCGCAGCGTCGCATTAATTTCCATGAGCAGGTTCCACTCGACGCGGCTCATGTTGCGGCGTTCGAGGAACTGGTTCAGCAGCGCGGCGTATTCGGTTTTTTCAGCCTTCTGGTCGCGGAACATGCGGTCGAGGGTGCGATCCTGCTCGGCCGGCGCGTCGGTGGGAGAGAGCGTCACTCCGGCGACCTTCGCCTCCTGCTTGGCCATCTCAAGTTGAACGAGATTCAACAATAGCGGCAGTCCGTGCGCTTCCAGCAAGGGCTTGATGAGCTGATCGCGCGTGATGACCGATGCGCCGACGCGCGCAATCGTCGTGTTGTCGGCCGACGGCGTACCCGACGACTGCCGCCGTGGCGACTTTTCATCCGACGCGCTAATGGGACCATCGGGCGCGCCGCCGGTCGTGCTTCCGGTATTGTTTGATGCACAGCCGGAGCCACCGGCCGCCGTCGACAGCAATAGAGCAACGATCCACCACTTTTTGCGCAAGCTCAACTCCAATGTAAGAAGCCGCGCGCAGTATCGAAGGCCCGCCGCAAACCGTCAAGTTGCCCGGCGCTCGATTGGCCGCTACAAAACCATCATGTTGTTTCGCAATGCAATGCGGATTTTGCTCTTAGGTGCGATGTGTGCAACGGCGCGGTCCCAGTCGACGCAGCCGTCGCAGCCGGCGACGGGGCCATCGCACGAGCGCCACGTGCTGGTAATCAGCATCGACGGCATGCGCCCGGATGTGCTGTTGCGCGCCGATGCGCCCAACATTCGCCAGCTCATGACCCGCGGCAGCTTCACCCTGTGGGCAAGAACGACGCCGCAATCGATCACGCTGCCGTCGCACGTCAGCATGCTAACGGGCGTAAGCCCCAGCGCGCATGGCATCGAATGGAACGCCGACATCCCGCTGCAACGCCCGGTTTACCCTGCGTTCCCCACGCTGTTTCAACTTGCGAAGAAGGCGGGCTATTCGACGGGCATGGTGGCCGGCAAGAGCAAGTTCATTTCGCTCACTCCGCCGGAATCGCTTGATTGCAGTTGGATCACGCCGATGCCCGCCTGCGAAGATCCGGAGGTGGCCGAACATGCCGTCTCGTTGATCGAAACGCTTCAGCCGGAGGTGCTGTTCGTGCACTTTCCCACTGTGGATAACGTCGGCCACGCCGTCGGTTGGGGCACCGCCGAGCAAATTAAAGCAGTGCAACAGGCGGATGCGGGTGTGGGGCGGGTCATCGACGCGCTGGAAAAGATCGGCCGGCTCGAATCGACGTTGATTATCGTCAGCGCCGACCACGGCGGCGCGGGGCGAAATCATGGCCCCGATGATCCGCGCAGCCGCACTATCCCTTGGATCGCCGCCGGGCCCGGAGTGCGACCCAATTACGACCTGACGCGGTTCGGCAAGGAATTCGATATTCAAACCTATGACACCTTTTCAACGGCGTGCTACTTTCTTGGCATCACCCCGCCGAGGCGCGTGGAAGGCAAGCCGATCCGCGAAATGTTCGATGATGCCGAACTGACCAAGCCTGCACCGCCCAAGGCGCGGGCACCTTCCACGCAGGTGCATTGACATGTCCATCGTCGGCCACGGCATCGATATCGTCGAGACAGCGCGCGTGAAGAAGCTGGTGGAAACCCACGGCCAGCACTTCCTCGACCGCTGCTTCACCCCCGCCGAGCAGGTGTATTGTGCGAAGAACAAGAAGCGTTATTACGAACACCTCTGCGGCCGATTCGCGGCGAAAGAGGCGATCTTGAAAGCGATGGGCACCGGCTGGCGAAAGGGAATCGCGTGGACGGATGTGGAAATCCTCAACGCGCCCTCCGGCCAGCCACACCTCACGCTCCGCGGCGAATGCGAGAAGCTTGCGGCAGAAATGGGAATCGACCGGTGGATGATCAGCATCAGCCACATCGAAACCCACGCGACGGCGAGCGCGATCGGGATTGGCGGCTGAGGCTTGAGCAAAAACGTGGTATACTTTTGATTGAGGTATCCAATGTCCGAGACTGCAATTCGATTAAAAATTCGATCGTTGAAAGAAGGTGGCTTTCTAGCCACAAGCCCAGACGTTCCTGGCTTGGTGGCCGAAGGTCGAACGCTGTCCGAAGTATCCGAGATTGCGCGCGATGTCGCCAAAAAGATCGTCGAATCGTGCATCGAGCATGGTGATCCACT
>CAZXLA010000038.1:14433-23419 GCA_964641895.1 uncultured Tepidisphaeraceae bacterium
ACATCGCAACGCCGTTCGGGCCCATGCGTACCTACACCCTTCGCCCCGCCGGTGAGGGGCGGTATCCTGGCGTGGTGATGTACAGCGAGATTTTTCAGGTCACCCAGCCGGTGCGCCGGCTGGCGGCGACGCTTGCGGGGCACGGGTATGTTGTGGCGATTCCTGAAATATTTCATGAGTTGGTCGAAGCCCCGGGCATAGTCATCGGCTACGACGCCGCCGAGCGAGGAAACCAGTGCAAGATCGATAAGGAACTGGCCGCGTATGACGCCGACGCGCGGGCGGCGCTGGACTATCTCAAGTCGCACCCACATTGCACCGGAAAACTCGGCGCAGTTGGCATCTGCATCGGCGGGCATTTATCAGCGCGATGCGCCATGCAACCCGATGTTTCGGCGGCCGCTTGTTTCTATGCGACGGACATTCACAAGCGCTCGCTTGGCAAGGGAATGAACGACAACACGCTCGACCGGCTCAAAGAAATCAAAGGCGAACTGCTGATGATCTTCGGCCGGCAAGACCCGCACGTGCCCGTCGACGGCCGCCGGCTGATTTACGACACGCTCGACGCCGGCAACGTCAACTTCACATGGCACGAGTTCAACGCCCAGCACGCGTTCATGCGCGACGAAGGCCATCGCTACGACCCTCAACTGGCGCGGCTGTGCTTTGATTTGGTGCTGGATATGTTCGACCGGCGGCTGGGGGCGAATGACAATGCGTCGCCGCGGATGGATAAGAGTGGGTGTTAATTAAAGCACGTCGACAAGCTGATCGGACGTAAGTTCGCAATCGCGAAGAATCTGAAGCAACAAGCCGGGACCGATCGTTTCACCAGCATGCACGGGCACGACGGTCGCCCGAGAGTCGGTGTGTCGCAGGAAGTGGTGGCTGCCTTTGGTACGGACGATGGCAAAACCAAGCTTTCCAAGCGCGCGGATAAGTTCCCGCCCAGTAATTCGCGGTCGTTTCCTCATCCGTTAATCGCCACCCGCTGAACGCCAACAAAGGTTGAACCATTCCTGCTCCGGCCGCGCACCTCCACGCAAAGCTCGATCGCTTCTTGAATTCGCTCCATCAACCTATCGAGCGATTTTGCCTGTGTATGGCAGCCGGGCAATTCCGGGACTGAACCGACGTAAAAACCCTCAGAATCTCGCTCGATGATGACATTAAACTCTTGCTTCATAGAAGTATCCCGGAGAGGGAAGTATAGCATACCTGTCAAATTAGTTCGCTCGTCAGCCGCTGGCGAGTTCCTCATACAACCCCTGCTCCTCCGGCGTAAGCGTGGTGCCCGCGCCGGGCGGGTTGGCCTCGGCCAGTTCAATCTCGCCGCGGAGCTTGGCGAGCGACTCCTCAAACTTTGTTGCGACGGTGGCGACCTGTTCAGGATCGATATCCACCAGCGATTCGCCGCGTTGCAGGCGGTCGAGTGTGCTTGCATTTTCGTCGACCGAATCAATCTGCTGATTCAGGAGCTTGATCAATCCCTGGCGGCGCTCCAGTTGTTTCCGAACGTAGAATAGTTGTGCGACAGCCCGCCGCCGGGCCGGGTCGCTGTTGGCGTCGCGAAACTGCTCGCGCAGGTAGCCGTCCTTCTTTTCCATCAACTGCATTTCTTCGTCGACGACCTCGCGCCGCTGCACGAGCGCCGCCTTACGTTCGGCAAAGAACGCGTATTTCCTTTCGGGTGTGGCTTTGCCGGTGAAGATCGATTTGATCCGCGCCGCCAGCGGGTTGGCGTTGCCGGTGGTGACGCCGGCGGGCTTGGCGCCTTCGCGATACAGCACGATCCGGCCGTCGAGCCGTTTGGCGATCAACCCCTTCGTGCCCTTCGCGATTGACTTGAGTTCGTCTTCAACGATCGTCATCGGCAGCATCGTCGCTTGCACCACCGCGTCGGCGGGAATGCCGGTGGCGGTCATGTCGGAGTCGCGGCGCTTCACATGCTCGCGAACGCGATTGCGCTTTTCGGCCTCGCCTTCGGGGTCGAGCAGGTCGTTGAGCGTTTTGGTTTCACTGGGCCCCCAAACGCTGTATCCCCCGGCGGCGTTGGGTTCGATGAGAATCAGCGTTCGACTGGCAACACGCTCGGCCAAGTCGTGACATTCGATCGAAAACCCGCCCGTCGAACAGAGGACGATCGTCAGCGGAGGGCCGTCACTTTTGTTTTCTTCCAAAATGCGGTTGACCTCGGGAACGGTCATCGGCTTGCTGGCTTCGGCGCGCACCAGTTGCTTGATCGGCGATACGCAGATTACGCGCAGCCGCGCGACGACCGAGCTGAACACCACCAGCTTGGCGCGCCGAAACGCCACATCCATCACCAAACCCTGGGGCAGATTACCGACGTCAGCGCGATCATCGCGATCATTTTGACCGACGATTTTCCGCACGTCGGCGGCCCGGTCGGATTGTTCGATGGTGCGGCGGAACCCCGAAGCCGGCCTTGTGCCGTCGTCGGTATCGATGCGCAGCTTGGGGTTATCCAAAAGACGTTCTACGTGCCCGATGAGCTTGCTCTCCGCCCGGCGGTGCCAAGCGAAATCGGCTGAGGCGTGCAAAGGATCAGGGTTGACGATCATGTTTGCTGACGACTTCAAATCCACCGCTCCTTCGATGGCGTCGCTCGCGCAGCAGCCGCCACGCGATCGCCGCAAACACCAACCCCGCCCAGATCCATCCGGCGACGGCGAGAATTCCGTACATCGTACTCATCGGCGTGCGCCCGGCCCTTACATGATCCGCCCGATCGCCCGCGCCACGGCAATCCGAAGCCGGCGGTCGGCGACGGTGAT
The DNA here is from genome assembly GCA_964641895.1 of uncultured Tepidisphaeraceae bacterium. Taxonomy (GTDB): domain Bacteria; phylum Planctomycetota; class Phycisphaerae; order Tepidisphaerales; family Tepidisphaeraceae; genus UBA2421. The sequence continues at coordinate 17,235 of CAZXLA010000038.1, forward strand.
GTATCCGCGTTGCACTTCGGCTGCAAGCATGGCGGCAACGGCGGCGATGAGCCAGTACGCCGCCCACCGCCAATGCAACCACAGCAGCGGCGCCGCGACTACAAACAAGGCTTGCGGCCAGAGCACGAAACCCGGCAAATCGGCTTTCCCGGCATTCTTCGAAATGACAATCTGCCAGATCGCCAGCCGACCAATCAATTGCGACATTTTCAAGCGAATTTGCAGCACCGCCAGAATGTGAAAAATGGAGGTTGCGAAGCCTGCGACCATCAGGACGACCATGGGCGCGCAGCGGCGCGGATCGGCCGGCAAGGGTGGGGACCAACCGAGATGCCACCGCGCGAATGAGACGACGATCACCAATCCGGCGGTCGCAGCGACGATCCAAAATACGCCGGCGAAGACGAGCACGCCAGTGGGTCGGATACGACGAACCAAGTGGGCATAAGGCTCGTCGCGGACACCGTTACGGTAAGCGGCCCATCGTGCCAATTCCCCGCCACGAAAGCGTTGAAAAGACGCGTATAGCCAAAGCCGAGTCAGCAACAGCCCGGTCGGCCAGACACCCGCGGTCAGCAAGGCCATCAGCAACGACTGAAGCGGACCAACATAGATGGCGCGGATCGTGCCGCGTGCAAAACTTTTACGCAGCATCCTTGCCGGCAAATCCGAGTGGCCGTAATGGGTGACGGTGATCGTTGGAGATTGTTGCGATGCGGAATTCAAGGCGAATGGTTTCGCAAACCTCAGCCGAGCGACTCCGCACGACTTGGCCTGAGAGCCAAGATCGTGGCACCCTCGTTTCTGATTTTTCCGGCTCGGCTAGTTCGCGCTCAACCGCTGGCGAATAAACTCCGCCCGCGCCGCGCGGCGGATGTCACCGTCGATTTTCTTTCCCATCAGCTTCTGCAGATGCGCCGGCTGGGTCATCAGGAACAGTTCGTTGATCGTGCGGATGTCGATGTCTTTCACCCGGCCCATGTTGATACCCATGCGCAGGTGGCTGAGCAAAAACAGCGTTTCTTCACTCGCCATCAGTCGCGCGCTGCGCAGCACGCCGAGCGCGCGAAAGACTTTGTCATCCAGCGCCGCCGTGCGATCGTTGAGCAGCGTGCGGCGGGCGTGGTGTTCGTAGTCGATGATCTTGGGGATGACCACGTTCTTAAAATCGCTGATGATTTCTTCTTCGGCCTTGCCCAGCGTGGTCTGGTTGCTGATCTGATAGAAATCGCCGGTGGCCTCGGTGCCTTCGCCGTACAACCCGCGGACGGCCAGCCGCATGTCTTTGGCGGCGCGAAATACTTTTTCGATCTCGCCGGTGAGTTTGAGCGCCGGCAGGTGCAGCATCACGCTCACCCGAATGCCGGTGCCTACGTTGGTCGGACAAGCCGTGAGGTATCCAAACCGCGGATGAAAGGCAAAGTCGAGCGTCGACTCGAGCTTGTTATCGATGTCGTTAATTTCTTCCCACGCCTCTTCAAGCTGCAAGCCGGATCGCAACACTTGAAGCCGCAAATGGTCTTCTTCGTTGACCATGATCGAAACCGATTCGCTCTCCCCAATCGCCACCCCCCGCGCCCCTTCGGCGGCGGCGTGGGGCTTGCTGATCAGGTGGCGTTCGACGAGCAACTGGCGATCAATTTCCGGAGCTTCCTGCAAATCGACGTAAAGCGTCTTGGGCGAAATGCTCGCGCCCAACACCGCATCGCGCACCTTATGCTCGAGGTTGGTGCGCTGATGCCGAGTGCATTTGGTAAGAAAGTGATATCCCGACACGTTGCGCGCCAGCCGGATGCGCGACGAGATGACAATCTCGCTCATCGGGCCGTTGCCACGAAGCCATTCGCCGGCGCGGGTTGTCAGGTCTGTTAGCTTCATTTGATCGTTGCCAATTGCCAGTTAATAGTTGCCAGTGAACGGATCGGCTGGCCTGCTACATATCTTCATCAACCTTCAGCGGTTTTAATCTGGTCTCTGATTTTCGCGGCGCGTTCGTAATCTTCGCCCTCTACTGCCTTCTGCAAATCATTGCGCAGACGGGCGAGATCGGCCTGGCGCTTCATCGGAACTCCGCTTCCCCCGCGGCGGGCGGGGACTTTTCCTAAGTGATGCGTGGCCCCTTCATGCGCCCGCTGCAGCAACGGCGTCAGGTCTTTCTCAAACTGCGTGTAATCGTGTTCGCACCCGAGCAGGCCGCCTTGCTTAAACTCGGCCCACGGCAGGCCACAGTGTTCACAGGTTTGATTGGTCGTCAGTTCCTTGGTGCCCTGACTGTGCGCGAGCACGAAATTCGTCAGCAGTTCGTTGATCGGCGTGTGGGCTTTGTTGACGGGAATGCCCTCCTGCTGCTCGGCGCACTGCTGGCAGAGGTGCTTTTCCACCTTCTTGCCGCCCTTGATTTCGGTCAGGTGCACCGTCGCGGGGTTTTTGCAGTGATCACATTTCTTGTTCATGAGGTGCAGGCGACATAAGCCGCCTCCGTTGAATAGATGATATTTCGCGGTCGGGGCATCGTCAATCGAAACTTTCTTGCCTGATGGCTGACAGTCTGTTGGCTGACAATGACTTACGCCGACTTACACCGGTCGATACACTGCCCGGTTTTCATCGGTTTCCCACACTTCAACGCATGAAAGTCGCACGTTTTTCGGCAACGACAGCGATCGCCCGATCGTTAACGCCACATGCTCGCCGGTCGGATTGAGTTTCGCGAAGGCGGCGGCTTCGTTGAGATTGTGGTTGTGCCACGGGCGAATGATCTCATCAACCATCCTTTCAAGTACATGAAAATCCATGACCACTCCGATCGAATCGAGTTCTGGCGCGTCGACCGTGACACGCACCTTCCAGTTGTGCCCATGCAGCGGTTCCATCGAACCATCGTAAAGTCGCAACGCATGAGCGGCGGCGAACGTGCGGGTGGTGCTTATCGAAAACGGCATCCGAACGATCATAGGCGATGAAGCACTTCGTTTCGCGAACGCTTTCATCTAAACTCAACCGCCACACCATGCCGAAGCACTTTCCCGATTTCGAAACGTTTCAATCGCTGGCAAAAGAACACACTTGCGTGCCGGTATACCGGCAGTTGCTCGCTGACCGGCTCACGCCTGTGGCGGCGTTCGAAATGCTCGGCCAGGGGGAGCACGCGTTTCTGCTCGAATCAGTCGTCGGCGGAGAGCGGATCGCGCGGTATTCGTTCATCGCCGTGGCGCCGTCGTTGGTGTATTCGTGCCACATGGGAGACGCTTCAATCACTCGGCCGTACCTGCCGCCGCAGTTGTTTAAGACGACCGATCCGCTGGCCGACCTGCAAAAACTGCTGCCCGGCGTGACATTTTATCGCGACCCTGCGGTGCCCACTTTCACCGGCGGGCTGGTGGGCTATGCGGGTTACGACACGATCCGCTATTACGAATCCGATTCACTCACGCACCCACCCGCCGACGATCGTAATCTGCCCGATCTGCAATTTGGGCTGTACAACGAGATTGTCGTTTTCGATCACGTGGACAAGACGGTGAAAGTCATCGCGAATGCCTTCGTGAATGGCGGGCATCCGGCAGACGCCTACGCCGACGCCTGCCGTCGTGTGGATGGAATTGTCGCGAACTTGCAAGGCCCGATCTCGTCGGCCGTTGGCGAAATTGATACACGGTCGCCGCTCAAAATGAGCTTCTCAAGCAACCTCACGCAGGCCGGCTACGAGTCGGCGGTAAGCAAGGGGATGGAGTACATTCGCGCCGGCGACATTTTTCAGTTCGTGCCATCGCAGCGGTTGCGGGTGAATTCCTGCGCCAAACCATTTGATGTGTATCGCGCGCTGCGAATCGTGAACCCGTCGCCGTTCATGTTCTATCTCAAGAGTCCATCATGCACGCTCATTGGGTCGTCGCCGGAGATTCTGGTTCAAGTGATTGATGGCAAAGTCACCAGCCGCCCGCTCGCCGGCACGCGCAAGCGAGGATTGACGCCCGCCGAAGACAAGCAGCTTGAACAGGAATTGCTCGCCGATCCGAAAGACCGGGCTGAGCACATTATGCTGGTCGATCTACATCGCAACGACGTCGGCCGCGTGTCAAAACACGGCAGCGTTCGCGTGACCGACTGCATGACCGTCGAGCGATATAGCCACGTCATGCACATCAGCAGCAATGTGGAAGGCGATTTACGCGACGACTGCAACGCTTTCGATGCGCTGCGCGTGAGTTTGCCCGTCGGCACGGTGAGCGGCGCGCCCAAGATTCGCGCCATGCAGATCATCGATGAAGCCGAACCCACGCGCCGCGGGCCGTATGGCGGCGCGGTTGGCTACTTTGATTTCGCCGGCAATTCCGATACCTGCATCGCCCTGCGCACCATCGTCCACCACCGCGGCGACGTGTACGACATTCAGGCCGGCGCCGGCGTTGTTGCCGACTCGATTCCCGCCAGCGAATATGAAGAAACCATCAACAAAGCCAAAGCCATGCTCAAGGCCGTTCAGCTTGCCGAGAACGGTTTCTGACAGCCGATTGGTATTCACTCCCCTTCCATGTACCCAGGGAGGGGGTTGGAGGGAGGGTGGACAGCGAACTGGCGCACTTCTCGCTCAGCACGGTGCTGGTGTCGCTGAAGGCCCTCGAATATGGCATATTCGGCTTCATCCTCGGCCGGCTGACGCAGATGCGGGCGCCCTATCACCTGTTCGCGCGCAGCGGGTTCACGGTCGGACTGATTTTCGCGGCTTTCATCGTCACAACCACCGTCTTGTTGGGCTCGGTCGCCCCGCCAATCGTTAAGCTGGTTGGCACCGGGGTGAACGAACTTTTGTTCCCCATCGGCTGTGGCACGGTGATTTACACCTCGTAGAGGCTCGCCCGCATGGCAAACGCAAAGAAATAAGGCCCCGGAAACAAACCCGTGTTGCCCTGCCGCGCTTTCATCGATACTATCCCTCGCTTCGTAACCAACTAACCGGACAACATGTGACCGGGACGCAAGCGAGTGATAAGTCATGCGTCTGACTGAAATTCTGAAACCAGTAAATATCAAGGTGCCGTTGACGGCCAAGACCAAGGTAGAAGCAATCACCGAAATGGTGGAGCTTCTAAACGCCAACGGCGAGCTGACGGATGCCAAAAAGGTGCTCGACGCCGTGCTCGATAGAGAAGCCACGCGCACGACCGGCATCGGCAAGGGCTTGGCCATTCCGCACGGAAAGTGCGCCGGCACCAATCATCTGGTGATGGCCATCGGTAAGCCCGCCCAGCCGATCGACTTTCAGGCAATCGACGGCCGGCCGGTGACGATCCTGTGGCTGCTCACTTCCCCGCCGGAAATGACGTCGCCGCACATTCAGGCTTTGGCCCGCATCAGCCGGCTGATGACTGTCGATGCCTTTCGACTGGCGATGAACAACGCCACCACACCCGATGAAATGTTTAATCTGGTCGTAGAGCAGGAAAAGCTGATGTGACCGCCGGATCATCACTCACCAATAACCCAAAAAACGCGCCGCTCAACGCTAACCCTCCCACTCACCCCGCCGCCCGCCGATGGCGCTTTACTTCATCGCGTTGCAACTGCCCGATGATTTTCCCAAGCCACGCCAGTTTCTGCCGGCCATCGACATCCCGTTCCAGATGTGCAAAACCCGCCCCACATTGAATATTCATCTCCGCCTCGTCCCGCATCGCAAAGACCACTCGCGCTTCAACAAGAATCGTGCTTTCCTGAGCGGATAGACTCACGCGCAGCCGCTCCCCGTCAGTCACCCGCGGCGGACTCCCGTTCTTCGCCAGTGCTACGAAACCAATCCCGCCGATGCTCAGATCGCTCAGTTCGAGATTCAGCGACTGTTTAGCCGTCGGTCGATCGCCCAGATAGACGTGCTCGGGGATCTGCCACGCTTGCGCCCCCACCTCGTCGGGTGAGGCAATACGAATGCGGTAGTCGGTACGGCGTTGCCGCAATTCAACTTGTGTGGGGTGCTTGATCAATATGGCAAAGACGCAGCTCGCCGCCGAGATGACCAACGCCGCATCCAGCCGCACAATCGGCGCAACAAACTTCAGCTTTTCCGGACCAAGTTTGCACGACACCCCCACCGGCGTGCCTGCTGCGATCAACGCGTTTAACAACGGAATTTCGCCGATGTCGGCTTCGACCCAAATACCCAGGGCGTCCGATCCCAGGAATCTTGA
>CAZXLA010000039.1:0-18176 GCA_964641895.1 uncultured Tepidisphaeraceae bacterium
CCACCGGCGGCCCGCATACGGCTCATACCACTTACGATGTAGAACTGTTCGTCGTCGACGACCGCTTCAAAGGCAAAAGACTATTGGACGGCGGCCGATTGGCTGATGTCGCCCCGACCGCTTTATACATGCTCGGGTTGGACAAGCCGGTGGAAATGAGCGGGCGATCGCTGGTTGGGTAGAGGCGTGATTCAACAACGCGGCCACTTCAGCGGCAGACGCCGCTGCGAGTGGAATCACCGTCGAAAAGCCTGCTCGGTTGTTCCCACGGTTTTTCCCCCTATAATTGCAATCGGCTATCACCGTTAGGAGATTTTCGTTCCATGGCCCATATTATCGCCCAACCCTGCATTGACGTGAAAGACGGCTCCTGCGTGACCGTTTGCCCCGTCGATTGCATTCACCCAACCAAAGACGAAGGCGAATTTGCCACCGCCCTTCAGTTGTTCATTGACCCCGATGTCTGCATTGATTGCGGATTGTGCGTGGATGAATGCCCCGTCAAGGCCATCTACCCCAAAGACGATCTGCCTGCGGAATGGGTGGATTTTGTTGAGAAAAATGCTCAGTATTACATCAAGTAACAATCGGTAAGTAACGATCGGTTCGACCCTCTATTTTTTGACGGAGTTTTGCCATGAAGAAAATGCTTGTCACCAGCGCGTTCGCAATCGTCGCCGCTTGCGGCTTAGCGGCATTCAGTGTGGCCGAAGAACCCAAGGCGCCGCCCAGCACCCAAAAGGCGGATGCGCCGATCAACAAGTTCTGCGCCATCGAGCAGGAACACCCGATCGACCCGGAAGTAACCTACCAATACAAAGACAAGAAAGTGGGCTTCTGCTGCAAAGACTGCATTGACACATTCAAAAAAGACCCCGAAAAGTACCTTAAAGACATCAAGTAACAACGCCATGATGCCCAGCCCCACGACCTTCGTGGGGTTTTTCAGTTGCCTCAGCCAATTCACGCCATGACTACCACCGCCGACTTTGTTTCGCCCGACGTTCACTGCCAGAAATGCGCCGGCCGCGTGCGGGACGCGCTGGGCAAACTTGCGGGCATGTCCAAGATCGATGTCGATCCTGCCCAGCACGCGGTTCATGTTGAATTTGACGCCTCCAAGGTCTCGGTAAACCAGATTCACGACGCGCTGGTCGACGCCGGCTATCCGCCGAAGGATCGACGGTAGACCATGTCCGTCGGCCTGCGACCATCGAGCATTGCCGAAGCGACGTTGACCGTCGACGGAATGGATTGCGCCAGTTGCGTGACGCACGTTGAAAAAGCCGCGAAGAAGGTGGCGGGCGTGTCGGCGTGTTCGGTCAATCTGGCGTTGGGCAAGGCGGTGGTGCGGTTTGATTCGGCCTCCACGTCGGTTGATGCCATTGCGCACGCGATCACCCACGCCGGATATCCATCCAAGCCGAAGGATCTGCATACCGATAGCGCCACAGCCGAACAACAGCGCCTCCTGCGCCGGCGACTGGAAGCCCGCGCGTGGTTCCGCCGGGCGATGCTGGGGCTGGCGCTGTGGTTTCCGATCGAGCTTTCGCACTGGTTGATGTACCTTGCCGGCGCGGTAGACCACGGCGGCGTGGCACAAGTCAACTGGATGACCTGGCTAGCACTCGCCGCCGGCACGGTGGCGATGGTGTTCATCGGTTCGGCGTTCTTCCGCAGCGCGTTCAAGTCGTTGCGCGCCGGTACGACGAACATGGACGTGCTCATCAGCATGGGCGCCGGCACCGCTTATTTCTATAGCTTGGTTGCGTTGATCGGCCATCTGTCGCGCGGGTGGCCGCTGGCACATTTGTATTTCATGGAAAGTGCAGGATTGCTGGCGTTGATCAGCCTCGGCCACTGGCTGGAGGCGAGGGCGAGAGAAAGCGCCGGCAGCGCGATCCGCCAGTTGATGAACCTCACGCCCGCGACAGCGCGCCTTCTGCTTCCCCCTCCTTGTACTCCGGGAGGGGGCCAGGGGGAGGGCCGGAGGCGATTGCCGATGGCCGATTGCCAATGGCCGATTGAGAACGCTTCTTTCAATCCGAAATCCGAAATCCGAAATCCGAAATCGCAGAACCCTCCCCCCGGCCCCCTCCCGGAGTACCAGGAGGGGGAGAAGGAAGTCCCCGTCTCCAACCTCAACATCGGCGACCACATTCTCATCAAACCCGGCGACCGCATCCCCATCGACGGCGTCGTCTACGCCGGCCGCAGCAATGTGGATGAAGCGATGATCACCGGCGAACCCCTGCCCGTCGCCCGCGGCGCCGGCGACGCGGTCATCGGTGGCACGCTCAATATCGATGGGGCGCTGCGCGTCAAAGTCAGCAAGATCGGCAGCGAAACGGCGCTGGCGCAGATCATCAAACTGGTGGAAGACGCCCAAACTTCCAAGCCGCAGGTGCAGAAGCTGGCCGATCGGATCAGTGCGGTCTTTGTGCCGAGTGTTCTGGGCATTGCACTGCTGACGGGGATCGGTTGGTACCTCCACGGCAAAGCAGTGGGCCTGGAAAGCGCGGCATTGTGGGGCAAGCTCGCCAATGCAGTGTGCAGCGTGCTCATCATTGCGTGCCCGTGCGCCCTGGGGCTGGCCGTACCGGCGGCCATGATGGTCGGCACCGGGCGAGGGGCGCAGCGGGGCATTCTCATTCGCGATATCGATGCGCTGCAGCATGCCGAACACATTGGCATCGTCGTGTTGGATAAGACCGGTACGATCACCGCGGGGCGACCTTTCGTACGCGGCATCTATGTCGATTACAGCAGCACCAGCGCGCTAACCGAAAACGATCTGCTCTCCATCACCGCAGCCGCGGCGCAGAACAGTGCACATCCGCTGGCGCAGGCCATCGTCGGGGCCGCACGCAGGCTCGGGTTGTCGCTGCCCGAGGCGCAGCAGTTCGTCGATGAGCCGGGACGCGGCGTGAAAGCGTTGGTAGACGGGAAAACGGTGATCGCCGGCAACGCGCAGTTGCTCACCGACGCCGGGGCCGCGCCGATCGGCATGGGCGAATCCATCGCGGCAACGAGCGACGGGCTGAGCGTCGTCATGGTGGCTATCGACGGGCGCTTTGTCGGCCACGTCGAACTGGGTGATGATCTGAAACCCGATTCCATTCGCGCGGTCGAATCGCTTCGAAGCGCCGGATTGAACATCCTGCTTTTAAGCGGCGACAACGAGTCGGCCGCGCGTAAGGTTGCCGCCGCCGCCGGTATCGATGACGTCCGCGCCAACGTTTCACCCGGGGGGAAGGCCGCTATTATCCGCGAGCTTCAAGGTCGGCAATCGGCGATCGGCACGCGGCCATCGAAGGTGTGCATGGTCGGCGACGGCATCAATGACGCCCCCGCTCTGGCCGCCGCCGATCTGGGGATTGCCATTGGCTCCGGCTCGGATATCGCCAAGGAAGCCGGCGATATCGTCTTAGTCAGCGGCTCGCTCACCGGCGTGCCGGCGGCCATAAAGCTGTCGCGCGCCACCATGCGCAAGATTCGCCAGAACCTGTTCTTTGCCTTTATCTATAACGTATTGGCCATTCCCCTGGCGGCGTTCGGCCTACTCGACCCAATGATCGCCGCCGGCGCCATGGCGCTCAGCGACGTCACGGTGATCGGGAACGCGTTGCTGCTCAAGCGGGCGAAGATTGATTGAGGCGGGTGTGTTTTGGTTTTGGTGTTTTGTGTTCGGTTTTTCGTGGTTGATCACTTATGCCGATTTTGAACGGCCTAGCCGTCGGCCTGCACCAATACACGAAACACAAAAACACAAAAACACAAACCCCTTGACTCCCCCGGTTTCTTTGCTACTAATGCCGCCTCTTCCGCCCGGAAAGTGATTTGGGCGGGTTCGCTGCTCTAGCCTGGACGCTCTGGTTATGACTCAGGAAATTATTCGTCGCAAGAAGCCTTCTGCCCTTCTCTCATTGGTCACCGGCGATCTACTGGCCGAGTTGGCCCTGATGCCCGGCGGGCACCCGTTTTTCATCGATCCGATGAACCCGTGCCTCTTCCCCGAAGCCGCCAAGCGAAAGAAGGGCGAGGAAGAAGAGGAACCCGAGGAAAAAGAGGACAAGGAAGCTGACGAGGAAGAAGCCGAGGAAGACGACGGCGAAGAAGAGGAAGCAGGGGACGCCGACGAGTTCGAAGACGAAGAAGAAGTCGAAGATGAAGAAGACGAGGACGACGAGGAAGAAGACGAAGACGACGAGGAAGACGAAGCATTCGACGACCCCGACAGCGGCTTCAAAGAAGATGACGACGACGAAGACGACTTCAACGATAAGTAAACGCGTCGAGTAAGCGAGTCGGCGGGGCGCTTGCTCCCGCCATCGCACTCGGTGCCCAATTGCGCCGGGGTGCCACTACTTGACTCTCAGGTCAAGTAGTGCGCGAAGGCAATTGTGTTGTTTTAAACCACTCTGACTCCGCACGACTTGGCCAGAGAGCCAAGATCGTGGCACCCCTGCGGCCACTCTTTCTGTTCTTATTGGTGGAAGACCACCCGTTTCGCAAAAAAACACCTCGGGACGAAGTGGGGGTTCGTCCCGAGGTCAAGCACGTGCTTAGGATTCAAACTATTAACCGGCGCTCCATTGCCTGCCGGAAATCTCTGACGGAAGTTACAGCAAAAGCTGGAACTGCCCGCGGACGTAGAACTGATCCTGATCGTCCGAAGCGAAGATGCCCGAACCCGTCGAACTGATCGGCGAGCCTTCCGGCAGATAGCCGACGTCGATCGTCATCTTGGCCGCATGGCCCTTGAAGTAATAGTTCACGCCACCGGTGATTTCATAGAAATCGTCGTTGTCGGAACTGGTGACCAGGCCCGAATCTTCGTCCAAGTTCATATAGTTGAACCGGCCGAAAACTTCCCACTTATCGTTGAGCATGTAACCGGCCTGAACGAGGGCACCCCAGTTATAGGTGTCGTCGTCGCCCGATTCGAGATAGTGACCGACGTACGCGGCATAAATGCCGAGGCCGCTGGTATTTTCCCACTGCGCATCAATGGTGTGGAAGTAGGCGTTGTTGTCGCCCGCCTGCGTCCAGTCGATACCGCCGCCGAGGACGAACAAGTCTTCCTTGTTGCCCATAGCGGTGAAGTCGTCGTAACCGGTGAAGTTGTTGTTAGCCGCCCATTCGACGCGGGCGCTAAAGCCGAAATTGGGGTTTGCAACACCTGCACCGGCGCTGCCACCGGAATCCTGGAAATCGGTGTTGTCGGTGTTGGCGCCGTCGGTCGCGGCCAGTTCGGCGCGAACCGGGCTGTCCCTGCTGCCGTATAGCAGCGCGGCGCCCTGAACGTAATCCGTCCAGCCGCCACCGAGGGTTTCGTTCAACAGTGAACGCTCCGCGGCGAGCTGCTGAGCCGAACTGGTGGTCTCTTCATGGAAAACGTTGTCTTTCCATTGACCGACCTTGAATGCCCACTGGTCGGCGAACTTGTACTGAACGTACGCATTCTCCAGCGCCAGGCTTCCGCCGCTGCGATCGGTGGCCCAGCGGAAGTTATAGGTGAGGTCGGGGCTGATGGCATTGCCGACGAAGGCGACCTTCATCCGGCGGATTTCGAAGCCCTTGATGGTCTCGTCATCTTCGCCGCCGTTCTTGGCGTCTTGCGACCAGTTCAGCGTGTGGCGGAACTGGAATTGGAAGCGAGGCGAAAGGCTGTAGGCGCCGTCAGCGCTCTTGAGGACGAAATTCTTGCCGTCGTGACCGGCGGTGAAGCCTTCCATCTGCAAAAGCTGGCTGCGCTTTTCGGCGTCCTTCAGGACGCTATCGATCGTGGCGCCCACCTGAGCATCGCTCATGGTGTTCTGGCGGCCTTCCATTTCGCTGACTTTCGACTGAAGCTGCTTGATCTGATCCATCAGCTCCGATGTCGTAGGTTCAGCACCCCACGCGATTGACGAGGCAATCCCCAAAGCGCCCGCCACTACCGCCGGGATCGTGAGAAACTTCTTGGTCATTTCTGTCTCCTTTCCACGTGCGGCAACTCTTAAAAAGGCCGCAACCCAAGTGACCCCCGGCGTCGCCCATGACCAGGGCAGGCGCCAGTCGAGCTCAAGACAACCGGACGGAGTGTTCCGTCCCGGTACTGCCGCTGGCCCGGTGTGCGGCAGGTTCCCCACGACAACTTATGATCAGCATCTTCGCCGGTGCATAAGCTCATTTGTCGTGCAACTGATCGAAACGACTTCTGGTTGTGGCTCAAACGCCCGTTTGCAAACCGCATGTGGCGACTTGCTCCCGAAACGCCTCGATCCGCCGCAACCTTCTGAAACAATCAGTTCGACAAGACCCTTCGGTAAAACGCTCCGTTAGGCCTGTGACGATTGCATGAATCATCCGATTTATGCCGTCGCCCGATTTGGATTGCGGATGCTATGAGAAACTTGCAACGCAGTCCATACCGATAGCAACTCGTGACACCCATACTTTCGGAACAACCCTCGCAAAATCTTTAGGGATAGCTTTAGATTGCAAGAATCATGTCTGCCGCAAAGTGTTGCAAGCAATGAATTTATGTCCAAATCGTCGGGCTGTTTACCCCGGCCATTTTTATCGGACCGTGCGGAACACAACGTGCCGGTTGATTGATGTTGAATCGTGCAGAACCGGCTCGAAAAGACAATGGAATCTCTCGGAAGGGCTTAATTTTTGACCAAGGCAGCCGGCGTGCCCATTTCTGGTGCCGTTGAGACGGCTGCGGGGGCAATCAAGGGCTGGCGACCAATCTGCAGCGAGTCGGCGATGGTATTGCTGAGCAATTGCGTCGCGGGAATGAGTGTTCCCAGGGCGATCGTGGCCGCCGTCGCAAGAACAACCGCCATCGTGGGGGCAAGCGATCGCGCGGGCGCGACTGGCGCGATCACCGCGTTCTCGCCAAAAATCGGCGGTTCGGCTCGCAGGAACATCGTCCCGACGATCTTCAAATAATAGCCGGCCGAGATGGCGGCGTTGAGCATGGTCAGGCCGATCAGCCAAGCCATTTTGGTTCGCAGCGCCGGGTTTTCGTCGGCTAAGTTCCACGCCGGGATGATCAGATACAGCTTGCCGAAAAACCCAACGGTGAGCGGCAACCCGATCAAGCTGAAGCACCCCACCGCCATCGCCAGCCCGAGCGCCACATGCTTGCGGCCTTGGCCGGCGAGGTCTTCGAACGTTTCGGCGCTGGTGGCCGAGCGGGCGTCTCGGCTGGGGAGCATTTGAAGCACCGCGAACACACCGACATTCATGATGCCATACGCCGCAATGTAAAACAGCACGCCCTGCAGCGCCGCGTTCTGCACCGAATCCGACCCACGCCCGTAAGCCAGCGCGGTCAGACCGACGAGCAAGTAACCGCTATGCGCGATCGAGCTATAGGCCATCACGCGCTTCACATTGAGCTGCATCAATCCCAGCAGGTTGCCGGCGAACATCGTCATGATGGCAATCGCAAAAAGCAGCTTGGCAAGGATTTCCGGTACGGCAAAGCCGTTCCCGCCGTAGACCCACAGCAGCTTGATGATGGCCACAATGCCGGTGATTTTGGGGACGAAGGAAAGAAAAGCCGTCACCGGCGTGGCGGCGCCTTGATAAACGTCGCCTGCATAAAAGTGCAGCGGGACCGCCGCCAGCTTGAACCCGAAGCCCAGCAGCAGCATGACCATCGCCAGAATTTGCCAGGTGGTGGGCGCCGTGGCCCCGGTTGCGCCGGCTTTGCTGCCGGCGAGAATCTGGCCGATGTCGTAGAGATTGGTGGTGCCGGTGGTTCCGTAAAGGTAGCTGAAGCCAAAGAGCATCAGCGCCGCCGCCATCGCGCCGAGGAAGAAGTATTTCACCCCCGCCTCTTGCGCCGCCGCCACCGGCCGGCTGACTGAAACCATGATATAGGTTGGGATACTTGCCAGTTCGATCCCCAGGAACAGCAGGATCATGTCGTTGGCGCCCGACACCATCAACACGCCCGCCAGGCTCAGCAGCATCAGCGCGAAAAACTCGCCCGCGTCCCCGCCGAATGACAAGGCGGCGTTGCCGGTGGCATCATGGTTGGTCGGCCAGGCAAGCAGCGTCAGCAGAATGCCGATCGCGCACACCAGCAACTTGATATAAAGCGAGAATTCGGAGACTTCAAACGTGCCCTTCGAATCAAACCCTTTGAGATTCACCGGCCCGCCGATGATCAGCCAACAGCAGGTGCCCAGCGCGAGAATTGAAATCCAAGGCGCGGCCCGCCGGGCGGCGACCTTGGTGGAGATGCCCAGCAGAAACAACACCGAGGCAGCGACCACCAGCAGCAGTTCGGGGAGCAAAAGCGGGACGATTGACTTCAGATATTCCATGTTCGTTTTCGACCCCGAACTTGTGCGTCCGGGTCTTCTGCGAGTTATTGATTTTTCTCAATTAACGTCTTGGAAACGACGTCGGCATTGCTAAATAATGCGGAATCGGTGCGTGTCTTTAGCGCTGCACCCGCGGTGCGAATGCCCGGAGGCTGCGCCAACGGCTCACGTGCCAGCGCCAACGGAGTAGTCATCGACTGCAGCACCGGTGCTGGCCGGACGCCCAGAACGATCACCGCGATCGCGAGGGGCACGAGGATGCCGATTTCACGCAAATTCAGATCGTTCTTTGCAACATGACCATGCCCGTGACCATGGACATTCGGATCAGCGACTTCCGTCGCTGCGTGGGTGCGCTCATCCCCGTGCGCCGGAACCTTCAACGGCCCGAAGATGATCTTGGCCGCCATGTGCAGCATGTAGATCGCACCCAGCACAACTCCCGTCGCGGCGAACACGCCGAACCACACACCCAAATACGGGCTGATGAACACCGATTGGATCGTCAGGTATTCGCTGATAAACCCGTTGGTGCCCGGCAGGCCGATCGAGCTCATCACGAAAAAGATGAAGAAAAACGCCATCACCGGCATGGTCTTTCCGAGGCCGGAAAGCTGGTTGATGTCGCGGGTGTGGTAGCGGTCGTAGATCATGCCGATCACCAGGAACATCGCCCCGGTGCTCAGGCCGTGGTTGATCATGTACATCACGCTACCCTGCAGGCCGATATCGGTCATGCTCAGCAGGCCGAGCACGCAGAAACCCAGGTGGCTGACAGACGAGTAAGCGACGAGTTTCTTAATATCCTGCTGCACCCACGCGACCAGCGCGCCGTAGATCACGCCGATGATGCACAGCGCGCCCAGGATGCTGATCAGGTTGCTGGAAATCACGCCGTCGGCGGTGGAAATCAGGCCGACGGGGAAGGCGATGCGCAGCAGGCCGTAGGTGCCGAGCTTAAGCAGCACGCCGGCGAGGATGACCGAACCGGCGGTCGGCGCTTCGGTGTGGGCCAGCGGCAGCCACGTATGAACCGGGAACAGCGGCACTTTCACGGCAAAGCCGGCGAGCAGCGCCAGGAAGATCCAGAATCGCTCGTTGGCGGTCAGCGCGGCCTGCGCGTGCTGGATGACGCCCACGAGGTCGAACGTTCCCGCCGACGTGCCCAGATACAGCACCGCCGCCAGCGTAAACACCCCGCCGGTAAAGGTGTAAAGGAAGAATTTCCCCGCGGCAAAGCGGCGTTCGGGCCCGCCCCAGATGCCGATGATGAAGAACATCGGAACGAGCGTGAGTTCAAAAAAGACATAGAACAGCAGCAGGTCGCGGGCGATGAACACGCCCAGCATCGCCGCCAGCAGCAGTGACATCCAGGCGTAATATTCGGCAGCCCGGTCTTTGATCACGTCCCAACTGCTCAGCACCACCAGCGGCTGAAGGAAAACCGTCAGCAGCACGAGCCATAGACTCACCGTATCCAGCCCGAGATGAAACGAGAAGCCAATCTTATCGATCGCAAATTTGTTGCTCTTGAAATCGCCGCCCCAATGAAGCTGAACGGTTTGGCTTGTGGCATCCCACGCGGGCTTGGATGGATCGATGCCCGCGAACAGGTTCATTTGCGCCGCCAGGCCGATGCCCAGCATCAGCGCGACAAGCGAGACGACCAGCGCCCATCCCCGCGCCGCATTCCGCGAAGGCATAAACGCCCCGACGGCCGCGCCCAGCAGCGGCACGAGGAGCAAAAGGAGTATTAAATAGTTGTCTTGCATGGTTGTCGGAAGTTGCGGGTTGTTGGTTGTGAGTTGTCAGTTGTTCGTTGTTAGTTGCCAAAAGAAGAGGTTTTTCTTACTGGCAACTGGCCACTCACAACTAACAACCAACAACTCACAACTCACAGCCTAAAGAAATACCACCAGTAAAATAATCGCAATCCCCAACACCATGCTCAGGGCGTAACCCTGCACGTACCCGCGTTGGAGCGTTAGTTTCAACACGAACCCGCCGAGTTGCGGAATAAAGCCCGCCAGCCACACCAATCCGTCTACAAAATACTTATCCAACGTAAAGAAGATGCCGCCGATCCGTCGCAGCGGTTCGATGACGGCGGCTTGATAGAACTCATCCACCCAATACTTGTGTTCCATGGCGTTGGCGACACCTGACATCGATAGCGCCAGCCTGTCGGCTTTGGGGCGGTCTTTCAAGTGCAGCGAATACGCCAACCCGATGCCCGCCAGTGCGATAATCGTACTCACGGCCATGAAGATGTAATGGCCTGTCGCCTCGGCCTTTACTACCGCCGCTTGGCGGTATTCCGGCTGACCGAACACCAGCGGGTTTACCCAATGAGCCTGATCGGCGGCCTTGACGTTGTAGGTGTCCTGCGCCAATTCAAACGCGCCGACGAACGACGGGCTTTGCCCGAGGAAATGCCCCAATCGATGACCTTGCCACAACGCCAGACCCGCGATCACCGCGCCA
The DNA here is from genome assembly GCA_964641895.1 of uncultured Tepidisphaeraceae bacterium. Classification (GTDB taxonomy): domain Bacteria; phylum Planctomycetota; class Phycisphaerae; order Tepidisphaerales; family Tepidisphaeraceae; genus UBA2421. The sequence continues at coordinate 10,815 of CAZXLA010000039.1, forward strand.
ATTGCCAGCACGACCAGCGGCACCATCATCAATGCCGGTTCGTGATTGTGGTGATGATGATCCGCTTGTTGACGATGCGGATTCGCGGCTGACGCCACGGCGTGAGCCGCGGATCCGTGACTGTCTTCCCCATGATCATCCCCCGCCCCATGATGATCCGGATGCGGCTGATCAGGAACCAGCCGCGGCCCTTCGAACACACGGAAGTAAAGACGGAATGTGTAGTAAGCCGTCACAAATGCCGTCAGAAGCATCACGATGCCCAGCACCGGCGACGCATGCCACGCCGCGGCGACGATCTCGTCTTTGCTCCAGAACCCCGCCAGCGGAATCACGCCCGCCAGCGCCAGGCAGCCGATAAGCATCAGCCAGCGCGTCTTGGGCAGCACGGTTTTCAGGCCGGACATTTTTCGCATGTCCAAATGGCCGAGCATCGCGTGCATCACCACGCCGCTGCTTAAGAACAATAGCGCCTTGAAGAACGCGTGGGTGACCAGGTGGAACACGCCCGTGACCGGCGCGAGTACGCCCACGCCCACGAACATGAACCCAAGCTGGCTCACCGTGGAATAGGCAAACACCTTCTTTAAGTCGAACTGCCGCAAGGCGATCGAGCCGGCAAAGAGCGCCGTGAACGCGCCGACGAAAGCCACCGTCATCATGGCCGCTTCATTGCCGACGAAGAGCGTCCCGCACCGGGCGATCATGTATACGCCGGCGGTCACCATGGTGGCGGCGTGGATGAGCGCGCTAACGGGCGTGGGGCCTTCCATTGCATCGGGCAACCAAACATAAAGCGGAAATTGCGCAGACTTGCCGAACGCACCCAGCATCAGCAAAAAGGGAAGCCAGTTCAACACCTGCACCTGAAAATCCGTCATCCCCGCTTGCGGCTTAGCTGCCAGTTCAAGCAACCCGTTCGCAACCCCCGGCGTGTATCCATCTGCACCGAAATAACTGACCGTTCCAAACGCGGCGAACGACAACATGATGCCGATGCCAAATCCAAAATCGCCAATGCGATTGACCAGAAACGCCTTCTTAGCCGCCTCGCGGGCGGCGGGTTTTTCGTAGTAGTAGCCGATCAGCAGGTACGAGCAGAGCCCCACGCCCTCCCAGCCCAGATACAGCATGATGAGGTTTTCGCCCATCACCAGGCAGGTCATGCTGAAAATGAACAGCCCGAGGTAGGCGAAAAACCGCCAATACCCCGTTTCGCCCTTCATGTACCCCGCGGCAAAAACGGTGATGAAGAAGCCGATGCCGCACACGACGCAAAGCATCGTCACCGTGAGCGGATCAAAGAAAAAACCCGCGGCGGCTTCGAAATATTGGTTCGTACCCGCGTTCTTCGGATCACCCGCGGCGATCCAGGTAAACGCGTTGTAAACCGCGGATACTGTTTTAGCGCCGTGACGATCCGCGGCTGACGCCGTGGCGTGAGCCGCGGATCCGTGAGCCGCGGATGCTTCGGCGCCGTGCCCCATGAGTCCGATGGTCTGAAACAACAGCACAATCGACATCACGGCGCTTGCGCCCACACCCAGCCAGATCGGCCAATGCGACTGCCCTTTAAGGAACCGCGCGCCAAAAAACCCCGCAATCGCCGCCGCAATCAGCGGCAGCAGCGGGATGAGGTAACTGTGTTGGACAATCCAGAGGTCTTGCATGTTGTATGTTGTGGGTTGGTCGTTGGTTGTTGGTGCCGAGCCGGGTCTTCCGACTCACAACCTACAACAAACAACCTTCATCCCTTAAGCTCCCGCCACGCGTCAGCATCCAGCGTGGCCTTGTGGCGGTACAGGAGCACGATCAACCCCAGCGCCAAACTCGCCTCCGCCGCCGCGATCACCAGAACGAAGATGGTGAACGCCTGCCCGGCGAAGTTGTCGTGGTACGCGCCGAACGCCACGAGGTTGATCACCACGCCCTGAAACATTAATTCGGTACACAGAAACATCAGAATCAGGTTGCGGCGGGTCATAAACCCGATCAACCCGATCACGAACATAATCCCGCCGACGGCGAGATAGTGCTGCAGGGCGATTGGGTCGAGTGTGCTGGTCATCTTGATTTCGGATTGCGGATTCGGGATTGCGGATTTGCGATTGCGAAATTCAATCCGCAATCCGCAATCCCAAATCCGCAATCGATCAGTTCTCCGGATACGCCTTGTGCCTCGGGTTCATCGTGCCCACGACGGGAATCGCGTGCGGATCGTCGTCGATCGGCGTGGGTTTACCCAGGATAATTTCGTTCTTGATTTCAATCGGCGACTCGGCGATCGCAATTTCTTCGGCGTCGGCGCCCAGATGAACGATGCGCTTGCGCGCGATCATGATCGCGCCGATCATGGCGATCGTCAGCAACAATCCGGCCATTTGAATATTGACGAAGTGATAGTCGAACAGAAACTTGCCGAGTTGTTGCGTGTGGCCGACGGCAATCGCATCGCCGCTGCCGCCGAGGTTGTTGGGGGCGATGCCCGGCGGCGCTCTATCAAAAATAAGGAACATCAGCATGCCCATGAGCGTGAAGCCGATGAGGCATGCCATACGCGGGCTGCGGGAGACGGCATCATGTTCCGGCAATCCGCCCACCGCCCCGCTGCCGGGTCCGGTCGCCCCGGCTTCGGCGGCCAGCATGATTACAAAGACGTAAGTCACCAGAATGGCGCCGGCGTAGATGAGCACCAGCGCAGCCGCCATAAACTCGGCCCACATCAGCACAAACAAACCTGCCGAAGCGAAGACCGTCAACACGAAGTAGAGCGCCGAATAAACCGGCTTGGGGTGCGTAATCACCCGCAGGGACGCCGCGAGGGCGATCAGGCTGAAAATCCAGAAATAGATGTAAGAAAGCCCCGGCTTTGCGGCAGAACCGAGCGCCCAGCGGATCAGGAATGCCGCGAAAACGGCGGCGGCGATGAAAATAAATGTGCCGCCCAACGCGCGCCAGTTTGTGTCTCGCCGACCGGGCAGCAACAAGACCGTCCCCAGCCCCGCGACGACGCAGAGAATGATGACAAGCAGCGGCCCGAACGGCGCTCCGGCCGTCCACGCCACATCGTTCGAGGCAGCAAGAAAAGTCATGGTTTAGTCGCGCCCGGAAATTGCGCCCAAAAAATCGCGCCAAAAAAACCGCGCCCAGAAAGTCGCGCCCGCAAAATTTCGTCCCGTCGTCGACCGTCGCTACCGCGCAAACCGTCGTTCCGGCGGGCATTAAAGTGGGCAGAGTCTAGGGGTGAGGATAGGTGTTTGCAAGGCGGACGGAATCCGCAGTCAGCCTTCCATCGGACGGCTTGTTCCAGAACGGACCTTGAAACTCTCGTCGGGAAAACGTCCAACTTTCAACGTTCAACTTCCAACGTTCAAAGGTCGTTTTGGAAGTTGAAAGTTGAGCGTTGAACGTTGAACGTTGGACGTTGGACGTAGAAATTTGGTCGTCCTCCTCGGTCCCATAATACCCACCGCACTCCAGTCATCGATTCGGTTCTCCCTCATCCGCGAAAGTGACGATCACTCTGCTATGCACGCCGCCGTCATTGATGACTCGATCGCCACGCGAACCATTCTGACGAACATGCTGAGGGAGTGCGGATTATCGGTCCATGAAGCCGGCGGGCACGATAGTGCCTTGGTCCTGCTGCGCGCCCGGCCCGAAATCCGCCTGATCTTAATCGATTGGAACCTGCCCCGCGGCGGGGGTTACGAGCTGGCGCGGCACATTCGCTCGGAGCCGCGGCTCGCCGGCCGACGCATCATCATGGTTACCGCCGAAGCCGGTGTGGATGACGTGGCCACCGCCATCGAAGTCGGCATTGATGAATACCTGACCAAGCCGTTTTCGCTCCAACTCATCCGCGAAAAGCTCGATCTGCTGGGCGTGATGGCGGCGTGACGTTGCTCTGGCTTTTCTCCCCCTCATGGTACTCCGGGAGGGGGAGGAAATCGCGGTTACTTCCTCGTGAGCTTCCGATACGAAATCCGATGCGGCCGATCCGCCTCCGCGCCCAGGCGTTTGTGGCGGTCGGCTTCATACTCGGTGTAATTCCCCTCAATGAACCGCACGGCGCTATCGCCCTCGAACGCCAGAATGTGGGTGGCGAGCCGATCGAGAAAGTAGCGGTCGTGGCTGATGATCAGCGCACAGCCGGCGAAGTTTTCGATCGCTTCTTCCAGCGAGCGCATGGTGTTTACATCAATGTCATTCGTCGGTTCGTCCAGAAGCATGACGTTCGCGCCGCTTCGGAGAATGCGGGCCAGATGCACGCGATTGCGCTCCCCGCCGGAGAGCGTGCCAACCGACCGCTGCTGGTCGCCGCCGGAGAAGCCGAGGCGGCTGACGTAGGCCCGGCTGTTCACTTTTTGTGAACCGAGCTGAATGAACTCCTGACCGTCGCTGATTGCCTGCCAGACCGATTGATCGGTGCCGATGGCGTCGCGCGATTGTTCGACGTAGGCCAGCTTCACACTTTCGCCGAGCGTCAGCGTGCCGGCGTCGGGCTTTTCCGTGCCGATGATCATCTTGAACAGCGTCGTCTTGCCCGCGCCGTTGGGACCGATGATGCCCACGATGGCGTTGGGGGGAATCATGAAGTTTAAGTCAGAGATGAGCAGTTGGTCGCCGAAGCCCTTGGTCAACCCGACGGCTTCGATAACCTTCTGCCCGAGTTTCGGCCCCGGCGGGATATAGATTTCGAAATCGGCCAGCTTCTTCGCCGCTTCGGCGGTGGCCATCTGGTCATAGGCTTTGAGGCGCGCTTTGCTCTTGGCCTGGCGGGCGCGCGGGCTGGAGCGCACCCATTCAAGCTCGCGGGCCAATGCTTTCTGGCGGGCGGACTCCTGTTTTTCTTCGACTTCCAATCGCTGCTTTTTCTGTTCCATCCAACTGGTGTAGTTCCCCTTCCAGGCGATGCTCTCGCCGCGGTCGAGTTCGAGAATCCAGTTCGCGACGTTGTCTAAGAAATATCGATCGTGCGTGACCGCGATCACCGTGCCTTCGTATCGTTTCAGGTGCTGTTCAAGCCACGCCACGCTTTCGGCGTCGAGATGGTTGGTGGGTTCATCCAGCAGCAGGATGTCGGGTTTTTGCAGGAGCAACCGGCACAGCGCCACCCGACGCTTTTCGCCGCCCGAAATGATGTTGACAGGCGTATCGGCCGGCGGACAGCGCAGCGCGTCCATCGCCAGATCGAGCTGCGCATCGAGGTTCCAGGCGTCGAGACGTTCGAGTTTTTCCTGAATCGCGCCTTGCCGGTCGAGCACTTTTCCCATCTCAGCCGGCGCAAGGTCTTCGCCGAGTTTTTCGTTCACTTTGTCGTATTCGGCAAGTAAATCTGTGATGGGTTTCGCGCCCTGTTGCACGACTTCTCTTACGGTGAGCCGGCTATCGACCAGCGGCTCTTGTTCGAGAAAGCCAATGGCGTAGCCGGCGGATTTGTTGATCTGGCCTTCATAGTTTTTATCGATCCCCGCCATGATGCGCAGGAGCGACGATTTGCCCGCGCCGTTGAGTCCGAGCACGCCGATTTTCGCGCCGTAGTAGTAGGAGAGATAGATATCCTTGAGGATGACCTTTTTCTCGTGCGATTTGTTGACGCCGATCATTGAATAAATGATCTGCGTGGTTTCAGTTGCCATGAAATGGGTTTACGAAAACGGGTGGCGGAACGCAACGGGCGCAGCAAACGAACGCGTAAACATTGTGGCGTTGAACGCCAATTAGTTTTGCATCGCCGCAAAACTGCCCCGCGCGCCCGACCATTCAGGGCGATCGATCTGCGGCGCGGGTTGCGATTCGATCGCCGCCAGCGCGGCGCGTTCGGCGTCGCTGGGATAGACCAGGCCGTACCCTGTAAAGATCCGACCAACCCAGCGAATGATAAATCCGGCGAGAATGGCGCCGAGAATTAACACCGCAAACAGGGCCATATCACCGCGCGAAAAGGCAATAATCTGCGAGCTCGCCGCCGCAATCACACCGAGGTAGTAGGGGTTATCCGACTGGCGAACCAGCAGCTCATCCATATAGCGCAGGGACAGGCCGATGAGAATTCCGTAGAAGGCCAGCATGTGGTAGCCGCCTTCATGAAAACCGTGGCCGGCAATGCCCGGGCCCCAATTGACGTAGCCGGTGCGCGTCCACACGCCGATATCGCGCGGCAGCGTTTCACCCAGCGCCTTGGGTTTTTCGCCCCACGTCTCGGGCCACCACGCGCGCGGGAACGGATTGGCCAAAATGTACTTGAACGAGAAAAACGGCTGCGGGTGGGCGACGGTGCTGTAGTATTGGATGGCAACTAAAGACGCCTCCATCGAGTCGCCGCCGAACACCTCGGCCAGCGTGCTCAATTCCATGACGGCGGTGGGCAGAAGCGTCAGGCTTTCGATCGTCGTTTCAAACGCCGTGCGGTCGGCCACGTTGACCTTTTCGGAATTGTAGCGGTGACGAATGGTGGTGTATCCCGCCATCATGACGACGGTCATCAGGACTGCCAGTACCAGAGGCACAACGGTGTATAACTTGGGCCTGAAACGGAACCACATCCAATAGGCGCAAAACGGCATCACCACCAGCACTGAAAGCAGCGAACGCCGACCGGTGGAGTTATTGATCGATGAAACCGCAGCCAAAGCCAACAGCCCAAGCGTTACAAAGAGAAGCACACCGCTGGTCTTGTTATTCAACCACGCTCGGAAGGCGACGGCCACTGCGATCAACCCGGCAGTAGGGCCGATGATGATGACAATCTGCCCGAGAAACTGCACATTGGGGGTGAGCAAGCCGACCAGTTCAATGGCGACGCAGATGACCAGAATCGGAAGCAGCGCGCCGCCGCGGTATTCCGGCCAGCGCAGCAGGGTTCGGCCCGCCAGCCGGCCCGCCCACCGCGTGCGGTAATAGGCGATATACAACGCGACGAAGAACACCGTCGTTCCGAGCATCAGCTTGATGTAATCATCGTTCGTGAATAACCCGTAAGAATAGACGTCCCATCCGGATTGCACGGCGGCGTAACCGACGAAATTCATCGCGCCGATCAGGAACAAGTTCCAAGTCGTTAAAAGGTCGGACTTTCCCCGAAGGTAGGGGATGACCACCGTCAACCCGAAAAAGACGACGCAAACCCAACCAAAGATGATGACGTTGTCGGTCATTTGTGAAAAATTGCCTGTTTTCCGTTCCGCACGGCGGTGAGTCGAGATATACGACCGGCCGGAATCGCGGAGCCTGACTACTATACTCGATGTCGTGGCCGATGGTTTCAACCCGACACGCGAAATCGCCCAACTTCTTCCCAATTTCTACCTTTTGAATCGGCCTGTGCTTGAATTAGGACTCGCCGAGTCCTATATTGAT
>CAZXLA010000039.1:18276-23218 GCA_964641895.1 uncultured Tepidisphaeraceae bacterium
TTCCATCGAACGACTGTTAAAAATGTTCCGCAGGGCAGAGCTGGGCGATCGGCCGAGCCGAACGACCCATGACGGCCAGCGGGCGCGCGGCGAAATTTTGCCCACCGAACCTTCGCTGCTGGCGCTGCATCGAAAGTTGGAAGGATTTTTACGGGGCATCGCGTTATCGGACGTCGTCATCCCCGGGCGACGCATCGACGTTCCGGTGGAGTTCATCGGAATGCCGAAAAAGTTAAAGGAAGTCGTTTTAGCACAGTAATTTAGCACAAAAGGAGATTGCTCATGCCCATTTTGCTTTCAGAAACGGCCGCCAAGGAAATTAAGAGCATCATCAGAGACCAGAAGCTGCCGGAAGAAAACACGCGATTGCGCGTCGGCGTGCAGGGCGGCGGGTGCTCGGGCTTTACCTACATGCTCGACCTCACCGAGGAATCGCCCGGCGAAAACGATGAAATGATCGAAATCAACGGCGTGCGCATCGTGTGCGACATGAAGTCGTATCTCTACCTCAATGGCACAGAAATTGACTTCAAAGACGAAGTCCGCGGCCGTGGTTTTGTATTCAAGAACCCTAATGCCACCTCATCCTGCGGATGCGGCAGCAGCTTCCAGGCCTGACCGCCCAGCACCGCTGTAGTCGGGAAGGTTTGGCGGGTCGTTTTTCAGATATCTTGACGCGTGATTTTTGTATCGCAACGGGCGAATCCAACCTACAATTCTCCGTTGCGACCGAATCTCATTTAACCAAATTGAGGCACCATGCCTACCGCACAAGAAGAAATTCAAGAACTTGCCTCCACCGAATACAAGTGGGGCTTCGTCACCGATATCGAAGCCGATGAAGCGCCGCCGGGGCTGAATGAAGACATCGTTCGGTTCATCTCAAAGAAAAAGAACGAACCCCAGTGGCTCCTCGATTGGCGTTTGAAGGCTTTCCGGCATTGGCTGACGCTGGAAGAACCGCACCATTGGGGCAAGATTAAATATCCGCCGATCGATTACCAGGCGACCATCTACTATTCCGCCCCGAAACAGGGCGGAAAGTATGAGAGCATAGATGATGTTCCGAAAGAGATTCTCGATACCTATGAGAAGCTCGGTATCCCACTGCACGAACGGGAAATTCTGCTCGGCATCGAAAAAAAGGGTCACACGCCCGTCGCGGTGGATGCGATTTTTGACAGCGTTTCGGTCGGCACTACGTTTCAGAAAGAGCTTGCTTCCAAAGGCGTGATTTTCTGCAGCATCAGCGAGGCGATCCAGAAGCATCCGGAGCTGGTGCAGAAGTACCTCGGCAGCGTTGTGCCTTACAGCGACAATTACTACGCCACGCTCAACAGCGCGGTGTTCACAGACGGTAGCTTTGTGTACATCCCCAAGGGCGTCCGCTGCCCGATGGAGCTGAGCACTTACTTCCGCATCAACGCCAAAAACACCGGCCAGTTCGAGCGCACGCTGATCATCGCCGACGAACAGTCGCAGGTGAGTTACCTCGAAGGCTGCACCGCCCCGCAAAGAGACGAAAACCAGCTTCACGCTGCGGTGGTGGAATTGGTCGCGCACGATGATGCGACAATCAAGTACAGCACGGTTCAAAACTGGTACCCCGGCGACCCGAAGACCGGCAAAGGCGGCATCTACAATTTCGTAACCAAACGCGGCAAGTGCGCCGGCAAGAACAGCAAGATCACCTGGACGCAAGTGGAGACAGGATCAGCCATTACGTGGAAATATCCAAGTTGCATTCTGCTGGGCGATAACAGCGTGGGCGAGTTCTACAGCGTGGCGCTCACCAACCACTACCAGCAGGCGGACACCGGCACGAAGATGATCCATATCGGGAAAAACACCCGAAGCACGATCGTGAGCAAAGGCATCAGTGCCGGCCACGGCCAGAACACCTATCGCGGGCTGGTTAAGATCATGAAAGGTGCCGAAAACAGCCGCAATTACACACAGTGCGACAGCCTGCTGCTGACCGATTACTGCGGCGCGCATACCGAGCCGTACATTGAAGTGCGCAACACCAGCAGCAAGTGCGAGCACGAAGCGTCGACGTCGAAGATCGGCGAGGATCAACTCTTTTACTGCCGCAGCCGCGGGCTGAGTTTGGAAGATTCGATCAACATCATCGTCAGCGGGTTCTGCAAGGAAGTGTTCCGCGAACTTCCGATGGAGTTTGCGGTTGAGGCCCAGAAATTATTGGGTGTGAGTCTGGAAGGTAGCGTCGGTTGACGCATGCCTAAGAAGATTCGACAACTCAAGGCGCGGCTTCGTCATGCAGGATTTGTTGAGGCGCCAGGTCGCGGAAGCCATGTGAATTTTTGGCATCCGCAAGTAGCTGGAACATTTGTAACAATCTCAGGAAACGACGGGCACGACGCGCAACGCTATCACGAAACGGCGGTTGACAAAGTAATTCGACGAGCAGAAGCGGCATTCCGGCAGCGAGGTGAACGATGAAAGCAAAGTATAGCCTGATTATTAGGTGGTCGGACGAAGACGAGTGTTACATCGCCTGGATACCAGAATTCGGCACAGGCGTTAAGACGCACGGCGACAGTTACGAAGAAGCTGCAAAGATGGGTCGCGAAGTAATCGAAATGATGATGGATGATCTGGCAGGTCTCGAATCGTTGCCTAAACCTTGGATTTTTGACTCCGAAGTGAACGAGGATGACGAAATCGGAAAGTCGCTATTTCCTGATCATCCTGCATACCAACCACCAAAGGCCCGCGAGTTGGCTACGCCGAAGCGCAATCGCAAATAACCCTGAGTTTAAAGGAATTGTATGTCCGCCCCCCTACTTGAAGTCCGCAACCTCCACGCCGGTCTGAAGGATAAACAGATCCTCAAAGGCGTCGATCTCACCATCAACGCCGGCGAAGTGCATGCCATCATGGGCAAGAACGGCAGCGGCAAGAGCACGCTCGCCAACGTCATCATGGGCCGGGAGGTTTATGAAGTGACGCAGGGCGAGATCACTTTCGAAGGCAAAGATGTGCTCGACATGGACCCCGAAGAACGCGCCCGTGAAGGAATCTTCCTCGCGTTCCAATATCCGGTGGAAATCCCCGGCGTGAGTACCAGCTACTTCCTCAAGGCCGCCGTCAACGCAACCCGCAAGCACCGCGGGCTTAAAGAGCTTGACGCCGCCGAGATGATCAAGCTGGTTAAAGAGAAGATGACGCTGTTGAAGATGGACCCATCGTTCATGAACCGGGCCATTAACGAAGGCTTCTCCGGCGGCGAGAAGAAGCGCAACGAAGTGTTTCAGATGGCCGTGTGCGACCCGCGCCTCTGCCTGATGGATGAAACCGACAGCGGCCTGGACATTGACGCGCTCAAGGTTGTGGCCAACGGCGCGAACCAACTCCGCGGCAAAGATCGTGGGATTCTGATCGTTACGCATTATCAGCGGCTGTTGGATTACGTCGTGCCCGATTACGTGCACGTGATGACCGACGGCCGAATCGTCAAAACGGGCGGGCCGGAACTGGCCAAGAAGCTTGAAGAACTTGGTTACGACTGGGTCGAAAAGGAACTGGCCGCCGCGGTGTGACGTGATTATTTGAACTGGATTTTCGATTCGGTCGCAGCTCAACGCCTGCGGCTGCAATCGAAAATCGGCAACAGAAGATTGAAGACTCATATGGCACAGCTCGCCGAAAACCTTGCGACCGACCTGAAGCAGTTCACGCAATTCACGTTGCATCGCAAAGCGCCCACGTGGCTCGATCAGATTCGCCTGAACGCAATCAGCCGATTCCACGTCACGGGCTTTCCGCATCCGAAGGACGAAGAGTGGCGCTTCACCAATATCACGCCCATCACACGCGGATCGTTCGAGCACGCGCCGGTCGTCAGCACCGAGGCGGCCGAGTCGGTCCTTCAGAAGTACACATTCGGAGAAGAGGCGGCGGCCGAGCTTGTCTTTGTTAACGGACATTTTTCGCCCCTCCTGTCGCGCATGCCCGCCGCCGTGAAGCGTGGCGTGACGGTCACCTGCTTCGCGCGAGCGGTGGAAGCCAGCGGAGAATTGTTTCGCGCGCATCTCGGCCGGTATGCAACCATCGAGTCAAACCCATTCGTGGCCCTCAACACCGGCGCGATCGGCGACGGCGCCTTCATCCACATTGACAAAAACACGACGGTGGACGGCGTGATCCACCTGCTGTTTCTTTCGACAAGGCCCGGCGGCGAGCCAACAGTTGCCCACCCGCGCGTGCTTATCACCACCGGCGAAAACGTCGAAGTCGCGATCGTCGAAAGTTATGCCGGCGATGGAGGCCAGTACTGGACCAACGCGGTGACCGAAATCGCCGCCGGTGCGAATTGCCGCATCGATCACAACAAGCTTCAACTGGAATCAACCGACGCGTATCACACGTCAACCCTGCACGTGCGCCTCGACCGCGGGGCGCAGTTCGTCAGCCATTCGATCACGCTTGGCGCGCGGCTCACCCGCAACGATCTGATCTGCCACATGGCCGGCGAAGGCGCGTACGCCACGCTGAACGGCCTGGTGATCCTCAGCGGCGAACAACAGTGCGATAACCACACGCTGCTTGATCACGCGATGCCCAACTGTCCCAGCCACGAACTATACAAACACGTTCTCGACGGCGCCGCCGGCGGCCTGTTCAGGGGCAAAATTCTGGTTCGAAAAGGCGCCCAGAAAACCGACAGTAAACAAAACAGCAAATGCCTGCTGCTCAGCGAACGGGCCACATTTAACGCGATGCCGGCACTGGAAATCTACGCCGACGACGTGAAATGCACGCACGGTAGCACCACCGGCCCGGTGGACGATGAGGCGCTGTTTTACATCCGCAGCCGAGGCGTTTCGCTCGAGGCGGCGCGTCACCTGCTCACTTACGCCTTCGCCGCCGACGTAACCCGGCGTATCAAGGTGGAACCGGTCCGCCGGCGCATTGAAAC
>CAZXLA010000040.1:0-22207 GCA_964641895.1 uncultured Tepidisphaeraceae bacterium
GTGATCACTCGGTTTTGCTGCAGGTCTCGGACCTGAATATAGTTTTCGCGCACTTCTCGCGTCCACTCGATGTCGAGTTCGATCCCGGGCTCGATGGTTGCCGTTGCCCCCGCGGAGCCGCTACCGGTCGGGGGTTGGAAGCCGGCAACATCCGATTCCCGAACGCGGACGTCGGCAACAATCATCTGGGCGGCGGTATCGAGCGAATTCGCGACATAGCGTCTTTCTTCGATCTGCGCGAAGTACTTCGGAGCAAGCTGCTGCTGGAGCAATTCCGCCGCCGTCACGATGAATCGGCCATGCACATCCGGCCAAAGCTGCGGATGTTCCAACCACGGGTCCATTCCTGGAAACGGAGACGGCATAGGCACCTCAAAACCCAGCATAACACGTTAACTGGACACCATCCGCTTAAACGCTAAGATAATGCGTTCAAACCATGCGCGTGCATGGTTGTTTCGCCTGTTCTGTCGAACCCGGAGACCCGGGATGAACCAAAGCCCCAAGACCGAGTCGGCCCATCATGCACATGCGTGAGGCCCCCTCCATCTTCAGGCTGCACTGCGCCGAGCCGGCGGGAAGGAATTCCCCCTAGGTTGTGGCATCGGTGCAAGGTTCTTTGTTTCGACGAGCAGGCCGTCCGAGTTTTCGGGCGGTTTTTTGTTTGCCGGTTTTTGTTTGATGGAGTGAGTGTTTGGGTGTTTCGTGTTTGGTTTTTCTGTCGGTCAGACGTGCTGGATGCGACAAAAAAATCGAAACACAAAACACATAACAACAAACACCAACAACTGAATACTTACAACTAAATAGAGGACTGTAACATCATGCCCAACCCTGAACTGCTGCGAATCGTCGACGGGATTGCCCGCGATAAAAGCATTGACCGCGACCAGATCTACACTGACATCGAGCAGGCGATCGCGTCGGGCCTGCGCAAACAATTCGACGTTGAAGAAACCAGCGAATTCGCCGTAACCCTCGACCGCACCACGGGCGATATTTCCGCCACCCGGGCCGGCGAAGCCATGCCGCTTTCGGTGGTCGGCCGTATCGGCGCACAGACGGTCAAGCAGGTGATGATTCAGCTTATCCGTCAGGACGAACGCGGCAGCATCTACGAAGAGTACAAAGACCGCGTCGGCACGATTGTCACCGGCACCATCGCCCGGTTCGAAGGCCCGACGATGATCGTCAACCTCGGCCGGGTTGAAGGCATCATGCCCCGGTCGGAACAGATTCCCGGCGAAATGCACAACCCCGGCGAACGCATTCAGGCGCTGATTCTAGAAGTGCGCGATACGCCGTCGGCGGTCAAAATCATTCTGAGCCGCTCGCACCCGGAACTCATCCGCCGGCTGTTCGAACGAGAAGTGCCCGAAGTGGGCGAACGCACGATCGAAATCAAGGCGCTGGCTCGCGAAGCGGGGCATCGTACGAAGATCGCGGTCAGCTCGATCGACAGCAAGGTCGACGCCGTCGGCGCCTGCGTCGGCGTGCGCGGCAGCCGCATTAAGAACATCGTCGAAGAGCTCGGCGGCGAGAAGATTGATATCGTCCGCTGGAATGAATCGTCGCAAATCTTCATCAGTAACGCACTGAAGCCGGCGGAAGTGGCGGAAGTTTCGCTTTGTTTCGAACTCTCCCGTGCCACGGTCGTGGTAAACGAAGACCAACTGAGTCTGGCCATCGGCAAGAAAGGCCAGAATGTGCGTTTGGCCGCCCGGCTGACGAGTTGGGACGTTGACATCCTGACCCCTGTGGAGTTCAAGGCCACCGTCGATCGGTTGGACAAGACGCTGAAGGAAATCACCGGCGTCACTCAGGAACAGGTGGACAAGATCATCGCGCTGGGCTTGATCGACGTGCGCGATTTAGAAGAAGTCGGCATCACGCCGCTGATGGAAGAAATCGGGCTTGATGAGCCGACCGCGCAGGCACTGCTGGATCGTTGCGGCACGGAAGCCAAGATTGTTGAAAAAGAGCAGGAGATTAAGAAGGCGACCGATGCCGCGGCCCGGCAGGCTCGCATCGCCAGCGGTCTGCCGCCGTTGCCGCGGGGTGGCTTGGGTCTGCTCGCGGCCCCGGCGGTTGAGCCGCTGCTGGCAATCGAACCCGACGGCAAATTGCCCGGTGCGCTGGAAGCCACGGAAGGCGCTTCGCCGGAGATGACCACGCATGCGGTGGTGGAAGTGGCCGATCGGGACGAGCTGTCGCCCGAGGAACGTGCCATCCGCGGCATTGAAATCCACCCCGGCAACGACAGCAATATTGAAGAAGAGCCCGAGGCCACGCAGCTGGCCCAGGCGAAAGAACAAGGGTAGTAAAAAAGTTGTCAGTTGAGAGTTGCCAGTTGCCAGTGTTTTCAACCGGCAACTTCAAACCGGCAACTGGCAACTGCCCGAACTGGAGGTTTGTTTTGGCCAAGACCGTTAAAGGTGTGCGGATCAATGCGCTGGCGAAAGAGCTGAACGTCGACAGCAAGGCGATTCTGGAAAAGCTGCGCGCCGAGGGCATGGGGGATGCTGCGCCCAATCATATGAGCACGGTGCCGCTGGGTCTGGCCGAGACGATCAAAGAATGGTTCCACGCCATCGGCGCCGGGGTAGGCACGGCGGTGGAGATGGCCGCGCCCGTTGACGTGATGACCGCCAAACCCAGGACTGCGCGCAAACGCTCGATGACCAGGAGCGAAGGAGGCGATCACTCGTCAAATGGCGATGAAGGCGGCAATACCGCCGTCGCCGAAATGGATTCTGATCACGTCGATTCAATCTCCGGGACAATCTCGGGCACGATTTTGCTGCCGCCGGAGATGGAGCCGGTTGATGCTGAAACGCACAGGTCGAGTGTCGCCACTCCGGAACCGGTGGTAGACGAAACAATTGCGGAAGCGCCTCCGGCACCGAAGCTGAAGCTGGAACCTACCGTCGTGCCCGCCAGCGCGCCGAAACGCGCCGCGCCGGCGGTTGCCGAGCAACCGAGCGTTAACGTTATAGCCCCCGCCATTACGGCACCCGCTGCGCCCGCCGCACATGGCACCCCGGCACCCGCGCATTCAACGGGTCCGACTCGGGGGGCCGCGCATCACGGCACCCACGGGCATCGAGGGCATGGCGGCGGTCCGCCGCCGGTCCGTCCGACGGTTACGTTGGCCAATCGAGGCGGTATCGCTTCGCCCGAGCGTAAGCCGGTCGTTGTCGCGCAGCAGTTGAGCACCCTGAAGCCGGCCCAGATTCAAGGGCCGCGCATCGTTCGTATTGAAAAGCCCGAAGCGCTCGCGCCGCCGCGTCCACGTCGGCCCTTGGGTCCGAACGAGCCGCCGCCGCAGTTTTCGACCGCCAAATTGAAGACCGGCGCGGGCGTTCGCAAGACCGACGAGGAAGAAGAAGCAGAAAAGAAGAGTAACGCGAACAAGAAGGCCGCCGCATCGCTGTCGGCGCGCCGGCGCGGCGTGGATGGGCGTCGAGGCGAAGCGGTCGAAAAACTTAAAGAGTTTACCGAAGCGGACCGTTACGAGCGCGAAGAAAAACTTCGCGCCGCCACCGCCAGCCGCGCCAACGTCACCAGCCACCTGACCAAAACCCAGGCCCGCGGAACGCACGCATTCGCCAAGACGACGATCGAAAAGGGCGAGCCGATCACCATCGAAGAGCCGATTACCGTCAAGTCGCTGTCGGCGGTGCTGGGCGTGAAGAGCAACGACCTCATGGGCAAGCTCATGAAGCAGGGCGTCTTCGCGACGATCAATCAGTCGATTGACGTCGAAATTGCCAAAGGCATGGCCACCGCGTACGGGCTGGAACTACAGATCGCCCGCCAGGAAACAATGGAAGAGATGCTGGTCAAGGAGTTTGACAGCCGCGAGCAGGACACGACCAAGCTTATGCCGCGTCCGCCGGTGGTTACCATTCTGGGTCACGTCGATCACGGCAAAACATCGCTGCTGGACAAGATTCGTTCCGCCAACGTCGCGGCCGGCGAAGCAGGCGGCATCACGCAGCACACGGCCGCGTGGATGGTATCGCTTGGCGAAGGGGACAAGCAGCGGAAAGTCACGTTCATCGATACTCCGGGCCACCAGGCATTTACCGCCATGCGTGCCCGAGGGGCTAATATGACCGACGTGGTCGTACTGGTCATCGGCGCGGTTGAAGGCGTCATGCCACAGACGGTGGAGAGCATCAACCACGCCCGCGCCGCCGACGTGCCGATCGTCGTCGCGCTGAGCAAGTCTGATCGCGCCGATGCAAACCCCGATATGGTCCTGGGCCAACTCGCCCAACAGGAACTCAACCCCGTCGAGTGGGGCGGCCAGACCGAAGTGATTCGCACCAGCGCCGTCACAGGCAACGGCATTAATGAATTGATTGAGATTCTCGACCTGCAAAGCGAACTGCTCGAACTCAAGTACGACCCCACCGCCCCGGCGCGCGGGTCGGTCATTGAAGCGCGCATCGATCCGGGTATGGGTCCGGTCGCAACTGTTTTAGTTCAAGACGGCACGCTCAAAGTGGGCGATGTGGTTCTGGCCGGCGGCGGATATGGGCGCATTCGCTCGATTCTCAACGACCGTGGGCAGTCGCTGCAGGAAGCAACTGCCAGCATGCCGGTGGTGATCAGCGGCCTGGCCTCAGTGCCGTCGGCGGGCGATCAGTTCTTCGCCGTCGAAGACCTGGACCGCGCTCGCGAAATCGCGTCTGAGCGATCGACCAGCAACCGGCAGGGCCAACTGGCAGTCCAGAATCGCGTGACGAGCAACAACCTGCTCGAACAGATCGCCGCGACCGACGTCAAGACGATCAATCTCATCATCAAGGCCGATGTGCAGGGCAGCATAGAAACCCTGGTCGCCACGGTCGGCGGGCAGAATACGGCCGAAGTAAAGGTGAAGGTTGTCCACTCCGGCGTGGGTGCTATCAGCGAATCGGATGTGCAACTGGCCATGGCCACCAAGGCCAAGCCCACCGACAACCGCGTGAGCATCATCGGCTTCCACGTCGTGCCCGACGAGTCGGCACGGCAACTGGCCGAACAGAATCATGTGGAGATCAAACTTTACCGAGTCATCTACGAGATCTTTGACGATCTGAAGAAGGCGCTATCGGGCATGCTCACCAAAGAGGTGCGCGAAAAACTCCACGGCCACGCCGAGATTCGCCAGGTGTTCAAGAGCAGCAAACTGGGCAGCATCGCCGGTTGCATGGTCACCGATGGTCATGTGCAGCGCGGCAGCAAGGCCCGCCTGATCCGCGACGGGCGCGTGATCACCGAAGATCTCACGCTCGATTCACTCAAGCGCGTAAAGGAAGATGCCAGGGAAGTGAAGACCGGCTTCGAGTGCGGCATTAAGCTTGCGGGCTACGACGACATCAAACAGGGCGACCGGCTGGAGTTTTACATCCGCGAGGAATTTGAACGAACGTTGTAGCCTGGCAGCGGAGAGCCGAAGGCGGAGAGCCGAGAGCAGCAAGGCAAGTTGCTGTCGACTTCTTGCTCTTGGCTTTCGGCTCTCGGCTCTCGGCTATCTGTATGACAGTAGGTATCCTTCAAATCGAAATCGCCATCGCCGACGCCGACAGTTTGAAAGACAAGCGTCGGGTGGTGCTGAGTTTGAAGGATCGCATCGCCAACACTCACAACGTATCGGTGGCGGAAGTGGGCGCGCTGGATGAGCACCGACGGTGCATCATGGGCGTGGCGATGGTGAGTAACGACAAGCGATATGTGGAAGGCGGGCTAAGCAAAATCGTGGATTTAGTTCGCCTGACGTCAAGCGTGAGTTTGACCGATTATCAGATTGAATTTTTGTAGCACGGTCGCCCGTCGCCGTGATTATGCAGAGGAAGAAACGGCTCAGACGGCCGTGCTAACATCCAAATGTCCCGCAGAACCGAACGCGTCGCCAGCACCATTCAACAGGAGTTGGCGATCATCATCCTCCGCGAGCTGAACGATCCCCGCATTGTGGGGATGCCCAGCATCACGCGCGTGAAAGTGGCGGACGATCTTTCAATGGCCGACGTGTATCTGACGATCATGGGCAGCCAGGGCCAGCAGAACGCGGCACTCAACGCCATCAAACATGCGGCGGGGTTGATGCGCGTGCGGTTGACCGAAAACATGCGGCTGCGGCAGGCGCCATTTTTGCGGTTTCATATCGACGATCGATTGAAGAAGGAAATGGAAGTGCAGGACCTGCTTGCGGCAGTCGCGGCAGAAAATGCCGAGATTGACCGTCGCCGCGCCGAAACCGAAGCCGTCGCCGGCCCAACCGCCGAAGTCACCACCACTACCGCCGCCGAAGCGGTCGAAGAGAAACAGGAAAACAAGAGCCACCCCGAATGAAAAATGCCACCAAACACGCCGACGCGCTCAGAAGCTACTATAAAAAGCTGGTGAAACAGCACGAGGTGCCCGAATTGGTGGCGGTCGACCCGCTGCAGGCGCTGGTTCGCGCGTGCCTCAGCTTTGACACGACCGACTCGAAGGCCGACGAAGCGCTTAAAGTCATCGACACCGAGTTTGTCGACTTGAACGAACTTCGAGTGGCCACCGAACTCGAAGTGCACGAAATGATCGGCCCGCGCATGCCGGAACTGGAAACCCGGGTGAGCATGTTCATCACCGCGCTCAATGGCATCTTCGCCCGCGAACACTCACTGTCGCTCGACCGCGTGCGCGCACTGCCGAAGCGCGAAATCCGCCAGTTCTTCCGCGAACTGCCGGGGGTCAACCCGTTCGTCGACGCCTACGTAATGCTCTACGGCTTTGACACCCACGCGTTTCCGGTCGACAGTGTCATCCTCGAAGCGCTGAGCGAAGAAGGCCTGGTCGAAGAAGAAACCACCATCGACGACGCGCAGAAATTCGTCGAGCACCAGTTGAAGGATGATGAGTGCTACAAATTCTTCTGGTGTTTGCGGCATAAGAAGAAGAAATAGTGTCTGGTTGTTGTTTGTTAGTTGTTAGTTGGTTGTGGGTTGGTAGTCGCGGAGTTGGTGACTTTTCGCCCACCAACAACCCCCCACCATCACCCCACAAAATCCCATGACCAACCGCCTCCCCGAATCTTCCCTTCGCATCGGCCTGCCTTCGGGTAGTCTGCAGGCCGCTACAGTCGACCTGTTCGGCAAGGCCGGGTATCGCTTGCGCATTGCCGATCGCAGCGTGTTCCCGCAGTTTGATGATCCGCAGATCGCCGCGGTGCTTTTTCGGGCGCAGGAGATCAGCCGTTACGTGGTCGATGGTATTATCGATTGCGGCCTGACCGGTTACGACTGGATCGTTGAAAACGGCAGCCAGAATGAGATCGTCGAGATCTGCGAACTGGAGTATTCCCGCGCCAGCAGCAACCCGGCCCAATGGGTGCTGGCGGTGCCCGATGAAAGCGACATTCAATCGCCGGAAGACTTCCGCGGCAAAATCGTGGCCACCGAACTGGTGAACACCACCCGGCGGTATTTTGCCGAGAAGAATATTCCTGTCACGGTCGAGTTCAGTTGGGGCACCACCGAAATCAAAGCCCGACTGCTCGATGGCATTGTTGATATCACCGAAACCGGTTCGAGCATTCGCGCCAACAACCTGCGCATCGTCGATACCATTCTCAGCAGCACCACGCGGTTCATTGCATCCAAACGTGCATGGGATGTGCCGTGGAAGCGCGAGAAAATGGAGAATATCGCCATGCTGCTCCGCGGGGCGATCGAGGCGCGGACGAAAATTGGTTTGAAGATGAACTGCCCCGAAGCGTCATTGCCCGCCATCGTCGCGATGCTGCCGGCGGAGAAAAGCCCCACCATCAGCCGGCTGAGCGATGCTGCGTGGGTGGCGATCGAGGTGATTCTGGAAGAAAAGCAGGAACGCGAGCTGATTCCCAAGCTCAAGCGCGCCGGGGCGAGCGGGATCATTACTTATCCGCTCAACAAAGTCATTCCATAATTGAGTTGCGTCACTAGGATTAAGGGTGATGCCACTTAGCCTGCCCATTCGGTTTGCGGTTGTTGTAGCGACAGCGTTCGCGCTGGGCGGCTGCGCGCCGACGAAGCGCAGCAGCATCGTCGAAACCACCCAACCATTGGTGGTCGCCAAAGCGGTGGATCCGAAGGCCGAACTGACGCTCGACCAGATCGCGCCCGATGCCGGCGAAGCCATTGCCGCGGCACCGGCGACAGCGTGGGCAACAACGGCGGGCGCGACAACGGCGTGGGCAACAACGGCACCGTCCACGCAACCCTCACTTGATGCGCTCGAATACTACGCCCGCGGCCGCGCGTCGCTGGCGGCGCGTGAACCGCCGTATGCCGCCGTGACGTTGCTGGAGAAGGCGGCGCAGTTCGACCCCCATTCCGCCGCCGTGCAGTACCAGCTTGCCAAGGCATATCTTGCCGCATCGCTGCCCGATAAGGCCATGAAGGCGTTTGAGCGCGCCGTCGCCATCAAGCCCGACTGGCTGGAGGCTCAGCACGACCTGGCGCGGCTGCAAGTACGCTATTCGCCCGATCGAGCGCTGCGGACGCTGATCATTGCCACCAAGACGCACGATTACGCCACCAACGACGGCGCCGCCGCCGCAGTGGATTACGATTTGGCGCGGCTGCTCCAGCAAAATGGTCACGAGCGCGCCGCCATCGAGCAATATGAAAAACTATTGTGGCGGCTCTCGCGCAAATCGCTGTCGATCCGGGGAAACCCACAGGTGGCGGCGCTGGCTCGCAGGCCCGAACCGTTACAGGTTGAACTGGCGCGCCTCTACGAGCGGCGCGGAAAGTACGCGGCGGCCATCTCGCTTTATCAGAAAATTGCCGAAACCGCGCCCGACGCATTCGAACCTCAGGCGCGCCTCGTTCGCGTGCAACTCGCGGCGGGGGAGGCCGACAAGGCTCGACAACGCGCTGGCGAATTGGTTCGAAAGTTCCGCGCCAGCCCACCCTCAATTGAGTTGCTCCGCGACGTCTACCGCGCCGATGGCGCCGATGGTGACGCACGCGCGCTCCAGGAACTTCAGAAGCTGCAACAAGGTTCGCCCGACGATCAATCGATCACGCTGGCGCTGGTCGAGCTTCTGGCGGCGCAAGGGCGGGAGGCGGACGCCGAATCGCTCATCGCCAGCGCTGCAACACAGGGCCGGCCGAACATTGCTTTGCTCCGGCGTCTGGTGCGCCTCGGGCTGAAGCGGGGTGACGCATCGGCATCAGCCCGGGCAATCGTCGCCGCGACGGTTCGGGCGCCCAAGTCCACCGTCGAGCTCGCCCCGCTCTGGTCGCCGCTGGTGCAAAGCTGGCGGCCTGGGGTGCTGCGGCCGGATGATCTTGCGAGGCTTGCCGTCGCCCCCGAAGCCGAGGCGGCAAAGCAATATTGGCTGGCGCGGGTGGCCGCAGAAGCGGGGCGGAATGTCGTCAGCCGCGCGGCGCTGCAAAAAGCAATTGACGCCCGCCCGATATTCGCCGCGGCGTGGCTTCTGCGGGTCGAGCAAATCTGGCTGGATCAGCGCAGCGATGACGAGAAAAAATCCTCGGTGGTCGAGTTTGCCGCATCGGCTCGGTCGGCCGGCGATGAAAACTTGGCGCTGATGATCGAAGCCATCAGCGCCGCCCGCTCGCTGCCGTCGCCCACTGAACTGCCGCTGTTCGCCAAGGCGCTGCAATCACCCGGCATTGATCCGCCGGCAGAGTTTCAGTTGGCGCATGCGGTCTCGCTTTTTCGCGCCAACCAGACGCAGAAGTTTGAACAGGCGATGTGGAAGCTGATCAGCGATTACCCCGCGTTCGATCAGGGTTACCTGCTGCTCATCGGCCACTACACGCAAAGCAGCGCCGCTGGCCCGGCGCTGAAGGTGGTGAACACGTGGCTGGCGAACGATCCGACGTCGGTCGGCGCGCGGCTGGAACAGGCCGATGCCCTGATCGCCACACGGCAGGAAGCCGCCGCCGAGGTGCTGCTGGCCGATCTTGCTGATGAAACCGATTCCGATCCCGCGGTGCTCAACAAGATGCGTTTGGCGTTCGCCCAATCCGGCCGGATGGAGCGCTTTCTTGAAGAGTTAGGGCGGCGTCGGCGCGCCGTTCCCAAAAATGGGAACCTGATCCAAGCGATCGTGTTAACTCAGATCGCGCAGGGACAAACCCCCGCGGCGGTGCGGGAACTCGAAGCCGCCGCCGCCGATGCCGCCGGCGAGCCGAATCTGCTTTATTTCGTCGCGAACGTCTTTCATCAGCTCGGCGAGAAATTGCGCACCGAAGAGTTAATGGCACAAGCGCTGCAGATCGATCCGCGGCACGTTGCATGCAACAACGATCTGGCCTATTTCTGGATCGAAGCCGGTAAAGAACTGCCCCGCGCCGAGGCGATGGCCCGCATTGCCGTGGCCGCCGAGCCGGATAATTCGGCCTATCTCGACACCCTCGGCTGGGCGTTGTACAAGCAAGGTCGCTTCAACGATGCCCGAGGGTATCTTGCCACAGCGGTTGATAATGCTTCGCCGGTCGACCCGGTGCTGATTGATCACTACGCCGATGTGCTTTACCGTTTGGGCGACACGGAGTCGGCCGCCTCAAGCTGGCGGCGGGCGCAGGAGCTTCTCGGACAAATCAGAAGCGATCGCGAAGAATACACGCGGCTCCGAGTCGATCTGCAGAATAAACTCCGCCAGCGCGCCGAAGGCGTGCCGGTGGAAGTGGCGCCGATCGTCGAGGCGAGAACCGATGGAAAGTGAAGGAGATTTTTGATTTGAGATTTTTAATTTTGGATTGAAGAGCAGCAAGCCGACGCAATGCCGGCCCCCAATCGAAAATCGAAAATCAAAAATCGAAAATAGAGATATGGCCGGTCACAGTCATTGGTCGAAAATCAAACGCGCCAAAGGCGCCAACGATGCCATGCGCGGCAAGATCTGGAGCAAGATCGCCCGCAAAATCATCATCGCCGCCAAAGCCGGTGGCGGAAACCCCGCGGAAAACCTGAGCCTGCGCTATGTGATCGACGAAGCCAAAGCCGTCAACATGCCGCGCGATACGATCGAAAAAGCCATCAAAAAGGGCACCGGCGAACTCGGCGCAGAAAACTACGAGCCCGCCGTTTACGAAGCCTACGCCCCCGGCGGGGTGGCGATCATGATCGACGCCCTCACCAACAACCGCAGCCGCACCGCGCCCGACCTGCGCGCCGTGCTCGAACGCGCGGGCGGAAACCTTGCGCAAAGCGGCGCGGTGGCTTTCCAGTTCACCAAGTGCGGCGTGATCACCATCAAGTCAGACGCCATCGCCGAAGACGACCTGATGGAAAAAGCCCTGGAGTTCGGCGCCGATGATGTAAAGAACCAAGGCGAAGTCTTCGAAGTCATTACCTCGCCCGTCACTTTTCAGAAGGTGAGGGAAGGCTTGGTCAACGCCAAAGTGCCCATCGAAGCCGGCGAAGTGACATACCTGCCGAACAATACCGTCAACATCAACGTAGACGCTGCTCAGAAATTGCTCAAACTCGTCGATGCGCTTGAAGATAACGAAGACGTCCAAAGTGTGAGTCACAATGCCGAGATTCCCGACAGTGTTACAACGTGATCTGGCCTCCTCTCCCGATACCCCGGGGCAGTGCCAAGGAGGGATCACACGCGAGGGCGCGGGCTTCAGCGCCGGGTTTGATCACTTGATGATTAGTAATTTGATGCGATCCAAGTCAGCGGCAGGGAGGCGCTTAGGTTCATCGGAATTAAGCTGGTCGTTGAGCTCGATGGTTTTGCGATATTGCTCGCTTGCCTTGGAACGGTCGCCGAAGCGGTCAAAGGTCTCGGCTAAGCGCAGGCGCGATTGAATGTTGTTCGGGTCGAGCGCGACGGCGGATTGCAAGTCGGCGATGATCTGCCGACGGTTTTGCTTGTTGTCGGGTTGGCTTAGCTGGAATGACGCGCGGGTGAGGCGGTAATTGCCGTCTTTTAAGTTGGCGGCGATGGCCTGGCTCAGCCACAGCTCGGTTTCGGCGGGGTCGCGGTTTTCGATGATCAGCGATCGGCCGGCGCGGTAGGCGTAGTCCGCGTTGCGCAACGGGGCGTTATCAAATGCATACTTATACGCGGCGGTGGCGGCGCGGGGGTTGTTGGCGCGGAGCAGGTCATCGCCTCTCTGGGCGCGTGTTTCAGCATCGACCAGCGGGAGCACGAACGCGATCAACGCCACCAGCCACGCAGTAAGCGCGGCGCCGGTGAGTGCGACGCTGGCGCGGTTCCACTTTTTCCTGCCCGCAAGCGATTCGCCGCGCACGCCGATGAGCGCGCCGCACAGCAGCGCGAAAAGCAGCATCGGGCCAGGTTCGAACAGCGCGAAGTCGATAAGGTTATGTACAAGAAACACCGCAACGGCAGCGATCAGTCCGAGCAGTAGCAGCGGGGCCGGGCGATCATCAAGGTGAACGCTCTTGGCAGACCGAACCGAAGCGGCCGCGAAGGTGAGCAGCAGCAGGCCGAGCATGAGCAACCGTCGGAGCAGTTCGGTGGCGACGTAGCCCGGATCGCGGGCAAAATCGATAGCGGCGAAGGTGTTGAGCAGTGAGGCCAGAATGGCGATCGCCAAAACCAATCCAAGTCCCGGCTTGGTCGCCAGTGCCGGCTGAGCTGTCGGCGAGGGCGGAAGAATCGGCCGGGTGATTTCCCACGCAAGTCGCACGAGGAAACCGATCATGAGCAATCCGCCGACGACGCCGAGTTCGACAAACGCACGCACGAACAGATTGTGCGGGTCTTTGATTTCCTCCGACGCTTCGGGAAGGCGGTGGGCCAGATAGGAGTAGCCGAAGTTGCCGTAGCCCACGCCGGTGAGCCAATGGTCTTTGAAAACCGCGGCGCTGCCGAGCCAGTATTTCCATCGGAAGGTGAGGGAATCGTGCAAGAGTGTGCCGTGATACAGGCCGTGGCCGATCACACCCGACGTGCAAACTGCCGCGAAGCCGCATGCGGCTGCGAAGACGGTTCGACGTCGCTGCGACAACCGCGCGCCGAATTTCCAACCGATTGCGATCAACGCGATCGCAATAATGGGCGTCACCAACGCCGCGCGGGCGCCGGTGAAATAGAGCACGTAAAGCGACGCAAGAACGACGACGATCAGCGCGATCGGCCAGACGGGTTCGTCGCGGTCGCGCAGACGTTGTGCCGCCAGCGCCGCAACGATCGCGGCCAGCGTGACGATCATGGCGGCAGTGGTGTTCGGGGATGTGTAAAAGCCGAGCATTTCACCGTTAGCGACCTTGCGCGAAAACTGCTTCCAGGCAAAGCTGTCGGCGGTCCAGCCGCGCTCGGCCATGATGCGGGCTTTGTCTTTCTCGATCATCCGCTGCAGGTCGGCGAGTTCGACGGTGCGATAGAATATTCCCTGCAGCGCGATCACCGCAAGAATGCCCGCCGCCATCGCCCCGATGACGCGCAGCCGCTGCCACGACCGCACGAGCTGCGACCCGGCCCAGCACACAGCCGCCGCCGCAAGAAAGTGGAACCCGCCCACTCCGGCGGCGAAGCGGTCGGCCGACCAGAACGTGCTCACCCATGCCAGTAATGCCAAGGCCAGGAACAGTGCGTGCGCGATGGAAAATCGAAGGACGTACGTGCGATCGAGCGCACGCCGGATGAGCACCAGCAACGCGGGGAGAAAACAGAGCAGGTCGAGTGAAACAGCTGTATCGGGAAGCCCCGCGTGCGGCGCGGCATCGCCGCCGGGCACGGCATCGAACGCTTCGCGCAGAAAGTCACTGCTGATGCCGCGGGCGATGACCAACGCCACCGCCAGCGCGAAGGCGACGCTGGTGAACATGGGCAACCAGCGCGACCAGTCGTAATATTCCACGCGAAGGTTGCGATCAGTTGCGGTCTTGCTCGGGGATTTGCTCATCGTCTCGCCAGGCCTGCGGTAACGGGTGCTGCTCAAGCAGCGCCACCAGGCCCAATACCAATATCGTCTGACAGAAGATCAGCACTGCGGCCAAAGTGCTGCGAACTTGCGTCAATACAATCGCCGACGCGCTTGTTGCGGCGGTCACTAAGTAAATGCAGAGCACGGCCGTGCGGCGGCTCATGCCACGCGCGCACAGGCGGTGGCTGAAGTGATTGGTGTCGCCTTTAAAAGGAGAGTGCCCGCGGCTCATGCGAATGATCGTCACCACCGCAAAATCGTAAAGCGGCACCGCCAGCACGATGAGCGGCGCGAAGATTGCATACCACCCGGCGGCGAAGTCTTCGCCTTTGGGGAGGAATGTGGTGCGCACCGTCAGCACGCCGAGGATGAAGCCGATCACCAGCGACCCCGAATCCCCCATGAAAATCTTCGCCGGCGGGAAGTTCCAGACCAGGAATCCCAGCACCGCGCCAAGCAGCAGGGCGAGCGTGGCAGCGACAAACCATTGTTCGATGAGAATGGCCGTGATCAGAAACGCCGTGGTACACACCGCGGCGACGCCGGCGCTCAGGCCGTCCATGTTGTCCAGGAAGTTGAAGGCGTTGGTGATGGCGCCGATCCAGAGGACCGTGATGAGTATGGAAGGCCAAGTACCGAGTGAGAGAGTGTCGAGTGCGGTCAGCGCCCGGACGTCGAACCAGAAAACGAATGCCGTAATAACCGCAAGTTGCACGACAAGCTTGGCGTATGGTCCCAACGCGCGCTTGTCGTCGATCAGGCCGAGGATGTGGAGGATCAGCGTTGCGGCGAGGAGACCGAGAGCGAGGGGAATTTGCTGCTTCGCCCCCCGTGCGAGCGCGAGCATCAGGGCACCGTCGGGAGCAAATCGATCAAGAATTGGACCGGCCGCATTCCAAAGAATTGCGACCAGCAGTGGTATCGCCACCGCCCAGACGATCGCCACGCCCCCACCCAGCGGCTTGGGGTTGCGGTGGATCTTGCGATGGCCGGGCGAGTCAACGAAGCCGATGCGCGGCGCGAGCTTGATCATCGCGAACGTGAGCGCGAACGAGAGAACAAAGCTTGCGGCCAGAAGCAGGAGGATGGGAAAAATCACCGGCAGCAAATGTAACCTCTGTTCCCCTCTCCCGGTACTCCGGGGGAGGGTTAGGGTGGGGGTTCTTGTGGCGGGTGAATGCGTACGTTCGCCGAGTTACTCACGTCTTTCAGGTTTTGGGCGAAACACCTGGGCTTGTTCGCCGGAAGAACCCTCACCCCGGCCCTCTCCCGGCGTACCGGGCGAGGGAGTGATGTCACGGCCATGTCTCCGCGGTCGGGTCGTACTTCAGCAGATCGTATAATTCCTTGCGCGTCTGCATGCGATCGAGCCACGGCGATTGCGTGCCGCATTGCTTGAGATCGTGCAGGCACGCCTCGGCCGATTTCATCATCACGCGCAGCGCCGTCTGCGGGTAGATCACCATTCGATAGCTCATGGCGGCGAGTTCGGCGAGCGGGATCAGTTCGCCTTTGCCGAACTCGGTCATGTTGGCCATGAGATAGGGTTGAGGGTTCAGGGTTCGGAGTTCAGATTGACCTGCTGACCCCTGCCCGCTGACGCCGGAACCCTGCATTGCCTTCGCAAACGCCGCGAACTCGTCGGCCGACTCCATCGCTTCGGGGAAGATCGCATCGGCACCCGCCGCAACGTATCGCTTCGCCCGTTCGACAGCGGCATCGAAGCCTTCGACCGCTCGCGCATCGGTTCGCGCGATGATGAGAAAGTCCTTATCATTCTTCACGGCGACGGCGGCTTTGATCTTGGCGACCATCTCATCACACGCGATCACGTCCTTGCCCGCCAAATGCCCGCAGCGCTTGGGGAACTCCTGATCTTCGATATGCATTCCCGCGAGGCCTGCGCGTTCGTAAAGTTGAACCGTTCTCGCCGCATTCGCCGGCCCGCCGAAGCCGGTATCGGCATCGCACACAACCGGCACGTTGACCGCCGCGGCGATGTAGCCGGCGAGTTTGGCGAATTCGTCAAGCCCGATCAGTCCGATATCCGGCACGCCGCACGTGGCGTTGGTCAGCCCCGCGCCGCTCACATACACCGCGGGAAAGCCCACCTGCTCAATCAGCCGAGCCGTAAGCGCATTGAACGCCCCGGGCATCGGCACACAGCCGGCGGCGAGGAGTTGTCGGAGTTGTGCGGGCTTGGACGCCATGCGGATAGTTTAACCACAGAGACACAGAGGACACAGAGAAGGGCTTGTTTGTTGGAGGTTGGAAGTTGTGGGTTGGACCTGCGAGCGCGAACCATCTCACAACCAACGACCAACCACCCACAACCCTGTCACATCTCAATAAACCTAAACACCCCCGACAAATCCGTCTGCCCGTCCAGCTTCCACACCCAATCGGCCAGCTTGCCCGCGCGGTCTTTGCCGACGATTGGATCGCTCAGTGTGTGATACTTCAGCAACAGTTGATCGTCACTCAATCGATTCTTCGCGTGGCCGGGGGCGTGGTCGAGGCGCATCGTGCTCGTGCGCCCTTCCTTCAACTTGATGTGCACGATGTTGCCCACCGCGCCCGGATACATTGCCGACAGCTCCGCGTGCCGCTGCACTTTTACCTTCGCCACCAGCGAAAGCAGCTTTTCGTTTTTGAAGCGCGACGGCTCGAACTGCTTATCGGTCAACTCCCCATCGGCCAGCGCCGCCGCAACCATGTACGGCAGACTGTGATCGGCGGTTTCGCGCGAATCCGGACGCCACTTTTCCGGTTCGCTGCCGATGATATCCACCGCTGCGTCGTGGCTTTCGATCAGGATCGATTCCACCTCGCTGCCGTCTTTGATCCCCATCGATTTCTTCAACTCCAAAGCAATATAAACCGCAGACTGTGCGTGATACTCCGCCGGGTAATACTTGATGCAGCTTTGGCGGATCATGTAGTCGTCGGCGCTCGCCTGCGGCATTGGCCGTTCGCCGAAGGGATAGGGCACGTGCATCGGTTCGCCGGCCACGAGCTTGTCGAACCCCTTCTCCCCTTCAAATATCGGTGCCGGCCCGGTGATGCCCGCACGAGCCAGCATCGCGCCATACACGCCCTGGCGCGCCGCATTCGCAAATGCGCAACCTTTCCAGTGCGATAGCTCTCCGACTCTTGATTGTCGGAGGGCGGCGCAAGCGACTCCCCCAATGTTTACGGCGTGGCGCATTTTCTCTACATCAAGCCCGAAGATTTTCGCACAACCCAGCGCTGTCGAAAATGCGCCGTAGGTCACGTGATCCCACCCGCGCGCGCGAATGCTCACCGCGTCGCAAAAGCGGCATTGCACTTCGTAAGCCAGCACGATAGCCTCGATCCACTGCCGGCCGTTCGCCCCTACGCTTTCCCCGGCGGCGAGGACCGCGCAGATGTTGTCGCTGGGGTGTGCCGGTTCTTTGCTCAAGTAGGTATCGTTGTAGTCGAAGTAGCGCACATGATAGCAGTTGGTAAACGCCGCCCAATCCGGCGGGGCCTTGTGTTTCGTGCCGAGCACCGTCGCGCCCGCTTTGGCCGAAAACTCACACGCCAGCTTCCGCGCCGCCGCCACTGGTTCTTCGTGGTATGCGCCCAGGGCCGTGCCGAAACTGTCAATCACAACGCGTTTGGCTTCATGAACCACTTCTTTGGGCAATTTATCGAACGATAGTTGATGTGCGTAGGCGGCCAAACGATGGGCAAGTGTGGGAGCGAGCGTGGTAGACATGGTTCTCCGATTGGGTTGTTGATCGAGCGGGGGAATTTACCCGCAACACAGCGATCGATCCATCCGTGTCGCAGTTTCACGGTCTTTTCCGCGGCTCTGAAAAAAAGATCGTCTCAACTGCGCGTCGCAGTTGAGACGATCGACTCTGATTCGCCGGTTGTGAGTTGTTCGTCGCAAGTGCCATCGGTGTCGCGTGCCGTTGAAGGGCGCCACGCCACGCCGATGACACGCCTCACTCAGACTAAATCTTCCCAGGTCTCCGATCCCGATTGATCGGTGATGAGGTCGATGACGATTCCGTCGGACTGGTTGGCGAAGAAGCGATCCACGCCCGTGTTGCCGGTGAGCGTGTCTCGGGCGGCGTCATCGTGCATGAAACCGGTCGACAGCGGGATTGCTCCACTGGCCAAAGCGGTGAGCGTGAGCAGGGCGCCATCGAAGTCGGTCCTGCCGGCGATCAGGGCGTCGTTGCCGGCGTCGCCGCGGATCAAATCTCCACCGTTGCCGCCGATGACCAGATCATTGCCGGCACCGGAGTAGAGGCGGTCGTTGCCGTCGCCGCCGACGAGCACATCGCGGCCGGCGCCAGTGAGCACGCTGTCATTGCCATTGCCGGCAAATACCGCGACCTCAAGCGAGCCCGCCGCGACCACAACCGTGTCATTGCCGCCGCGCGCGTGGATGATCACCCGGCCGAACGGTTTACCCGCCAGCGGGGCGAGCGCTCCGAACGAAAGTGTTCCGGTCAACGACCCCTGAAGCGCGCCGTTTGCGCCGGCGAGAATGATGATGATGTCGGCGTTGTCCGATCCGTAGAGCAGCAGCGCGCTGTGGGTCCCCGGATTAACCGGATCAGCGATGACCGATGCGGTTGCCGGCGCATTCACGGTGACGGCGGTTGTGTAATCGCTGAACCCGCCATCTTTGTCGGCGATGCGCCCGCGGACGGTGTACGGGCCGGGGGTGAAGTAGGTGAACGACGCGTTGGCAGTCGTGGAGCCCGCGACATCGCCGGCGTCGGTGAAGTCGCCGTCGTTGTTGAAATCGAAGCTGTAGGTGAACCCCGCCGCCGTATCCACCGCTGAAGGATCGGACGCGCCGGTGAAGCTGACGCTCGAAGCGCCGTACAAGGTCACAGCGGCGCCGGAATTCAGAACCGCAGTTGGCGCGGTGTTTCCGAGGGCGACGGTAGCCGAAGCATCATTGGTCGCTTGTCCGTCATCGGCACGCACTTTAACAAGGAACGATGCCGTGCCGTTGCCGTCATCACTGGCGAGCAACGATTGAAGGTGCGACCAGGTGATCGTCGGCGCAACGCCGGTGGCGTCGTCAAAGCTGCCGTCGTTGTCCAAGTCCCAAGCATACATGAGCGGATCAAGATCCGCATCGGCCGACGCCGATGCATCGAGCGAGAGCGTGCCGCCTTCGACAATCGCATAGGGCCCACCCGCGTTGGCAACGGGCGGCGTATTGGTTATGACGGCGCTGGCCTCATAGCGTGCGACCGCGAAGGAGGCGCTCACGCCGTCGAAGGTAGGGCCCGCGACGACGATCTTTCCATCGCCCTGGATCGCTACGCCAAAGCCCTGATCGTCACTCGCCGCGAAATCGGTGGTGACTAGGCCGCCGGCGCCAAATCCGCTGTCGAGGCTGCCATCGGTGTTGTAGCGCGCCAGTGCGATGTTAAAGCCGATGCCGTCGAATGCGTCGCCGCCGGCGACGATTTTTCCGTCGGTCTGCACGGCGACCCCTCGGGCGAACTCCGGGCTTCCGACAAAATTGGTGGTGAGTTGGCCGTCGCCATCAAAGCCGGCGTCAAGCGTTCCGTTGGGGTTGAATCGCGCCAGCGCGAAATTCGAATCGCCGCCGAGGTCCTGCGAGTAACCAGCGGCGACCAGCTTGCCGTCGGTCTGCACCGCTAGGCCAAACGCCTGCTCTTCGTTTCCAAGCCCGAAGTTGACTGTCACTTTTCCGGTGCCGGCAAACCCTGTGTCGAGTGCGCCGTTGGTGTCGTAGCGGACCAGAGCCATCTCAAGCTCTCCGCCGACGGCAGCAAACCCCGCCGCGACGATGTTTCCGCCGGGCTGAACGATCACGGCGTTGGCCCCGTCAAAGCTGCCTTCGAAGTCGGTGGTGACCAGCCCGTCGGTGTCGAACATTGGGTCGAGGATGCCGTTGGATTGATAACGCGCCACGCCGAAATCGACCCCGCCGGCCGTTCCGGCGACAACAATCATGCCATTGCTTTGAATGGCCACGCCGCCGGCGATGTCATCACCGTTGCCGAAATCGGTCAGCAGACTGCCGCCGCCGTTGAACGAAGGATCGGCGCTGCCGTCGGTGTTGTAGCGGGCGACGGCAAAATCAATATCGCCGCCGGGGCTTGGATCGACCGCGTATCCGGCGACGACGATCTTGCCGTCGGTCTGAATGGCCACCGAGGTGGCGACGGCCAGCGTGCTGGAAAAGTCGGTGGTGACGATGCCATCGCCGCCGCCGAAATCTGTATCGAGGCTGCCATTGGTGTTGTAACGGGTGATGGCAAAGTCAGTGTCGCCCGCCGATGAGCCTCCGACGACGATCAGCCGTCCGTCTGATTGCACCGCGACGGCGTTGGCGAAGCTGCTGTCGCCGATTGCGGTGGTGACCTTACCATCCATGTCAAAGGAGGGGTCAAGGTCGCCGGCGCTGAGCATCCGCCGGCCTTCCATCTGCTCCACACATGGCCGGATGGCGGCCGTCAGGCACGCTGCAATGGATTTTTTCGAGTGATCGACTCCGTTGCCAAGGGCACTGGTTCGACAGCCACGGGTTCGACTAAAGAGCCGGTTATGGACGTGAAAAGACATGATTATTCCTTCTGGATTGAACAACGCGCACAGACATGCCACGGCACCAAACACGGCCCGCGATGGCTGCATGCTACCGTATTAAATTCGGCAATGCGTTCCGGAAGAGGTGAATAATATGAAGTGCCCCCTTGCGGCGGTGGGTACAGAAAAAGTAATTAACACCACACAAGTAATCACCACCCCAAAACCCGATGGCTCGTGCTGACCCCGGTTTCCCGACGCCCGCCCCTTCCCGCCGCTCTCCGCTAACGGCTGTCAGCTTTTTGAGTTAGTGGGACATTTTGGACATCGAACCACGCCCCTTCACGCCGCGACACCGCACCGCCTGATTTAACACGACGAATCGAAGCGCCAAAGTGGTTAACGGAGTCCTGCGCTCTGACCCCTCATTTCCAGGTATGAGGTTGTCAAAGAACGCGACGGCGCGAAAACCACGCCGGGCCACCACACCAAATAATACCCTAACAAATATTAAAAAGTCAAGTAAATGCCGCCCATTTTGTGCGCGCCCGCGCCAGCGATCGTTGAAGTGGGGAACCCATGCCTCGGTGCCCCCGCGTTGTACCGCGCCGTAGCGTGCGCTTCAGCGCAACGTTTGAACGCTCGTGGAATGCCAAGGTTACCGGCCATCCAAGGTGCGCTGAAGCGCACCCTACGTTAGAGCTACGCTAGAGCCTCGGTGGCGCCGAAGAAAAATCATCGACAAAATGTTGCGTTAGACCCAAACCGCCGGGCAAGATTTTCATCCTGCCCGGCGGGGTTTTCCTCCTTGCCCTTGCCCAGAGTTCGGGCGAACTCGGTGAGGTTTCGATGCGCTGCGGCGCGATCGGGTTCGCCACAGTGCCGCCTCCCTAACCCTCCCCCGGGTACCGGTAGAGGGGATGAGGGGATGTATCACGCCGCGGCGGGGAGGCAGATTT
Source organism: uncultured Tepidisphaeraceae bacterium (assembly GCA_964641895.1). Taxonomy (GTDB): domain Bacteria; phylum Planctomycetota; class Phycisphaerae; order Tepidisphaerales; family Tepidisphaeraceae; genus UBA2421. Next base: position 21,410 of record CAZXLA010000040.1, read on the forward strand.
TTCTGAACTTATTCACCAGCACGTCGCCGGCTTCGAGGGTGTAGGAATCCTTTTTGCCTTTCTTGACGACGAACGTGTCATTGCCGGCGCCGCCGACGAGGCTGTCTCTGCAGCCGCTGCCGCCGATGAGGGTGTCGTCGCCGTCGCCGCCTTCTAAATAGTCGCGGCCTTGGTTGCCCAGGAGGATGTCATTGCCGGCGTCGCCGAAGAGTTTGTCGTTGCCGCGGCCGCCGAAGAGTGAGTCATTGCCGTCGCCGCCGTGCAGGATGTCGTTGCTTCTCGATCCGTGGATGAGATCGTTTCCGGCGTCGCCAAAGACCTCGACCGACATGCACGATGGTTTGCGCCAAAGACAGATCGCGTCGTCGCCGGCGCCGCCGCGGACGATGAGGCTCTTCACCTTGTCGAACTCGCCGGCTTTGGCGCCGTCGATATAGACGATGAGGCGGCGCTGGCTGTCTTTGTAGCGGAACCAAATGCGATCGCGGCCGTCGCTGCCGCCGACGAGCAATTGTTTGGTTCCGTCGCTCTGCGTGACCGTGGCAAACTTGCCGACGGCGACGGATTGCATTGACGTAGCGATAGCACCGGCCGAGTCGGTCACGGTGAGCGTCACATCGAACGCGCCGGCGTTGGCGAAGGTGTGGCGGACGTTCAGCGCGTCGGCGATGCTGTTGAAGCTCAGTACCGTGCCGTCGCCGAAGTTCCAGGTGACGGTGTGGGTGTCGGCAGAATCGGCATCGCTGATGGCGGCGGCGAAGCTGGATTCAAAACTCCGCACGCGGACCGCCGGCGCAG
>CAZXLA010000041.1:0-22196 GCA_964641895.1 uncultured Tepidisphaeraceae bacterium
GCGAGGCAGCGCGCGTCATCGCAGGGTTGATACAGGACGGCCAAATCGCCGGTGCGAGCGGTTGATTCGATAACGAATCGAACCGTCCCGTGATAGATGGGCACCGCGGGTCGATCCGGCGAAGGCTGCATGAACTCGGCGGGCGGGTAGGTCACTCGCGCGTCGGGGTCGGCGGCCACGCGGACCTCTGTTGGCAACAGCCGGTCGCCGGCGGGGTTGGCATTGATGTGCCAGCCGTCGGCGATGTTTAGCATGAGTTCGATTTTCCCATCGCCCAGGCGCTGAACCGTCGCCTCAACGATCTTCGCGGCGTCGGGTGCGCGCGTTGAGAGCGGCGACTGTAATGGCGAAGGCTCGACACGCAGCGTCGGCACCCGCTTCAAGTAATCGATCATCGCGTGGAGCATGCTGCTCATGGCTTCGGCCTGCTGATGGGTTTGTTCCGCGAAACCGCCGAGCGTCCGCCGCGCGGCATCCGTTTGACCGAGTTTGATCAAGACTCGGGCGGCGATGGCGTTGCCCGACGGCAGCGGGCTGTCGGTGGCGGATTTCTGGCGGACGATCAGGTCATCGGCGGCGGCGTCGGTGAAGAAGAACCCGCCGTCGGATGCGTCTTCGAAGCGGCGAACCATTTGATCGGCGACGGCTTGGGCATTTGTTCGCCACTTCTGTTCGCCCGTGGCGTCATGCAGCGTCAGCAGCGCGTCGGTTAAGAATGCGTAATCGTCGATGAAACCGGCATAGTTGCCCACGCCGTCGCGTTGGGTGCGGATGATGGTGCCGTCTGGTTTCATATGTTTTTTGACCAGATAATCCGCGGCTTCCGCCGCGGCGTGGGTGTAGCGGGGTTCGTCCAAACAAGCGCCGGCGTGCGCGAGCGCGCGAATCATCAGGGCGTTCCAACTGGTAATAATTTTTGTATCCAGCAGCGGCTGCTTGCGCTTGTCGCGCTCTTGCAGCAGTGTCCAACGCATGCGCTTGAGCAGATCGAAATTTTCATGATATACCACTACGTCGGAGACGAACAGAATGTTTTTGTCCGGCGTGCCCGAGCCTTGATGCGGGTCGGCGAAATTGAAACCCCGATCGATTCCGAACACCTGCATGAACAGCGCCGCTTGATCATTAGAAAATGGCGCACCCATCTCCTTGCCCATTTCATCAGTCAGCGTGCGTCGGATTTGTTCGGGCAACCAGAGGTACGGCATGCCTTCCTGCGCATCGACTTCGGCATCGATCGCTGTATAAAACCCACCCTGCGGCGAGGTCATCTCACGGAGCACGAAATCAAACAACTCGCGCGCCACGACGGCATAGCGATCGTGCTCAAACCGCCGCGACGCTTCGGCGTAGATCCAGCCCAGCATCGCATTGTCGTACAACATGATTTCAAAATGCGGCACCAGCCATTGGGCATCGGTGCTGTATCGATGAAACCCGCCGCCCAGTTGATCGCGAATACCACCGTACATCATGGCGTCGAGCGTGCCGATGAGCTGATTTTCAATTGTCGATCTTTGATTTTCGACTGTGTGGAGGATCGACGATTTTTCGGCAATCGAAGCCAGCAGCAGCTCGAGCAATGTTTCGCGCGGGAACTTGGGCGCGTCGCCGTAACCGCCATCGACGACATCAAAATCATCAATCGATCGCAAAACAAGCTTTGCAATGTCGGCCGCGCCAATTTCGATCGCCGCTTGCGGCTTAGCTGTAACGGAGAGTTGCCGGAGTATTTGAGTGAAATACCGAGCCGACCGCATCACTTCATCACGACGGTTTTTCCACGCATCATGAATCCCGCGCAGCAACGTTACAAAACCCGGCCGGCCATGCGCATCCTGGGGCGGGAAGTAGGTGCCGCCGTAGAAGTATTGCAAATCGGGCGTAAGAAAGGCGCTCATCGGCCAGCCGCCACGGCGGGTTTGCACCTGCACGCCGGTCATATAAAGCTGGTCGACGTCCGGCCGTTCTTCGCGGTCGACTTTGATACAGACAAAATGCTCGTTCATAACGGCGGCGACCGCTTCAATTTCAAAGCTCTGCCGCTCCATCACGTGGCACCAGTAACAGGTGGAGTAACCGACGCTGAGAAAGATCGGCTTATCTTCACGACGAGCACGCTCAAACGCTTCCGGCCCCCACGCATACCAGTCCACCGGGTTATGGGCGTGCTGCAGCAGATATGGCGAGGTTTCTTGAGCGAGGCGATTGTTTCTCATGAGCGATCTTATGCCTCGCCAGCCGTGCGAAGCACTTTGCCTACAACCGCATCGGAGACGAAAAAACGAAATTCCGAACGCAGGCGCGCAATCAACGGCTGAACCGCGGGAATGAGCGCACGGCCCTTCGCTTCCAGAAGCACGCCAAGCACCCCGACGATCTCAAGTCCTAACTTTGCGGCCGCGTGCCTGCCCTGCGCTTCATCGATGAGCAATCGGTCGGCCCGCAATTCCACCGCCAAGCTGATTGCAGCGACCTCGCCGGCATCAAGGGCGGGATCGAACGTCAACAGCAACGATGGATCGACCGTTTCGATGAACGGATATTGGCGAACCGGAACCGCTGGCAGGTATCGTGTTCCACGTACACACTCAGCAGCCACTGCGGAAGGGACCAGCACGCGGCCGTATAGTTCACCCAGAACCTGCAGCGCCTCGATGTAATGCAATGCCCGCACAGGCGATGTATCACTGATGACCAGCACGCGTGACTTTTCCCCGATCTGGCTTCAGTGTCTTCAGGTCGTCTTCCAGCATGTCCAGCGTGTAGATGATCCAAGGAAGGCCCCGCTTCGCCAGCTCGTCTTCAAACTCCACCCGTGTAAGTCCCGCCAACTTCGCCGCTTGAGACTTGTACAGCATCTGCGCGGCAAACAACCTGCACGCGATCTCGACTGCGACTTCACGCGGTTGCGCGCCCGTCTCCGCAAGCCAGCTATCGGGAATTTCAATCGTCATCATCAACTCCTATGATGATCATATCGCGAATCAATCGGGGCACCACGACAAATCCGGAAGCGGCCATACGGACGGCACTCAAACTGAGCCGCGCAATCGCCTCTATAAAATTTTGATACTGCGCCGAGACTTCGTGGATATCCTCGTCACACGAGTTTCCACTGCTTGAGCACCGTAAGGACCTTCGGCCGCTTCCAAAGCCAGTCTACCTTGATCCAAAGATCATCAATGACGGCGCTGCGATAAATGCCGCCTTCAACCTTGACCGATTCAAAAGTTGCCCGGCGGTTGCGGAGGAAGAAATCGGCTTGTTTTTTAAGCGGGTCCAGCAGCCAGTATTCGCGGACGCCGCCGCGCTCGTATTCGCCGTATTTGTGGATTCGGTCGGTCGCTTTGCTGCCCTGACTGATGACTTCAATCACCAGGTCGGCCGGGCCGTCGACGAATACTCGCTTAACGCGATGCAGGTTTGCCTTGGCGACAAACAGAATGTCGGGCGCGCGGCCGGGCAAGTCGGGGCCGGTTTTCATCTGGAATGGATCAGAAAGAATCTCGCCAAGATCATGATGCTCGACGAATGCAGGAATCGTGCCGAGGAGGAACTGGTTCAACAGCGCATGTTCATGCGTCACGGCCGCCATCGCAACCATCCTTCCATCGATCCATTCCACGTGCTGGTTCTCGCCGTCCCAGCGGAGGAATTCGGCGTAGCTGATCAGCCCGTTGGTGGACTTCTGGGCCACTGACTTCGGTGATTTTCGAGTTGCAACCGGCATGACATCTCCCGACACGATCATATCACGAAACCCCGAACGAGCGCCGACCGACTTTCATCTTACGAGCACGCGGCCGTCATGGGCTGTAAGCGATGTAAGCCCATGCTACGTGTTACGAAATCGTCAACGTCGGCCCGGCGGCTGAGCGGTTGCGCTTGCTCACTTCTTCTGTCACACGGGCGACGATGTGTTCCAGTGCGTCCTTTAGTTTTGGTTCACCCTCAAAATTGGCGATCGGCGTTCCGGCGTCGCTGTTGATGCGGAGTTGCTGGTACATCGGCAACTCGCCCAGAAACGGCACGCCCAGCGCGTCCGCCGCCTTCTTCGCCCCGCCGCGGCCGAAGAGATCGTGAATTGTTCCATCGGGCAAGGGGAAATAGCTCATGTTTTCCACGAGGCCCAGCAACGGCGTCGCGAGTTGCTGGAACATGCGAACCGCCCGAATCGCGTCATCCAAAGCCACCTGCTGCGGCGTGGCCACAATCACCGCACCGGTTAGCGGTAACAACTGACAAAGCGTGAGCGGCACATCGCCCGTGCCCGGCGGGAGATCGACGATCAGGTAATCCAACTCCGGCCAATGAGTGTTATCAAGCAGCAACTGTTTGAAGGCCCCGTGCGCCATCGGCCCGCGCCAAATAAGCGGTTTGTCCTGCTCGACCAAGTTGCCGATGGTGATGGCGTGCACGCCGTGCACGTTGAACGGCACGATTTTCATCACGTCGTTCACCTTCGTGCTCTTCACCATCGCGCCTTTGATGCCGAGCAGGGTTGGCATGCTGGGGCCGTAGATGTCGCCGTCCATCAAGCCAACCGCTGCGCCGGCACGGCTCAGACCGACGGCCAGGTTCACCGCGATGGTGGATTTGCCGACGCCGCCCTTACCCGCCCCCACCGCGACGATGTTTTTTACCTGCGGCAAAGCGCTGGTCTTCTGCTGCGGATGGGCCGGCCCGCGCGTTGGCGTGGTCAGATTCACGGTCACTTTCTCTGCGCCGATTCGGCGCAGCGCCACCGTCACGTCGCGGTCGATCACGTCTCTAAGCGGACTTGACGGCGTGGCAAGTTCCACGGTCACGGCAACGTCGTACTCGTTCACGCTGATTTCCTTCACGATGCCCAGCGTGATGATATCTTTGAACAATTCCGGGTCTTTCACCGTTTGCAACGCCGATACAACCTGTTCCCGATTCAATGCCATATCTCTTTCCTATTCCGTTGAGTCCGGCGATTATACGCTTCGACTAATCAATCCGCAGCGCGATGGATGGCGTGGCGGAGTAGAATTGCAGTCGTCCTTATGTCGCACCTTCGAGCCGACGTCCCTCATGATCTTAAGAATAGCGGGCTGAACCTCCACCCCGGCGCAGAAGACGACGGCTGGTACAAGCCGCCGCCGGTGATTCTCGGCGATGGAACGATCGTGCAGTTGCTTAAAGACGGCGAGGCGCTCAAGGCCGCTTATGACGCCATCGCAGGCGCCAAGCGGCTTATCTGCCTGCAGGTTTACATTTTCGGCTCCGATGCAACCGGTAAAGCGTTCGCCGAACTATTGAGCCGCAAAGCCGCCGAGGGGGTGCGGGTGCTTGTCAGTTACGATTCGTTCGGATCGTTCGCATCCGACCGACGCATGTTCAGCCAAATGCGCCGTGCCGGCGTGCGGGTGGAAGAGTTTCACCCCGTTCGCCCGTGGGATTGCCGATACAGTTGGCGGCCGTTCAACCGCGACCATCGCAAGCTGGTCGTGGTTGACGAGGACATCGCCTGGCTCGGCGGACTGAACATCGGCGACGAGTACGCCGGACCGTGGATCACCGGCATGGAGTCGATGGAGATCGAGCCGTGGCGCGATACCGCCGTCGGCTTGCGGGGACCGGCGGCCAAGTCGTTGTTTCGGGCCTTTGTCGCCTCATGGCGTTACCTGCACACCGGCGGGCGCATCACCCGGTGCGAATACATTCGCGACCACGACCTCTATGACGTGATTGCCACCGTGCCCACCATCAAGAGCAAGGTGAGCCAGCGATTCCGAGCGGCCCTAAAAGATGCAAAACGCAGCGCGCTGCTCACGATGGCCTATTTCGCGCCCGACGATGAGATGTTGAACGAAATGTGCCACGCCGCCAAACGGGGCGTCGAGGTCAAGCTGCTCATTCCCGCCAAATGCGACTTGCCCGTGCTGACCACCGCCGCGCGGAGTTTTTATGAAACGCTGCTGAAAGCCGGCGTGCATGTGTATGAGCGGCAGCACGTCATTCTGCACGCCAAAACCATGGTGATTGACGGCCGCATCAGCGTGGTCGGCTCAACCAACCTTGACTACCGCAGCATCGAATACAACTGCGAACTGTCGATCGCCATCCGAAGTTCGGAATTCGGCGAAAAAATGACTTCGCTGTTTGAAAATGACGTACTGTTCTCCAAACGCATCAGGCTCGATCACTGGCGAAAGCGAACCATTCGCGACCGCGTGGGGCAGTGGGCGGTGAGCCGGGCAAGATACCTGCTCTGATCTCCCTCGCCCGGCCTGCGGTGAGGGTTCTTACGGAATTTCAAATTGCGGATTGCGGATTGCGGATTGAACAATATCAGCGGTAATCGGCCAATCACCCGAAAACACCTCGACCGCGGGGCCGGTCATGTAGACGTGGTTGTTCGCCTCTCGCCATTCAACGTTCAAATCGCCGCCGGGAAGATGGACGAGCACACTGCGATCGAGCCGGCCCGTTATCACACCCGCGACGACGACGGCGCACGCGCCCGTGCCGCACGCCAGCGTCATGCCGCTGCCGCGTTCCCACGTTTTCATCGTCACCGCGCCGCGTGAGCTTACTTGAACCCAGTGGGCGTTAATGCGTTTCGGAAACGCCGGATGCGTTTCGACGAGCGGGCCTCTCGTCGGCAAATCGATTGCGTCCAAGTGATCTACAAAAATTACCGCGTGATCGCTACCCATTGATACGAACGTGGTCGGGCCTGCAGGTGCCGCGCCAACTTGACCCGCCAAGCAGAATTCATGTGCCGCGCCGGCCGGCGTGACCCAATCTGCCCGAACGCCGATTCGAGTCAAATCAAGAATCGGTTCGTCCATATCCACCGTGGACGATGTAACCGTGCCCTCTTCGCCGACGAATTGGTGAATCATCAGCACCCCGCGAAGCGTTTCGATGCGCATCGGGTTTTGTTTCGACAGCCCGCGGTCCAGCACAAATTTCGCCAGCCCGCGGATGCCGTTGCCGCACATTTCGCCTTCGCTGCCGTCGGCGTTGAACATGCGCATGCGCACGTCGGCGCGGTCGCTGGGAAGCGCAAGGATCAAGCCATCGCTGCCCACACCAAAATGACGATCGCTGATCAATCGAGCGATATTCTCCGGATTCGCCGGCGCGGGCTGCGTAATGCAATCGAAGTACAAATAATCGTTGCCGCAACCGTGCAGCTTCGTGAATTTCATGGCAAACCGCAGTGTAACGATTCAACTTCCGATCGCGAAACGTCCGATAAACCAGTTGTGTCTACATGCACCGAAACAACGGCCACTCGCGCCGAGCAACTGGCATCGACGAACCTCGCAGCAAACCTTGCCGCGATTGAAAAGCGGGACGGCGCGATCCCCGAACTCCCGGAGATTGCATCCACCGAACTCCTTTTCGGCCGCGACGGCGCCTTGACTGCGCGGGTTGATGGTCGATGGCTGCGCGGCTGTTCCGTCCCCACCGCCGCCGCGCGGGCGCAGCTTAAGTCGATGCTCGCCCCCGGCCAATGCGCCTGCCTGCTCGACCCCATGCACGCCGCGGCGCTGCGCATAACCCTCGAAAAGCTGCGGCCAGAACAGGCGGTAATTGCGATCGTGCCGGACGCGCATCACGCCGCTCTTTTGCTTCGCTGCGCCGATTTGTCGATCGACATCTCCGCCGGTCGATGCTGGATTGTCTTTGGCGATGCCTGGGCCGCTCAACTCCACGCGCTGCTGCAGCGTGAGGAAGGTCTGGCGATTCCGACGCAGTTCATCCGCACCCCATCACCGGATGCGTCGTTGGCCGATGCTTTAATCGGACCGGCACAGCAGGTTTTTTCGACAATCGTCGGCGAACGCAAACGCGAGCTCGATACACTGCGCACTAGCGCTCGCCCGGCGACGGCGGGTGCGAAGAAACTGTGTGTTGTCGGCGGCCAGCGCTTCAAGCTGTGGAACGATGCGGGGTTTGCGCTTTTCGAATCGCTGCGCGGCGTCGGGGCCGATATCACCATCTTCAACGCCGACAGCCCCACCTGCGCCACCCATGTGGCACTGGCGCGGGCCGCCACCGACTGCGATGCAGTCGTTACCGCCGACTTGTTTCGTATTGACAACCACGGCGCCGTGCGCGGCGATGTGCCATGGATCACCTGGGTCACGCGCGACCGCCTCGCGCCGTTCGCCGATGCCCTTCCGTGCGACGGATTGCTCGTCACCGACGAATCGCTCGCCCTGGCCGCGCAGCGAAAGGGTTGGCCCGCCGGCCGCGTTGCGATCGCGACTTGGCCCAAAATCGATCTGCCAGCGCCGACGAGCGGTCGGCTCACGCTAATCGCCGATGTCGCGCCACTCGAACCGCCCGCCGATCTGGAGCATCTTTCGAGCCACCGTCTCTTGTGGGAGCACTTGGCCGCGCGCATCGCCCGCGACCCGCTGGCCGCGCACGGCCGAGCTTGCGAATTGATCAACGAATCGATCGCGGCCCTGCAACTCGATCCTGCGTCAATCGCCGTCGCACGATTCAATGAGCAGTTGGTGGCGCCCGCTTACGCCGTCGCTTTGGCCCGATTGCTCGCCCGCGCTGGCGTGTCCCTTGATATCTTCGGTCAAGGTTGGAACAGCTTTGATGACCTTGCGCCCTTCTATAGAAGACCAGTGACCAACCGACAGGATCTGGATTCGATCGTGCGCGAAGCAGGGTTAATTGTTCACGCCTGGCCTGCCACCTTTACTCATCCAGTTGAGTTTTCGGGCCGGCCTGTCATTCGTTATGCAGGCGGGGGCGTGAGTGGGTTCATCACCGACGCGCGGAAATGCGTTGCCGCGCCGCTTAGAAACCGGCCTTCCATCAATCTGGCGGCGGTGCTATCGCTCTTGTAGCCACATTATAGGCATGGCAATCGATTGCATCGGCGGCTAGCATCAAAGCGTGCTGATGCTCATCCTTCTGATGCTCCTGCAGACCGCCCCGGCGACGCTTCCAACAACGCAGCCCACGCTCGATCAGCGCCGCGTCGCTGAACAGGAGAAACTGCGGCAGTCGATGCACACGCTTTCGGCGTTGTCGCCGCGCACGCTGGGCGAGGTCGTCGGGCTTTCTCTCGGTCGCGATGACGGCCTGTTGCTGCCCGAATCGCCGCTCACCACCACCGACGGCGCGCACCGGGTTGATCTGCTCGATCTGCCCGGCCTCACGCAAGTCAACGTCGGTCAAAGCGATACATCCGGCGATCGGTGGATCGATTTTCAACACGTCGATTTCGATACCCCCGGCGCGGTCTCCACGCTGTTCCAGATCTTCGGGCGCGCCGATTACCTGATGATTGCGTATGACTTTACCGGCGTCGTCGAAGAGCGCCGCGTGCAGTTGATTCAATCCCCGAGGATGGCCGACCAGCCGAACGAGACTGTGCGGCTGTATGTCGAGCGGTTCGATGCAATCACCGAAGAATCGATCGGGAAAATCAACCTCCGAGCTGATCGTTTTGATACGCTGCTGCGCGATCACCCGCAGGAAGCAATTGAATATCTTCTTCGCCCGATTTTCAGCCGCAAGCTGCACCGGGAGCTGTTGCGAACGCCCGCCGGTGAGGCGTGGCAGGCCCTGGGCGATTCCGTCCCCCCGCCGGCCGAGGTGAAGCAGCAGGTTGATGCACTGGTGGTTCAGTTGAACAGCGACGAGTTTTCAAAGCGCGAATCCGCCGCCGTAGCTTTGCAGAAATTGGGACCGTCGGGCGCGATGGCGCTGCGCGCGGTGGATACAAAATTGCTATCCGAAGAACAGCGGCAGGCGATTGAGACGACGCTGGCATCCTATTTGCGCCTTCCCGGTGAACAGATCGCCCGGTTGAAGAGCGACAAGTTGTTTCTCATCGGAGTGCTCTATAGCGACGAGTCGTCACTCTGGCCGGCGGCGTTAAAAGCGTTGGGCGGTGCGGCCAAACTCGATGCGAGTCTGACAGCAACTGATGTTCGCCGCACCGCCGACGGGTTGCTGGAGGCGTTCGTCGATCCGGCGCCCACAACTCAACCCTCCGCCGGCCCGTAATGAAGAAATGTTTGGGGTCTCACGACCTTGGCACTGCGACTAAGTTGCGCAAACTACGGATGGGGGAATTTGTCGGACGGAATTTTTCCAAACCACGTACTCGGTGTTCGCACTACTTGAGCTAAGGCTCAAGTAGTGGCACCCCGGGGCAATATTTTTGCAACCGGCGCGCTGCCACGATTGGGTGCATTCCTTAACGCGCGTTCATCAGCGCAACACCCTAACAGGCAAAAATCCTGCATTCGGCCGCCGGTTTCCCTAGCAAATCCGCATATTTTTCCCGCGCGCTGCGCCAGCGATGGCGCGCTGGCGCAGCGCGCACGGATAGGTGGAAGCTCGGCGTGGAGATTGTTGATCATTCCGCGCGCCCCGCCGTGCAAGTCCGCGAGTCGGAGGCGAGCCATGCACGAGGATGCACGACAATGCACGATTTTTCGAGATGGATGCCATGAACTTTCGTCCAAAACCCCGCTTTGCGCTATTGATTATGGGTTGTTAAGACCGCGGACGCCGGACGCATCGTGCATCCCGACTTTCCCCCGACCTCGGCGCCTCGCAACGGCGCGGGGGTCAGAGATTCCCTGTCTTTCCAAGCCGGTCGTCGGGGTTGATACAACCGGAATAAACCATCGACGTCGATGCAATCCAATGCTGTTAATTCATCGCACGCACCGCCGCGCGTGGCATAGTTCTCACGTCGGAATGTTTCGCCATTTTCTGAAGGGCACCACGATGCATGCTCGAACTCGATGGGTACTTAGTGCGGCACTTTCTTCGGCGTCGGTGATATCGGCGTCGACGGCGCACGCAGAACTACTTAATCACTGGTCGCTCGACCAGACCGCCGGCTTTACCGCGCCCGATAGCAAAGGCGGCTTGGCCGGTTCAGTCGGCGGAACCAGCGCCTGGGCCGGAGGGAAGATTGCCAACGGCTTCAAAACCACCGGCAACGCACTGGGTTACATCAACAACGGCAATGTGAACTTTACCGGCAGCTTCGCGCTGTCGTTCTGGGTGAATCCCGAAAACGTTGCGCTCGACTGGCGCAACATGCTCAGCAAGCACGACGGCGCCGACGGCCAAAAGGCTTTCTGGATCGGCCAGAAAGACACCGACGGCGCCATGCGCTTCGGTATGTATTTCGACGGCGCCGCAGAGACCACGCTCGACACATCTTCGGCACTCATCGGCAGTGGGCAGTGGTCGTTTATCACGGCGGGGTGGAATGAGCAGACCAAAACACAATCGCTCTACGTCAACGGCAACTTGGCCGCCAGTGCCGTGCGCACCGGAAAATCATTCCTCAACCCGCGGTCGTCGAACTTTTTGTTCAGCACGAACAACACCAGCAGCAGCAACGTGGTCGGCGTGGGGTCGTGGGCGCGGTTCCCGGGCACGCTCGACGACGTGGCCGTTTGGGACAGTCTTCCCGATGCCGGCCGACTCAAAGCAATTTACAACGCGCCGACCGTCGCCGGTTTCCCCGCATACAACGCCGCCGACTTCGAACAACTTCACTTCGCTGCGGATACGAATTTCTCGGTGGAAGTAGGCGACAAGCGATGGAAACGCGCAACGGGGCTTGCGCTGGGCGAAGGCAATATCGCTCAACAGCCTAATGGGCACGCCATGCAGTTCAACGCCGCCGGCGTGGGCGTGACTTCGCTCAGCACCGTCAGCCTGACCGCCGACCCGATCAACGCCAACCTCGCCACCGCGAACCAAATCAACATCGCCACCGGTTTGCCGCTGACCATCAGCGAGATCGACGGTCTGACTTCGAACGAATCGATCGGCTCGGCCAACTTCCGGCCCTACCAGATTGATCAGGGCGACATCTACGTGATGCTTTGGCTCACCGATACCACAGGCACCGACGACCGCGCGACGTTGCGCGCCGAACTCGATGCGGTTTCGGGCGCAGGATACGACCTGCTGAACATGGCCGATGCGCAGTGGAGCGAACTATCCACCAACCACGCCGGCTTCGACACGTTGATTCGCTTCAACCAGATAGAAATCGGCGGCGCGTTCAACTGGGATTTTGCGGCACACACCAATGTGCGGCTGGACCAGGTGGCCGTCGTCACCACCGGCGCGCCGGTCCCCGAACCGGCGACGGCGGGTCTCTTCGCGATCGGCGCGGCGATGCTGAGGCGTCGGAAGGCGGGCCGTCATGCTCGCTAGCAAACATCGTCGCGCTTTCACACTTGTGGAACTGCTGGTGGTTATCGGAATCATCGGCCTGCTGATTTCGATCCTGCTTCCCACGATCGGCAAAGCCAAACAGGCCGCCAACAGCAGCAACTGCCTGGCCAACCTGCGCGGCTGGATGCAGGCCATTACGACGTATTCAACGGAGAACAAGAATCGATATTGGATCGACTGGGGCAATCACCCGCCGGCCGGCAGCGGGCAGGGAACGTGGATGCGCGAGCTGAGCATTTACTATCGCAATCTCGATCGCTTCCGCCTGTGCCCATCGGCGGCGGACACCACCGGCACCTACGGCTCGGCCACGTTCCAGGCGTGGGGACCGATCGCGCCGTCGCAAGGGTTTCTTTTTGTCCCCTCGGATTTCGGTAGCTACGGCCTGAATCACTGGATAAACGATCTTCCGAAGACGGGCCTGTTCGTGAACGGCTGGCGCAACCGGCCCGACCTGCAGTGGCGCCGCGCCGGCGGGCACAAGGGCAAGAGCGCCGAGGCGCCCGTCATCGGTGATTGCGAATGGTACGGCGGCAACCCGTTCGACTACGCCAGCGGCCTGACACCAGGGGCCGTGCCGGCGGTGGAGAACGCGCTCTACAAGCGCTACTACGGGGCGAACATGTGGGCTTACGACATGGCGCGCTTTGCCATGAACCGCCACGCACGCGGGATCAACCTGGCGTTTGAAGACGGCTCGGTGCGCGCGACGCCGAAGCCCGATTTGTGGAAACTGCACTGGCACAAGAGCTTTCGCCCGGCAAACGTGACGTTGAGTTTCTGATGGAGATGCGACTATCATCAGCTTCATTAACGAAGGAACTGATGATGAACCCAACGAAAAATGATCTTGCGACCAAGACGCGCACCGCCGTCGTCGGCCTGCTCAACGCCCGTTTGGCGGATGCGGTTGATCTGCTGACGCAGGCGAAGGCGGCGCATTGGAACGTGAAGGGGCCGAACTTCATCGCCCTTCACCAGCTCTTTGACAAAGTGTATGCATCGGTCGAGGAAGGCATTGACCTCATCGCCGAACGATGCGTTGCGCTCGGAGGAACGGCGCTGGGCACGGCGCGCGTCGCCGCAAAGAGCAGCACGCTAAACGAGTACCCCGCCGACATCACCGCGGGGAAGGATCATGTGGCGGCGCTATCGGATCGGCTTGCGGCGTTCGGCAAGCTGGTACGCGCGGCGATCGAGGAATGCGACAAACTTGGCGACAAAGACACCGCGGATTTGTTCACCGAAGTGTCGCGCGAAGCAGACAAAATGCTGTGGTTTGTGGAGAGCCACGCACTTTAGTCATCCAGCAGTCATCGCGCACCGACGCTGCCATCGAGCTTTAGCTCCAGCCGCGCGGCAATCGGGTGGCGATCCGATTCGCTGGTGATCAGCAGCGTGGTGGCATCGATCAGCGCGACATCTTTGATCCCCGGAAGATCGATCTGGCCAATCACCTCGCCGCGGGTCAGGTCGAGCAGTGTGGTGCCGTAGACGAGCAGGCAACGGTTCTTGCCGCTGCCAACCCACAGCAAGGCCGGGCCAGTGTAACCGGTGGAACGTCTAGCGAGTTGGCCGTTGCGGTCGACAAACTCGCCGGCCTTGGATTCACTGCCTTGTTTGAAGGCGTAGACGATCGCCCCGCCGGGGTGTTCGAACAAAACAGCGGCGAGCGTATCTGTCTCAGCGGTGGTGTCAGTCGTCACGGCGAAACCCATCGGCACGGTCGACCAATTGGAAGGCAACCCGGTGATGGGAATCTCGTGCGAGCTTACCATCCGCTCGGCATTCATTGAGAAAAATCGCACGGCAGGAACGCGGCGATCGGAATGCTGGCCGACCATGGCAAAATAACGGGCTTTCGCGGTGAGCACCATCATGCTGCGGCCACCCTCGGGCGGCGGGAGTTCGAGCGGCTTGAGTCGAACGGGCAGTTTCTTTACAAGGTCAAAAGCGTTGGCCAGAATCTTGCCCGCGGTGTCGGCGGTGATCACGATGCGTTCGTTTTTAGGCGGCGCGGCATCCGGTTCGGCCGGAAGAAAGCCGAGCAGCTTGTGCATGCCCTCGGCGGATTCGTTGAGCGGAATCGTCTCGGGCGCTCGATTGGGCGTGGCGAACGAATAAATCTCGATCTCGCGGCGGAGGAATGTGGCCGTTCGCGCCAGGCGCGCGCCGTCGGCGCTGAGCACGAAATCGTCGTTGCCCTGCGCGGCTTTGATTGAAACGGGCTGCGGATTCACGCGCTTCCACGTTCGACTGTCCCAGCAGACAAAACTGACCAGGCCGGCGTTCCGCTGCATGGTGGCGACGAACGGCGACGGCGTGAGGGCAAAGATGAACTTGTCGGCCGGCAGGCGCATCGCCGAAGCCGGCGAGAACGACGCCACCAGCGGCGACGTGGGCGCGGCGATCTGCGGGCCGACATCGACCACCGGGCCGCGCGGCAGAATGTCGGTAATCACGGCCGCGGCGGCGGAGGTGACTGTCGCTGCCAATTGCGGTGTGACCGGAGGTGGACCGCTCGGACCGGTTTCAACCACGGGCGGCGCGATCACCTTCGGGTCGGCACGTTCGGCGCGCACCGTTCGTGTTCGGGCGCGCGCTTCGGCTTCAATGGCCGCGGCGCTGTTGATCGGGCTCCAGACGAAGCCGGCGCCGAAAGGGCTCATGGGAATGGCCGTCGTCCCCGTGGCATCTGCAATGGATCGGGCCAGCGCGTTCAGCCCGAACAGCAGCGCGCCGGAAAGAACCACGCCCAGCAGGTACCCCGTTGCCCCCAACCCCGCAGTGACGGGAACTTCTTCGGGACGGAGGCGAAACAGAATCCACACGCAGCAGCTCGCCACAAGCAACCCGCCCAGCGCGCCCATGAGGGCCGATGCGATCGCGCCGTGACCGAGCATCCACAGCGTCGCCGTCAGGACCAGTGCGGGCATGTAACTTGCGAACGTGCGAAAACGCGCCGTACGCGGCAGTTGAAAGCCGACCGTCTTCCCGGCCTGCTTGATCATGGCAAACGTGATCGGCCAAATCAGCCCGGCATAAAAGCCAATCCACGCAACGGCGGCGGTCAGTGTGATCCAACCGGCGTCGGTTCGATTGGTTCTGGACGAATGGCCGAACAGCCAGATGAGCGACCCGACAACGAGCAGCCACGGCGCGATCAAATCCAGCTCTTTCGAGCCGGCGAAATTAAACCGCAGGTTGGCGCGCCCCGCCTGCTCGATCCCCTCGCCGCTGAGCGGGACGTCTTCCATTCCCGTTGGAAGGTTGGATTGATCGGCCTGGTTCGGACCGACCGCTTGTTGTACCCGCGTGCTGGCATGCGCGGCGGCCAGCGCATCACTGCCGGCGAATGATCGTTCGACTTGTGCCAACGCATCGAGGTCCGGCCCGTCGGCACTTTCGCCTTCACCGGCGCCGGGCGCGCCCGACTGGTGAGGCACCGTAACGATATTCCCGCAGCCGCGACAACGCATTCGCCGGCCCGCCAGACTCGCGTCGGCGGCGTAGGCTTTCTGGCAATTGTCGCAAACAACGGTAACCTGCATCGCTTTAATCTATCTTCGGTCAGGCGTAACGCGAATCTGCTGTCGCAACCCTCCGACGCTTTGATTTGACGTGATAACTCGCCAAAAGTTCATTGGCGGCGATGTGTCAACCCCGCCCCACAATACGATCCATCTCCCCGAATGATACCAGACCCTGAGCGACCAACTCAAAACCTGTGCTGTGCAATCGCATAAACTTGCTGTCACGCAATGCCTCGTCGATCGCCTGCATGGTCGGCGTGCGAAGGATTGTATCGCGAAGCTCATTGCTCACCTTAAGTAATTCAAAAAACGCCCGCCGGCCCAGGAAGCCCGTGCCGAGACAATGCGTGCAGCCGCGCGGGTAGAAGATTCGTGAAACCCCCTGCCCCGACGAACCCAGGACAGCAAGCTGTTCCGCCGTCGCGGCTTCGGGCCGTTTGCAGTGCGGGCAAAGCTGACGCACCAATCGCTGCGACAAAACCAGATGCAGCGCCTGCGCGACAAGATACGGCTCGACACCCAGATCCAACAATCTGAAAATGCTTCCGATCGTGTCTTTGGTATGCAATGTCGAAAACACCAGGTGACCGGTAATGGCCGCCTGCATCGCGATGCGGGCCGTTTCGGCGTCGCGGATTTCGCCCACCAGAATCACGTCGGGGTCTTGTCGCAGGGTCATGCGCAACAGTGCCGAAAAACTCTTGCCGGCGTCTTCGTCGACCGGAATCTGCGTGACGCCTTCGATCTGAATTTCCACCGGGTCTTCAATCGTCATGACATTTCGCCGGCTCGTGTCGATGCTGCGCACCAGCGAGTAGAGTGTTGTCGTCTTACCGCTGCCGGTCGGCCCGCTGACGAGCACCATCCCCGCATCCTGCTCGATCCCGCGGGCGACTTCCTGCATCATCCAGGTGGGAAGATGCAGGTCGGCCATTTTCAGCGGCGCGTTGGCGGTATCCAGCACGCGGACGACTAGTTTTTGCCCGTAAACGCTGGGAGCGAAGCTCACACGATAATCGACCCGCCGCGCGCCGCCGCGCACGCGGTTGTCGGGCACCCGGGCGGCGAAATGGCCTTCCTGAATGCTGTCACGGAACTGAATATCGATATCGCTGAGCACCTTCACCAGCGTCGCCAATCGATGGCCCACCTGATTCGGAAGCTTGGCGACATCAACCATGTTCCCGTCGATGCGCAGCCGGCAGCCATAACTTTCCTGACGCGGCTCGAGATGGATGTCGGTCGTCCGACTGCGAAACCCGACGATCAACAGCAGCCGAAACAAGTCGACGGCTTCTCTCTGCCCGATGCCTTTGGTTTCGCCCGTGGCTTCGTGAACCACCGAGCCGCGGGCGTTGATCAGTGCGATTTCACCTTCTTCGAAGGTTCGTTGCGGGAGCGATTCGGCCAAGTCAACCAGCGCCGTTTCGTAATCGACATTCTCCGGCGTCTGAATGCCGCGCGGCAGCGGATCATCATCCACGCGGCCCATTGCCAGGGCCTCCAGTTGGCTTACTTCTTCATCCACCAGATCTTCGGAAGTCAGCTCTTCCTGCAGGCCGGGGTCAAACAGTTTGATGGTGGTCTTGCCGATCTGTATCGCGTCGCCGGGGCGCAGCGGCGAGAGTTTGATGATCTGGCCATTGAGCCGCGTGCCATTGCTGCTGCCGAGGTCGCGCACGCGCCAACCATCGGCGGTGCGCTCGATGATGCAGTGCTGCCGGCTGGCCATAATATCGACCAGCACCAGCGCGTTATCCGGCCCTCGGCCGATGCTGATGTTCGACACGTCCGCTGGCATCTGGGCAGACTTTCCGGCGGCGGTGATCTCAAGATATGCACCGTTCATCACTTGCTGTTCTAACATATCCGCACCGTTCCGCTGTAACAAACCCCGAATTGGCGTATCATTCGCCCAGCACGAGTTGCTGTAGAAAGAGAGTTCTGGTTGCCTGATAAATATTTCCAACACACTTTTGATAACGGCCTGACCCTGCTGGCCGAGCAAATGCCGGGCATGCAGTCGGCGGCGATGACCATGCTGGTCGCCGCCGGCAGCGGCACCGATCCCGCCGACGCTTCGGGCACTTCCACCGTCCTGGCCGATCTGATGCTGCGCGGCGCCGGGAGCCGTGATAACCGGGCATTAACCGAACACCTGGATTCACTCGGTTTGCACCGGTCGAGCAGTGTCGGAGTCTACCACGCGCGCCTCGGCTGTGCCGCGCCGGCCGATAAGGTGATGGCCGGGCTTGACGCGTATGCCGATATCATCCTCCGCCCGCACCTTCCCGCCGACGGCTTCGAATCGGCCCGCGAACTGACTTTGCAGTCGCTGGCCGGGATCGACGATGAACCGCGCCAGAAGATGTTCGTAAAGTTGCGTGAGATCTATTTCCCGTGGCCAATTGGCCGAAACTCGCTGGGTTCAAAGGAGCACCTTACCTCACTCACACTACAGCGGATGAAGGCCGACCACACCCGGCGGTTCGGACCGCGCGGCGCGATCATGGCGTTCGCGGGAAATGTCGAGTTCTTAAAGCTGAAAGAGACCATTGGTGCTCTGTTCGGCGACTGGACTGAGAAACCGCCGGTGGAACTCGCCACCACGCCGGCGACAAAGAAGTATCATTTCCAGCAGCAGGACACCGAGCAAACGCACATTGGCTTGGGCTGGCCGACGGTCGACGAAGCGCACGACGACTACTACTGCGCGAGAATCGCCTACGAAATCCTCGGCGGGGGAATGAGCAGCCGGTTGTTTACCGAAGTGCGCGAAAAGCGCGCCTTGTGCTACAGCGTCTCGGCCGGATTCGCGAGCGTGAAAGGGCTGGGCTGTGTGATGGGCTACGCCGGCTCGAGCAACGACCGCGCGCAAGCGACGCTGGATTGTTACATGGAAGAAGTGAGCAAACTAGCCGCCGGCGTGCAGGCGGATGAAGTCGACCGCGCTAAGATCGGCCTGAAAGCAAGTACGATCATGTCCGGCGAATCCACCAGCTCGCGCGCCGGATCGATCGCCCACGACTTTTTTATGCGCGGCCGCATTCGCACGATGGACGAGATCAAGAACTCCATCGATGCGGTAACGATCGATCGCATCAACGCGTTCCTGAAAAACAGCCCGAAGGTGGAGCCGACGATTGTCGTTCTTGGGCCGAAGGAACTGCGGCGTGAGTAGGTTGTGGGTTGTAGGTTGTGGGTGGGAAATTCAGGAAAAGAAGGTGGAGCAATGGCAAAGGCAGCTTTTCTTACGCTTCGCGTTTATCAATTGAGCGAAGAATTGTCGAATGTGGTTTGGGACATCGTTAATTGTTGGCCGACATTTACTCGCAATACCGTCGGCGGTCAGCTGGTAAGGGCCGCCGACAGCGTGCCGTCCAATATCGCCGAAGGGTATGGTCGGGGCACCCGCAAAGATCAACGACACTTCCTGAGAATTGCCCGCGGATCGCTGAACGAATCAATCAGTCTCCTGAGGCGATGCTACCAGCGAAAGCTGATTACGCCGGCCAACTCGAAAACGATCGCGGAATACCTGAGTGAACTCGGTCCAAAGCTAAACGGCTACCTTCGATCACTCGCCGACAAACCGAGAGAATGATGCCGTCTGGAAGACCCACAATCTACAACCCACAATCTACAACCCACAACCTACAACCCACAACCTACAACCCACATGCCGCTAACCTTCAAACACCACCGTCTTTCCAACGGCCTCGACATCGTGGCCGAGATCAACCCCGACTCTTACAGCTTTGCCGCCGGGTTTTTTGTCAAAACCGGCTCGCGCGATGAAGCCCCCAACATCGTCGGCGTATCGCACTTTCTTGAACACATGCTGTTCAAGGGGAGTGAAAGGCTGACGTGGGAACAAGTCAACCGCGTCTTTGACGAGATCGGCGCGCGCTATAATGCGTTCACTTCTCAGGAGATGACCTGCTACTACGCCAACGTGCTGCCGGAATTTACCGAGCGGACGATCGACCACTTATCGAGCCTTCTCCGTCCGGCCATACGGCAGACTGATTTTGATACCGAGAAGAACGTCATTCTTGAAGAAATCGCCATGTACCTCGACGACCCGGGGCACAAGCTTTACGAGTCACTGATGGAAACGCACTTCGGCGGGCATCCGCTTTCGCAGAGCGTGCTGGGATCGTCGCAGTCGATTACTGATCTGAAGCGCGATCAGATGGCCGAATACTTCTCGCGGCGATACGGGCCTGGCAACATGGTGCTTTCGGTGACAGGACAGCTCGATTTTGATGAAGTCGTGAAGCTAGCCGACAAATACTGCGGCAGTTGGCCGAAGGTGAACGCACAGCGCGATAACCCGCCAGTGATCGCCGCCGGGACGCGCAAGCAGTTGACCGACGCCAAGCTCAACCGCCAATACACCATGGGCATGACCCCCGGCCCGAGTGCGCAGGACGACCGCCGCTTCGCCGCCCGGGTGCTGGCCGATGTCATTGGCGATTCCGACGGTTCGCGCTTCTACTGGTCGCTGGTTGACAACGCCATCGCCGAAGACGCCGATTTCGGATTCTATCCCCACGACGGCTGCGGTAGTTTTTACATTGCGCTCACCACGTCGCCCGACAAGAGTGACGAGGCGCTCGACATCGCGCTGCGAGAGTTGGAGCGGGTAAAGGGCGATCTATCCGACGGTGAAGTGGAACGCGCCAAAAACAAGATCGCGTCGAGCATCGTGCTTTCGGGAGAGTTGCCGATCGGCCGCATGCGCGCCATCGGCTCCCAGTGGATGTACACCGCGGACTACCGTTCACTGGAACAGGACATGACAACGCTACAGGCGGTGACGAGCGAATCCTTGCGGACCTTGATGCGCGAATTTCCATTCGACCCCATGACGATTGTTACCATGGGGCCGAAATAATTCCTCCCTCTCCCGGTACCCCGGGAGAGGGCCGGGGTGAGGGTTCTTCCTCGACTAACGAGCGTCGTGATTGCGGAATCGGCTACGGAATTTGAACTTTGATTTCCACCCCGCCGGCGGGTAGTCGCGGTGAGGCAACTTTCTCGCGACCGTCTCTGCTCACGACGATCCTGTAATCACCCAGGAATCCACGCGTAGCGAATCGCCCATCAGCGCCCGTTTCACCTGCCGCTGCGGTGTGCCAAAGTTTTGTCACCAGATCGACATACGCATCCCCCAATGGCCGCCGCGTCCAGTCGTTCTTCCACAGCGCCGCCTCGGGCATCCAATGGTTCTTCTGATAAAAACCCCAGAGCACAATCCCGTTCACGCTCGGATGGCTGAACGCCGCGGTGAAGAAATCGCGCAGATAATCGGCCTGGAGCTGGTCATCGTGGGTAGTTACGTCGAACTCGGTAATGCGAATCGGCAATCCCAGTTTTGCGAATCGATCGAAGAGCGACAGCACGCGCTCCGGCCCGACGAGCGCGTCGCCGAAATGCGCCTGCTCGCCGATGCCATGAATCGGCGCGCCTTGTTCGCGCAGTTGTCGAGCGAGATCGTACATGCGTGCGATCTTCTGTTCGTTGAGCGCGCCGTAGCTCAGCATGGCAAAGTCATTCAGGTATAGCTTCGCTTTGGGGTCGGCCTGATGGGCCAGATGGAACCAGCGCGCCATGGCACTATCGCCCAGCACATCCTGAATCGCTTGATGAAACGTTGCTTCGTTGACCACATCCCACTCGTCGATCGTGCCGGCGAACTCCTTCGTCAGGCGAGAAATGTGGTCGTCAACCCGCCGTTGCAATCCGTCGCGGTCTTTGGTCTTGATCATCGCCTGAACGTCCGCCGGCAGGCGCTGCGCCTCGGGCCACACCAGACAATGACCTCTCACGGACATTTGGAGCTTTTCGCTCTTCAACCAGTCCATGGCCGAGTGCATCTGTTGCCGATGCTCCCGCTGTTGAGCCGCGGTGCCCGGTTCCCACGCCGGCCACTTGAGGTCGTTCTCAAACACCACGGTGTTGAAGTAGGCGGCCAGGACTTTTCGGTATTGTTCGTCATCGGAGCCCGTTCCAAGAATTCGCCCTTTGGTGACCGCCGTGCCGAATGCAAAAGCATGCCTCTGCTGTGTGATCTGCACCTTTGCACCCGGCACAGGATTGCCTAACGCATCGACCACACAAATCGTCAAATCAGCCTTGCGATGTTTCTCAATCCGCTCGGCGGCGGCTTTGCGCCACGACGCGTCCGGCTCCCTGCCGAAATAACTCAGCGGCGGCGAGCGCAGTCCTGCAATCGAAGCTCGTTGCCCAAGATTGCGAACCGTTAAGTGTCGAAGCTGCACCCGCTGCCGACAAACGCCGAAGTTGATCGCGATCTGCATTCTGCCCGCGGGTTGATCGGCCTTCACGCGCAACGGCAGGCGTTGCGGCTGCCACAATCCCGTCGCGAGAATCACGGCCTCATCATGAACCGTGTAAGGTGGTTCGGAC
>CAZXLA010000042.1:0-7929 GCA_964641895.1 uncultured Tepidisphaeraceae bacterium
TCCCCGCCGCCGTCCTGGGCGAATTTGCTCTCGACGGGGTTATCCTGCAGGCTTTCGATCATGGTATCGAGCTGGCGGACGATGCGAGCCTGCTCGGTTTGGGTGGGCGAATCGGTCTTCTTGTCGGCAAGGTTCTGTTTCACTTCGTCCATCGCGCAGGCGATGTCGTCATTGGCGAATTTGTAGACGACCCCGCCAAGCCCGACGATGCGCTCGTCAAGCCCGCGGATCGCCTCCGAAAGCTTGCCCTGATCGGTTGGCAACTGGCCAAGTTTAATCAACTCATCACGTTTGAGCGCGCCGTCTTCCTTTCGCGGCGCGGCGTTGATGCGGGCGGTCTCTGCGTTGAGCTTCGCCTGCTCGTCGCGCACTTTCGTGTAAACCGCCCGAATAGCCTCGCGTTTCTTTTCTTCGACTTTTTCGTCAACCTTCTGCTTCTGCGCGTCGATAAGTTTCTTCGCCTCTTCCAATGCGGCCAGCGCTTCAACCTGCGGCGGGTCGTAGGCGCCGCGCAAATCATTCTGACGCAACTGCACGTTGGCCCGCTCCATCCGACCGGCCGCGCGGGTCAGCTTGGCGACCGCTTCCGCGGAGTCGGGGACGGCATCGGCCTGTTTGGCGATATCGCGCGCGTTGCGCTCGGTTTGCTCCTGACTCTGCGATAACTGTGGAAGCGCCGACTTGAGCGCATCCGGCTTTCGTTGCGCCTTCAAGAGCAAGGCCGCCAGCGGCTCGACGCCGACTTCCTTTAACTTTGAATCGCCCTGCAGCATCAGGTTATCAACGTTGTGCCCCGCCTGACGCCGCACCAGGTTGGCGATCTGCTTCTGCAAATCAGCAAGCTGCTTCTGCAGTTCGGCTAACTTACGGCTCTCGGCTTCTTTCAAATCCTGCAGCATCCGCTGCAGACCAAGCTCCGCCTGCTTCTGAGCGGCGGCGGCACTGGATTGTTTGTTTTGCTTCGCTTCCTGCGCGGCCTTCTGCTGGTTCGGGCTTACCTGCTGCTGCTGACCGGTTCCCGCGGCCTGCTTCATTGCCTCGGCGGCGGTCGGATCGGTCTTCTGTAACTGCTCGGCCTGCTTCTGCATTTCGCTGATGGCAGCGGCACTTCGCTCGGCGAGCTTGTTCTGTTTGTCGGCGAGTTCGTTGAGCTTTTGTCGATCGCCGGGCGTCATCTGCTCGGGCTTCTTGCCGAGATTCTGCTTTCCCAGTTTGGCCAGCTCTTTGGTGATTTGTTCCTGCTCTTCCAGCAGCCGGCGGACGTTATCAATCGCCTGCTGCAGGCTTCCGAGATCGCCGAGTTTGTCCATCGCGCCTTGCAACTGCTCCGACGCTTGCGCCTGACTCTGCTGCGCGTTGTCCATCGCCGCGTTGCGCGGCTCCTGCTTTTGCTGCGGCGACGATGCCGATGCCAACTGCTGCGCCGCGGCTTTCATCGGGCCTTCGGCGGTGCGATCGAGCGATGCGGCGACCTGCTTGCTCAGTTCAGCCAAATCGGTTCTCGGCGAGCGATTCTGTTCCAGACGATCGCGAACGGCATCCAGCCGCTGCGCCAACTGCCTGCTCTGCGAAGCGGCGGTCGATTGCTGATTGGTCATCCGCTCGGCCGCGGTGCGATCGGCGGTGTCGAACGACGGCTTGTCTTTGGTTTCATCGGCAAGCTCGGTTGTCTCGGTGCGAACGCGCGTTTGCGATTTCGCCACCTCGCCGATCTGGGCGCGTGTCAGCCGCATCTCATCGGTCACTCGGCTGGTGAGTTCGTCCTGACTGATAATCGTGATACGCACCCGGCCGGACGATGCGGCTTCGTGCGTCTGGCGGCCGAGGCTGTAGTTGTCGGTGGCTTGCAGGAAAAACTCGAGCACATCCCCGCTCTTCAAATTCGCATCGACAAGCTTGGACAATTCCCACGCGTAACCCAGCCGGTAGCGCTGCCGCTCGGCGGAGTTGCTGTCGCGCTCCCACACCACCTGCTCGGCGGGCGCGGCGCCGACGATCAGCGGCAGTTCCCACTTCTTATGATCGGCCAGTCGCTCGACGTGCAACGCCACCTGCGTGATGCCGTAATCATCCTCCGCAACGGCAATAAGAGGCACGACCGACTCAACAGTGCGCTCTTCATTGCGTCGCGGTTGCTCGATCTGAATGGTCGGCGATTGATCGGGGCGGACGATCAGCTCGTATTCTTCAATCGCGCCATTTTGGAAACCGTCGCGGTCGGTGGCACGTACACGAAACCGCATCGACTCCGTCGCCCGCATCCCCGCAATACGTACGTTCTCACGATCCGATGCAATGTTTTCGTATTGAGGCGCCGCTTGCGGCTTCGCAGAAGAAACCGGCTCAAGGGTTAGTGAACCATCCACCGGCTTGTTAAACGTCACCGCGATTTGCACACTCGACCCAATCGCCGCCACCGCCGGCGCAGCAGCAAGGTTCACCGTCGCCGGCGCAGCTTTAGACACGTACGCCGGCGGCGCTACACGCGCCTCGATGCCGGTAATCGATAGTCGCTGGACGAGTGTGATCGGCGCAAGCTGTTTGTCGTCATCGCCACTACGAATCCACACTTTCAGGTCGGCCGTCGAAAGATCATTCGACGTCTGCGTATCAACAACCGCCGAGTACGACCCGTCGGCGTTGCGAATCATCAACTGTTGCTGCACCGCTCCACTGCCGATTTGCGAATAAAGCGTGGCCCGCAAGCCGCTTCGATCGCCCTGCCCAAGTTTCATCCGCACATCCAACCGCTGCCCCGCAGGCAGGCGAGTGGGCGATTCGGTCAGTAAATCAATCCGCTGCTTCTTGGGCCACGGATTATCGGCGAACGGCGAAAACAACCGCGCGGCGGCAATCTTGGCGTGGTTCGGCGCAGCCAGCGCCGCGATGAGCCACACGATGAGCAGAGCGCCAAGCCCGCCCGCCAGAGAGATTGTCGCCGGTCGCGTCTGCACGATCTGGTTGAAATCGATCGTTCCCGCCAGCGCATTTGCCTGCAACACCACCTGCTGCTTCATCGCCGGGCTGCCGGGAATATCGCGGTCGGCGTATTCGACCACGCTGCGCAGGCGGTCATCGAGCGATGGAAAAAAAGTTTCAAGCTTCCCCGCGACGTCGGCGAGGCCAATCTTGGCGCTTATTGGTCGTAGAACGTGGCGCGATAGCAAAATCACAATCGCAACCGCCCCGAGACCCGACGCCACCAACCGCGGCCATGCGGCAAGGTTGAAAAGGTAATCAAGGATGACGACCGAAACGATCGCCCCCACCGCGCCCGCCAGCACCAAGCCGATGCCGTACCCCACCGCCAGCAGCTTCACGCGGCGGCGGACGGCATCCAGGGATTGCAGGATTGCGGTGGTATCCATTTCAAACCATTCCAAACATCTTACGCAGCGCCCACTCGATCGTGACCAACAAAACAAATAGTGCCATGGCGAGGGGCGCATCCCACAGCGGCCGGGCCGTCTCGATCGGTATCACCCGCGCCGCCGATAGAACGAGCGTGGGCAGTCGGGTGGCGGCGTCGGCGAAGTTGATCAGCTCGCCGCCGGTTTGTGTCGCCAACCGCTGCATCGCGGCGCGATCCACTTGCGGCGAAGCGAGTTCGACCCGGGGCACGCGCACCTGATACGGCACCGCCAGGTCATCCACGCCCCCCGCGATCGAAGCCACCTTTGCCGAAAATGCGCCGATCCGATCGGCTGCGAACGCCGCGGTGTACAGTTCCGGCTGGCCTTCCTGACGAATGAGCATCTGCTGTGCTACGACGGCCTGCGACGGCTCCTCAATAATATCGACGCGAATCTGCTCCGGAAGTTGCGGCAAAAGCTGCGGATTCAAGATTCGCAGGTTCAACCGCGATTGTTCCCCCAGTTCATACACGGCGCGCAGCGAACTTAAACTCACCTGCCGCTGGCCCAGCTTTCGCCCGCGGGCGAGGTAGCGGAGTTGCTGAATCCAATAGGTATCGAAGATGGTTTCGCCGGTATAGTAGCGCCATCGCCAGGTGTCATCGATCGCGCCGAACGCCGTCCGCCCGGCGCCGAACCGGCCGAGCACCAGCAGCGGCGCCTTGCGGCCATCGGGTCCGGTTTCGATAGGATGCTCGGCATAAGTTTCGCCGATGCCCGGCTTGGCCCACACTCCCCGGCAATACCAGAACAGGGGCTGAATCTGTTCGCTGATAAATTTCTCGTTCTCGGCCCGATTGCCGAAGAAGCGGAAGATCGATGAGTTGCCGCCGAGCTTGGTTAGCGCCGGGCGAAATCCCTGCGTGATCGCCGCCCCGCCACGATCGACCGTTACGCGTTCGATATTCACCGGCAGAATCGCCTCAAGTGCCGTTCCACGAAACGCCTGCGGTGAAAATTGCGGGCCGGCCACCATGGCAAACCCGCCGCCCATTTTGCTCACAAATTCGCTGACAAGCTGCAACTGAAAATCGCTGAACTGCCGCGGATCAACATCGCCGAGCACGATCACGTCGTACTCCATCATCTCGTTCAGGCTTTCGGGGAATCGCGTGATGGGCCGATCGCCTTCCTGACGAAACGTAGGATCGGCGCTTGTCAGCAGACAGGAGATGTCGACCGTTTTGTCGCGAATCATTTCCTGCTTGAGATATCGATACTCCCACCGCGGATAGCCATCGACGTAGAGCACGTTGATCTTGGCATCAAGCACGGCAAGTTGTGTGATGCGGCTGTTGTCGTCTTCATCAATCTCAGCCGGCTGGGCAACGATTTCAACACCAACGTCGAGCGTTCCAACGGTGGTCGGGCGGAACTGCAATTCGGCTTCGATCGGCGCATCGCCGTCAAGGGTGATGCGCTCTTCCGCGGGCTTGCCGTCCACCGTTTGCAGGACTTGACTGGTGGTTTTGTCAACGAGGCGAACCGTCGCCTGATGACCTTGCGGGTAACCGCTGCCGCGCAGGGTGGCGCGCACGTTGACAATGTCGCCCACAAAGGCCGCATCCTGCACCGCAACACTCTGCACGGAAAGATTCTGCGGCGGGCGATCGGACCCGACCACCACCGGATACACCTTCACTCCAAACGTAGCCAACTGCTGCAGCGCCTCGGCGTTGTTGCGCACGGGTGAGTCGCGGCCGTCGGACAACACTACCACGCCGGCGACACGCTGGCCCTGCAAATCCTGCAACACCTGTCGCACGGCGGCGGTGACCTGCGTCTCCTGCCCGACGGGTTTGATATCAAGCGGCAGACTGATCGCTTCAGCGGTGGAATCGAACTTGTAGACGCGCGGTTCGTGCGTCTTCTTCAGGTCGTTGATGAGCCTCTGATCGTTGGCCGAGAGCAGCGCGATCGCGGCATCGAGCCGGGTCTGGGGCGATTGTTCGTCGCCGACGTCTTTGACGCGCATCGACACGCTGTCGTCAATTAAGATGGGAAGGATCGACGCTTCGGTGCGACTCTGTCCGAGCGTGACCACCGGCCGATTCAGCAGACCGATCACCAAGAGAAGCAGCATCGCGCGGACGACACCCAGCAAGATCCGCACCGGCCGCGCCCGCCCCTCGCGACGATAAACCCAAACCACCAAGCCAAGCCCGGCGGCGATCAACATCACATTCCACGCCGCCGCCGGAAAATAGGGCTGCCACGGCCAGGCGGGGTTAAACCCGAGCGAGAACTCCCCCTCGCGAGAGAGAAACCCGCGTTCAAGGCCGAAGAGAATTTCGAGCAGACGTTGCATCGTTCTCTGTTGCGACGGCCGTCCCGGCCGCTCTTCGATCCTTCACATCGGCCGGGACGGCCGACACTACATCATCCTTACCTCTTATGATGTCCAAACCGCATCGCCATCAAACTCTCGGCGCCCACAAGTCCGAGCACCGCGACCATGACGATCCATCCAAAATCATTCCCGCTGTTTCGTGACTCGGCGACGGCGGGCAGATCGTCGCCGGCAAGGTCTATTTCAACACTTCCCAACGCGGCGCGAATGGCGGCGTCGCCCACGGGACGAATGTCGGCCTCATCGGCGGGACAGTTTACCGCGATGGGAATGGTACCTGCGCCGGTGTTGAGCGTGTAAACGCCCGGCTTCGTCAACCGTTCGCTGCGATAACCGGTTCGGCCGTCGGGCAGCGGGACCTGACGGAGCGCGATTTCCTGTGATGATGCATCTTTCAACACAGGAGCGGCTTTGAACGCCAGCGCGGGCGGGAGATCGAGCGTTTCGCCGACGGCGCGGTTCATCCATGAATCGCCGCTGACGACGCTGCCGCTGAGCATTTCGTGCATGAGCGCCACATATGCCGGCTTGGCGGGAAAGCTGGTCCATTCTGCGTTGGCGGTGGTGCTGATGAACACGATGTTCCCGCCGCCCAGACGATGCAGCGTGATGGCCGGATCAGTCCGGCCGTCGCGTGCGGCGAAGTCGAGCACGCGCTCGGCTTTGGTGTCGGTGGGGAGTTCCATTTGCCAGTACGTAAACACCTGTGCGGTATCAAGGCCGGTATTCTGCTCGCCGGCGAAGACTTTGAGAATCGGGTGCAACGCGCCCAGCGGTTTGAAATCAAACAAAAACCCGCGTTGATCGGCGGCAACATTCATGCGCCGGGTGAGCGGCCCGGGCAGCAACCCGCGCGGCAATAGGTTTTGGTTGTAGTTGTCGCTGGTGACCGGTTCGCCCATGAACACGAGAAGCGTGCCGCCGTCCTCGACAAATCGCTTTAGCAAATCGGCCTGCCCTGTGCTGATCTGCCCTACACCCGCGAGAATGATCGCGCGGTAGTCGCCCAGCACTTTGTTGCCCAGCTCAATATCGCTCACCACTTCGGGCACAACGTAGCTGGTGCTCTTCCTACCCATCGGCGGCCCGCCGGCATCAGCAGGCGGTGCAAGAGCAAGCTCAAGAAATGCACCGGAGCCGGCTAACGCCCCCACGCCTCGTTCACCTTCAACAATTAACACTTTCATGGCGCTGGCCACTTCAACCACGCGATAGCGCGTGTCGTCCAGTTTCAACCGATCACCCGAAGTGAACGAAGCGGCCACCATGTGCGCCCCGCCGCCCTGGAAGCGGGCCTGCGATTGCATTACCGGCGGCGTATCACTGGTTGCTTCGACGGCGGCGGCGCCGGGCATGGGCTGGTTGTCCATCGACCACCGCAGCGTGGCATTCGTTGATCGCCCGAACGCGCGCACGCGCGCCGACAGGTCGGTGTTGAAGCCCACGCGGATGATCGACGCCGCCGGCGCAACATCGGCCACGGTGGCGTTCCACTGATCGGCCTGAGCCAGGTTGAAATGCCGCACGCGGTAGAGGCCCGCAACTTCTTTGCCGACAGTCGCCATGCGGTCCCGATCGACCGTTTCCCACGCCGAGCGCGTGCCGTCGGTAATGATCTCCAGCCGACGAACAGGTTGCCGGGTGGATTGATTGCCGATTTCGACGGCCCTCGACATCGCGCCAATTAAATCCGTCCCACCGGCCGACTGCTCGATGCGTTCGACGGCCCGCACGGCGGTGGCAAGATCGTATGTCGGCTGAAGTGCGACCATCGCCGGCTTGCCCGCGGTGATGATCGCCACCGACTCCCCGCCGGCGGACAGACCTTCAATGATTTTTTTTGCGACCAATTTGGCCTGATCGAGTTGTGTCGGCGCGCTGGGGCGGTTCGCCTGATAGGCCATTGAGTAGCTGGTATCAATCACCAGCATGTGCAACCCCGACCGCATCGACCCCGCGGCAAGCCCCGATTGTTCGCATGCCACGGGCCTGGCCAGCGCCAAGCCCAGCAACAGCAACATCGCGCAGCGCGTTGCCAGCAGCAGCCACTGTTCAAATTTCACGCGACGGCGGTTTTTCTTCATGGCCGACAGCAGGAAATCCATCGCCGCCCATTGAATTGTCCTATACCGCCGGCGGTTGAGCAGATGAATGATGATGGGAATC
>CAZXLA010000042.1:8029-21588 GCA_964641895.1 uncultured Tepidisphaeraceae bacterium
TTCATTTAATCGACGCAGATCGCGTGGCGAGGAACTGGCTTAACGCCACATCCAGCGAATCGCCGCTGCTGAAACGCTGAAAATCGATACGCATTCCGCGGCAGAGTCGTTTCATTTCGTCGGTGAATAACTTCAGTTGTTCCAGATAGCCGTCGCGCAGCGATCGCGGTTCGGTGAGCAGTTCGCCAGCCTCTTCCATGCCCTTGAACAGCGTGACGTCCTCGAATGGAAATTCGATCTCCTGCGGATCGAGAATCTGGAACGCCATGATCTCATGCTTTTTATAACGCAGGTGCCGAAGGCCCTGCTGAATGCTTTCAAGGTCGTCAAAAAAATCGCTGACGATGACGATAAGGCTGCGATGCCGAAGCTTCTCCGCGATCTGGTCGAGCACCTTCCCCGTGCCCGTCTTGTTCCACCGCGGAATAACCTGCAGTTCGTTGATCACAATCTTCCATTGCCCCGGCGAGTTGCTCGGTTTGAAATAGCGGGCAAGCGTCTGATCAAAGATGGCCAGGCCCACCGAATCCTGCTGCTGAATCGCAATATGCGCCAACGACGCGGCGATGGCGGTGGCGTGGTCGTACTTGGTCCAGGAATACTTGCCGCTGGTCACGCTGCCGAACCCCATCGATTCACTGGCGTCGACCACCAAGATCAGGTGCAGGTTGGTCTCTTCCTGATACTGCTTGAGATAGATCTTGTCGGTCTTGCCAAAAACCTTCCAATCAACGTGCCGAATATCATCCCCCGCGACATAAGGCCGGTGCTGCGCAAACTCGACGCTGGCGCCCTGGTACGGCGAGCGGTGCATACCAGTCATCAACCCTTCGACGACGAGCCGGGCGCGCAAGTCTAGCCCACTGATCCGCGCGAGCGTCCGCGGATCGAGGTATTGGCGATAATCGGCGACGGATTCACTCATGCGACCCGACGACGCTTGGCCGTCGATGTCTGCCGCTCTTCCGGACTATACGGGAACACGAGAGAAATCTTGCCGAGTGCTTCACGCGGAAGATGGCGATCAATGATTTCCCAAACGACATCTTGGCGCTTGAGATGAGGTTTCCTTGTGAATCGCCCGGACACAATTGTGACGCGGTATCTCCGGAGGCCGGGCACCTTCTCAAATGTAACCTTGGCCGGTTTCAACTCTTGCATCAACCGCCTCTTGAGCTTCATCAGAGGCACTGGGACCGCTAACAGCTTTGTCATTTCAGGACCTCCTTAAGGATTCGCACCTTTTCCAGAAAATCGGTCGCTTGGCGAATGGTGCTTGATTCGGTGGAGTATCTCAACTGCACATGCCATGCGGTGGCGATTGCCTTAAGATCTTCGACGTATCGCCGTCCGTCCCGATCCCCGCGAACAAGCAACGCTGCTTCTAATTCCGGGAGATTATCAATCATCGCGCCCAAGGCATGAAGACGCCAAACGAGCGTCCATACCGCCCTCTCCGCGCGCGTCGCATCCGCGTGCAGCGTTTTCCGGCTTGCTTCTGGAAATCGTTCAACCAGATTGGCCTTAAGCAGAATCTCAATCACAAATCCACCAAGGTACTTGGCTCCCATGGCACGCTCATTCTTACCGGTTTGGGTCAATGCCAATGCATCGCGATATCTGCGCTCCGCGACTTGAATGAGCTGATTCTTCTGCAACGGGTCTCCATCGAACGCAGTCCACTACCGCATCCCCCGCGCCGCCGACGCATCCAGCGATTCGTATTGCTGCCGCGGGATGTGTTCCATCAAACGCGCCACGATCGTATCGCTCTTGATCCCTTCGGCCTCGGCGTTGAAGTTGGTGACGATCCGATGCCGCAACACCGGAAGCGCCACGTGGCGGATATCATCTGTGCTGACGTGATATCTCCCTTTCAGCAGCGCCCGCGCCTTACCTGCCAGAATGAGATACTGCGACGCCCGCGGGCCGGCGCCCCAGTTGACGAAATCGTTCACAAAATCAGGAACGCCGCCTTCGGAACGGCGCGTGAGGCGGCTGAATTGCAGTGCATAACGAATTACATGATCGGCCACCGGAACTTTGCGGACGATTTCCTGAAGCGCAATCACTTCTTCGCCGGAAAGAACGTGCGAAAGTTCGGGCTTGCGATTCTCGGTCGTCATGCGAACGATGCGGAATTCTTCGTCTTCGGTCGGATAACCCACCTGAATATTGAACATAAACCGATCGAGCTGGGCTTCGGGCAGCGGATAGGTGCCTTCCTGCTCAATCGGGTTCTGCGTCGCCAGCACGAAAAACGGCTGCGGCAGCCGATGCTGCTTGCCGCCGGCGGTCACCTGGTGTTCCTGCATCGCTTCGAGCAACGCCGCCTGTGTTTTGGGCGGCGTGCGGTTGATTTCATCGGCGAGGATGACGTTGGCAAACACCGGCCCGCGTACAAAGCGCATGGCACGGCCGCCGGTGGTTTTGTCTTCTTCGATGACATCAGTGCCGGTAATGTCCGAAGGCATCAAGTCGGGCGTGAATTGGATGCGGTTGAAGCTCAGGCCCAGCGTGCGCGCCAGCGTTGAAATCAGCAGCGTCTTGGCGAGACCCGGCACACCCACCAGCAACGCATGCCCTTTGCAGAAAAGTGCGATCAATAACTCTTCGATCACCCGATCCTGTCCGACGATGACCTTGCTCAACTCCACCTTCATATTGGTGTAAGCCTGCTGCAGCTTCTGCACCGCCGCTAGGTCGGCGGCGGCCAAATCGGCCTGCGGCGCGGCGAGTCCGGTCTCTTGAGGCATACTATTGCTCCTGCGGTTGGCCCCTGCGTCGGATAACGGCACATGCGTGGTCGTCGATCCATGACGAGCGGGCTGATCCTTTTCTGCATCGTACCAGTTGCGTGAGTCGGCTCAACCACGAAATTATGATTCACCAGATTTAAGATGCACCAACGTTAAGATTCATCAACGTCGGAAAAGTTCCATGCCAGAACTGCCGGAAGTGCAAACCGTCGTCAATACGCTGGCTCCGCTGCTGGTCGGGCGGCGGATCGAGCGGATCGTCCACCTCCGCGCCGACATCGTGTGCCCGCTGGAAGTTGATCTGCGTTTACTCGTCACACAAAGATTCGTCCAATCCGTCACGCGCCGCGGCAAACGCATCGTCATTCTGCTGGATGACGGCAACCGATTTTTCATTCATCTGGGCATGACTGGCAGACTCACGATCGAATCGGCTGCCGCGATCATTCGCCCCCACAGCCACTTGATCCTCGACTGCGATAACGGCCGGCAGTTGCGTTTCGTCGACCCGCGCCGCTTCGGCGGAATCTTCTGGCTCGGCCAGAGCCGCGGCGATGAGGCGATCGGCCCCGAGCCGTTCGACCTGCGGCCCGCCCAACTACTCCGCCGCCTACACACCACCCGCCGTGCAGTTAAAACGACCTTGCTCGATCAGCGATTCATTGCGGGAATCGGAAATATTTATGCAGACGAGGCGTTGTTTGCATCCGGCATTCACCCGTTGACGCTCGCAAATCAGGTCAACATCGAGCAGGGTCGACGGCTCAACAGCGCGATCAAGCGCATCCTGAACAAAGCCATTCGCCATCGTGGAAGCTCATTGCAGGATTACGTCGATGCCAACGGCGCACGCGGATCGTTCCAAACGATGCACAAGGTCTACGATCGCACCGGTCAACCTTGTCGGGTTTGCAGGACGCCGATCCAGCGCAT
The DNA here is from genome assembly GCA_964641895.1 of uncultured Tepidisphaeraceae bacterium. GTDB lineage: Bacteria > Planctomycetota > Phycisphaerae > Tepidisphaerales > Tepidisphaeraceae > UBA2421. Next base: position 11,722 of record CAZXLA010000042.1, read on the forward strand.
CGTCGTCGCGCAGCGATCAACGCATTTCTGCCCCAACTGTCAACGCAAGGATGGCCGATTCAACCAGTGACACCCGCGTGCTGGGTTTGGGCGGATCGACCGTGCGGATCAGGCGCTGCATCTCCATCATCGCGGCCGACCGAAGTTGTCGGGAGTCGAACGGCGTGGTGCCGGTCAGCAACTCATAGAGCAGTACACCCAGGCTGTAGACGTCGTTGCGCGTATCGACATCCGTTCCATCGGTTCCGGCCTGCTCCGGCGACATGTATTCCGGCGTGCCGATGAACTGGCGAGCGTCGGTCATCATCGTCCCCGCGCCGCTTTGCTGCACGGCTTTTGCCACCCCGAAGTCGATTACCTTTGGAACCGGCTTGCCGTCTTGCAGTGTGACGAGCACGTTGGACGGTTTGATGTCGCGGTGGATGATCCCCTTTTGGTGCGCGTGGTGAACCGCCTGACAAATTTGTGCGAACAAGTTCAGCCTGTCGCGCGTCGACAATCGGTGCTCATCACAAAATTGGGTGACGGGTGAACCGTCGACCAGTTCCATCACGAAATACGGCCGCCCGCCATCGGTGGTGCCGGCATCGAGCACTCAGGCGATCCAGAAAATCGGCGGCGCGGTCGTGCGACTCCAGCAGCGATACGACCGCCGAATGCAGTTCGTGATCACCGACGCACTCGGCCGCCACAAACGCCCCCCGCTCGCCGGCGGGCAGATCAACCGCGGCACCGAAGATTGTCTTCACGCGTGCCAGGGGCACATTGGGATCACGTTCCGCCATTCAGCTCCGGCTCCTTACGCCTCGACCCAACTTCACTCTTGCCCCAAAACAACGCACCGTCGGCCGTCACCACGCCGATGTTTCTAAGCGACAACGACGCACTTTACGGGCCAGCACCTGCCGGCGACGTGGTGGTTCTTGATCGTCACCGCACGCCTGCTGCACAAATGCGGAACGCTGTGGCGCCGGTAATTCGACCGCCTGGCTGAAGATTTCCTTCATGCGCTGCGGCGAGGCAATTGGCTGTTCGGGCGGCGGTCCGGAGGCCATCGGTTTCCTTGTCGCCCTATTGCAGTGCCTGAAACAGCCACGCTCGGGCGAATTGCCATTCTCGCTTCACCGTGCGGTCGGATATTCCCAGCGCCACGGCGGTTTCTTCGACGCTCAATCCCGCAAAAAAGCGCAGTTTCACCACGGCGGCGGCCTGGGCGTCTGAGTCTTCTAAGCGACGAATCGCCTCATCAAGGGCCAGGGTTTGTTCGGGATCAAAATCGGCAGCCAGATCGGCCACGTCGATAATCGCCCGCTTAGCGCCCCCGCCGCGCTTGTGGCGGCGCTTGGTACGGGCGTGGTCGATCAGAATCCGCCGCATCGCCTCGGCGGCCGCCATGACGAAGCGTGTGCGGTCGAGCTGGAACACCGACGGGTTTTGGCTCAATTTCAGGTACGCCTCGTTCACGAGTGCCGTAGCCTGCAGCGTGTGGCCGACGTTTTCGCTGGAAAGTCGATGCCGGGCGATGCCCCGAAGCTGGTCGTAAACCTTTTCCAGCAACGCGTCGGAGTCGGCAGAAATCGGCTGAGGTTGATCGGGGACATCGTTCATGGGCCGTCGCCAGTGTACCGTCCGGTTTGCGCCCGGGCAGGTTTCGTGGTACACCATGCGCCGTGAGCGATTCATCCACTGAACGGCTTCGGGAGAGCATCTGCGATATCGGTCGACGCCTTTGGACGCGCGGCCTGTGCGCCGGAAGCGACGGTAACATTACCGTGCGCGTCAGCGCCGACGCGTTTCTTTGCACCCCCGCCGGACACAGCAAGGGATTTCTCACACCTGAATCAATGTGCCTGATCGATGGCGGCGGCAATCCAGTCGCCGGGCAACCCGTCGGCACTGAAGGCAAGCCGTCGAGCGAGCTTCGGCTGCATTTGGCGGTTTACGAAGAACGGCCGGATGTCCACGCCGTCATTCACAGCCACCCGCCGACGGCGACGGGCTTCGCGTTGGCGCATCGATTGCCGGCGACGTGGGTCTACGCCGAGGCAGATGTGCTGCTGCATCCGATCGCGCTGGTGCCGTATGTCACGCCCGGCGACGAACGACTGGCCAATGCCGTCCGGCCCGTCGTCAAAAACAGTGACGTGCTACTTCTTGCCAACCACGGCGTGGTTTGCGTCGGCGCGGATCTACAGCAGGCGTATTTCAAGCTGGAGATGCTCGAGTCGTTTACACAGGTGCTGCTCGCGGCCGATCGGGCCGGTGGGGCCAAGCAGTTTCTTACGCCCGATCAAGGCGAACTGGCAGCGTTGCGCCGCAAGCTGCGCGGCGACCGCTTCGGCCCTGCGGCGAAGTGAGGGCGGGATGACCGGCCCCGAATGACGAGCAGAGTGGTACCACGAGGGATTATTGTGGATGCGGTCAAACAAAATTCAACCGCAAATATGCTTCCCGCCATCGTCGGCCGGTGGGCCTGGCCGGACCGACTGGTGCTGCTTCCGAGGAATCAGTACGTCTACTTCCGCCGAGCGGTGAAGCTGGCCGGCCGGCCGCGCCGCGCGATGGCGCGCGTGTCGGCAGACGCGCGATATCGCTTGTTTGTCAACGGCGTGAGCCTTCACTTCGGGCCGGCGCGTTCGTTTCCACAAAACCAATGCGTCGATGAGATCGATCTGGCATCGCATCTGATCGAGGGCGACAACGTCATCGCCGTTATCGCGCACCAGTTCGGCATCGGAACGTTCCAATCGGTGTGGCGCGAGGCATCGGGATTTCTATTTGATTGCAGCATCGATTGTGGCGACGAATCCGTAGCGGTACACACCCTCAAAGATTGGGTTTGCAAAACAGCGACCGCGTGGAAGCGCGACGTCGCCCGTTCGGCGATCCAGATGGGCTTTCAGGAACACTTTGACGGCAACGAAGAGCCCGCCGGCTGGATGATGCCGGGGTTTGCAGCCACCGAGGATGCCGGCTGGCGCGCGCCGCAGGATTGCGGTCCCGCCGGGCAGCACCCGTGGATCAATCTCGTGCCGCGGCAGGTTCCGTTGCTGGCGTCGAAGCAGACGCAGTTTGCGAAGGCCGTAGGCATCTTCCGCGGCGGTAACACGCGCGGGCACAAGGTCGCGACCGATATTTATAAGCTGGTAGAGAACGAGAAGGTGAAAAAGACCGACGACGGCATCGACGCGCCTTCGGCCATGCTCGTGGATGACGACCTCTGCACCACGATTGAGCCACCGGATGTGGGCACATTCACCGCCGTCGTGCTTGAAACGCAGGGGTACTGCACGGGGCATTTCATCCTCGATATTGCCGAAGCCGGCGGCGGGGAAATCGTCGATGTCGTTTACAACGAAGCGGTGGCCAAAAACGACTGGCTGCAATTCAACAGCGTCATCGGCGGCGGCGCGCAAACGGCGAGCCGGTACCGCTGCCGCCCGGGCGCGCAACGATGGGAGACGTTTCACTTCAACGGCATGCGTTATGTGGCGGTGATCTTTCGCAATGTGGAAAAACCGTTAAAGGTTCGGTTCATCGGCACGCGGCGTGTTCATGCAAACGTCGAGTCTGCCGGCGCGTTTGAATGCAGCGATAAAAAACTCAACGCCATCTGGCGAATGTGCCGCGAAACGCAGTTGGCGTGTCTGCTCGATACATTTGTCGATTGCCCCTGGCGCGAGCAGGCCATGTGGTGGGGCGACGCGCGCGTGCAGGCGGCCGTCACCGTGCATGCGTTTGGCGACAGCTCCATCCTTGAATACGGCATTCGACTTCTTTCGCAGGCGCAAGCCCCGGACGGTTCGATTCATGCCCACCCGCCAAGCGATTGGCCGGCGCATCGTCTGCCCGATTTCATGTGTACCTGGGTGAGCACGATCTGGGATCACTATTGGCTCACCGGCCGAATCGACCTGATCCGCGAATGCCTGCCGGTGGTGCATCGTCTGTTCGATTTTTTGACGCGCCATGCACGGCCCGATGGACTCATCGGCGCGTTTGATGGATGGTGGGTCTTCCTCGACTGGGCCGAGCTTCACAAGACCGACTTCAGTGCCGTGCTGAACCTCATCTATCTGCAGGCCGTCGAGCACGCCGCACAATTGTGCCAAATTGCCGGCGATCCCCCCGCGGCCCAGCGTTACCGGGCGCGGGCCGAGCACTTGCGCGAGGCCATCGTCACTTGCTTCTGGGATGACAAGCAGCAGCTATTTCGAGACGGGCTGGATGCCAACGTCGGCAAGCCGGTGCCGCTGGTTTCGCAGCAGGCGAATGCGCTGGCGATACTGCTCAACCTGCAGCCGGAGCATCACGCGAAGCTTGCCAAAGAGACGCTCCTTAAACCCGCCAAGCAGTCGAAGCCTTCGGTGGTCACCGCCACCCCCTTTTTTTACGCCTACGTGTTGGAAGCGATGATCCGCACGGGGCTGCGCGCCGAAGCGATCAAGTTGATCGATGACAAATGGGGGCGATGGGTGGATGAAGGCTACGTGACCTGCGCCGAAACGTGGAAGCCGATTCCCCTAAGCCAGTGCCATGCCTGGTCGGCATCGCCGTTATATTTATTGATGCAGGAAGTTCTGGGCGTTCGCGCCACCGAAGCGGGCTTTCGCAAGTTAAGGATCGCGCCGCTGCCCATGAAGCTCGATTTTGCGCGGGGCACCGTGCCCACGCCGATGGGCGTCGTGAAGGTGGATTGGGAAGCGGTGGGCGGCGATCAATTGGCGGTGCGGATTGAGCTGCCGCCGGGCGTCGAGGCCGAATTTGTCAGCCCCGCCGGGCAATCGCGACTGCTTCGGGCGGGCGTGCATGAGTTCCAAACCTGATTTTCCCAACCCCCGAGTCAGAATCCAACGAACCATCGCCCCCGCCACCGTGTATAATCAACACGTGAAGTACCCATTGGCCATTGCAACGATCGTAGCGGGCGTAACGGCTGGAGCGGCCCCCGCTCACGCGGTCATCCTGCTGCAAAGCGAAACTCGGAACACCACCGCGCCCGCCGGAGCGTTGGCCGGGTCAGGCTGGCAGTGGCAAGGGCAGTTCAATGCCTTCCTGGGCACTCCAATCTCCTCAAAATACTTCGTCACGGCGCAGCACATTGGAAGCATCGCCAATGGCCTGCTCACGCCTTTTTTCTACGACGGAACCGTCTACCAAACCACGTCGGCGGTGGACGTTCCTGGAACGGATTTGCGCATCTGGCGCATCGCCGAAACTTTCAACAATTGGGCGCCCCTTTACGACCGATCGATCGACGGGCCGGAAGCCGGAAAAGACCTCGTCGTCTTCGGCCGCGGCACACAGCGCGGCGAACCGATCTACGTCACCTCGCCGCGCGTACCGTCCGAAATAGGCGCAAGCCCGCCGGTGCGCCTGCAGCTCAAAGGCTGGAAGTGGGGCGCCGTGGATTCAATCACAAGCTGGGGGCAGAACCGCGTGGAAGAAGTGATCGCCGACGAAAGCTTTGGCGAGCTTCTGTACTTCTCATTCGACAACCCCGGCGGGCCAAACGAGGCGGCGCTTTCAGGCGGCGATAGCGGCGGCGGCGTTTTTATTCAATCGCCAACCGGCCAATGGAAACTCGCCGGCATCAATCTAGGTGTGGATGGACCGTTCCGACTCACCGAAACAGGCGAAGCATTCTCGGCGTCGGTCTTCGACGCCGGCGGGTTGTATGTCAACGAGCCGCCCATGCTCATCCCGGACACTCACCTGAATATATCGACGGGAGCCTACTCCTCTTCCGTCGCCGGAAGTCTGCCGTTCATTCTCAGTACGATTGCTACGCCGACGACAAGCAGCGCCATTCCCGAACCCGCGACGGCGGCGGTGCTTATCGGTTTGGTCATCGCTGGATCATTCCGTCGGCGTCATAACGGCTAAATAAAAACAGACTAAAAGGGTACGTCCGGCGGCACGACTTGGCTCTCAGCCTCTCAGGCCAAGTCGTGCGAAGTTGGAGGGCGTCAGGCGTAGCGAGGCCCTACTCGCACGACATGGCGATTCGTGGAGTGTCTTTCCGACTCGTATTAGTTCCTGGAATCCGCCGGCTGGGTTGCGGGCTGGGTCGGCATGCTGGCGGGGGGCTGAAAGCGGCGAGCAAAACCCACAAAACGCGATGTTTCTTCTTCGAGCCGGCGGAACTGGCTTTCGATCAGGCTTTCGGGGTTGCTGCGATCGTGCGCCAGCTTGGTTTTCTCCGCCTCGATCATGCGCTCCATTTTTTCGATGCGCAGTTCACGCTGTTTGATCCCCAGATCAATCATCTGCCGCACGTTGGCTTTCAGGGCCTGTTTCGTCTCTTCGGCAAAACCGCTTTGTCGGTGCTCCCGACGCAGGCCGATGAACTCGTCGCGGAGCATCATCTGCTCGGCGAGCACGTCATACAGCCGCGGGTCGTCGTTGTTTTTTGCATCCAGCATCAGGCGGAAGCCCATTTGCATGCGCGGCGGCAGGCGTCGTTGGCGCGCCGGGGGCATGCGCGTCCACAGGTCGTAAAAGAACGGCATCTTTTCCCTGGCGAACGTGAGAGACTGCTCCATCTCCTCCTCATTGAGCGGCTTAAGAAAAGGAAGATCGGCGTCGCGGCGGTCGCCCGATGGCGCGTGGGGCTCGAACCCCGGCGCCGACTCGCCGGCGCTGTCCGCCGACGCAGGTTGCGCGCCCAGCGGCGCAGGCGTATAAAGCCACGCGGCCGACGCCACCATTGCACAAACGGCGATGTATCGCACGAACGGGTGTTTCATTGCAGTGCCTCAGAAATCGCCATGTATCTCGCCATCTCCTGCTCGAGCGCACCAAAGCTGTCCACGCCGGTGCTGCCCAGCGCCACATCGGGCGTCAGATCTTCTTCGCCAGGCTCATCCCAGCGGCGGCCGTCCGGGCGGGCATCCGTGCGGCCATCGACCGACGACGGCAAGTCGAGGTCGTCATTCGACATCACCAGCGTGCCGTCGGCATTGCGATCGAACGATAGATACCAAACGCCCAGGCAAACCATCACCAGCGCCGCAGCGCTGAGCGGGTAAAGCCACACGGGCACTCGACGGATGCGCCGCGATGTTGCCGGCTGCGCGGTTTGCGTAAGCCGATCAACCTGCCACTGCGACAACAACCGCGACACCTGTCGATCAACCGAACGCATACGGGCATCAATCGGTTCTTGTGCATCGAGCGAAGACAGCCCCTGATTGATCGCCGATTCGGCGGTGCGCAGCGCGTCCAGTTCCTGACGAAGCGCGCCGTCGCCGGCCAGCTTCGACTCGATTGCATGGCGCTCCCCGGGCGAAAGTTCGCCCGCAAGATACAGCAAAAGCTGTGCATGATCGGGATGGATGGGGGCTTCGTTCATGACAGTCTCGGTGCTTCGAGCAACTCCTTCAATCGCGTCATCGCCTTGTGCATGCGGCCCAGCGCGGTGTTGAGCGGGCAGCCGAGCATGTCGGCGATTTCGACGAACTTCATCTCGCTGTAATACCGCAGCAACAACACCTGACGTTGCGGCTCGGGCAAATGGTCGATCGCCCAGCGAAGCTTATCAACCTGCTCGGCCGTCTGCGGTTTTTCGCTGGCGCTCGGGACGGTTTCCTCCGTCACCCGCTTCAAACCGTCCTTGGCATTCTTCTCTCGACCCTTTGACCGCCACAGGTCGTTGGCTTTGTTGGTCGCGATGCGAAACAGCCAGGCCTTAAACCCACCCGGCCCCCCGCCGACATCGAAGCGGTCGAGATGTTCCAGCACGCTCAGCCAAGTCTGCTGATGCAATTCCTCGGCCAACTGATCGCTGCGCACCAGTCGGTGCAGGTATCGCACCAACGGCTGCGCGTATCGCCGGGCCAGCACTTCGCCGGCGCGAACGTCGCCTTCGCGCAGGCGACGGGCGAGGGCTTCGTCGGTCGGCTGCTGCGTGGCCGGTTCGGTTGTGCGGACCAGACTAATGGCCATACGATCGATCCGGCCTTCACACACTAAAACGCACGTTGATGCAATTTATTCCGCCAAAGCCACGCGATGTAAAATTATATTGAATCATCACTTACGTCTCGTTCGCGATTTCATCACTTTGCTCCTGGCTGCATTGCGCGACAGCTTTCGCTTCACCGGCCGCTCCGGCTCAACCTTAAACTCATCCCGTTTCGCATCCGGCGCAGGCTTGCCCGGGCCGCCGCGGGCGTCTTTGCCACGCACGTGCAGGCGAATGGGCACTTCCGCGTAGGGCAGCAACTCACGCAGGCGGTTGATGAGATACCGCTGATACATCGTCGGAAAATTCTCCACGTGATTCACCTTCAACACAATCGTCGGCGGAGAAACATCAATCTGCGTCGCGTAATAAACCTTCGGCCGCTGGCCCTTCCTTGTTGCCGGCGCACGTTCGTTGAGCGCCTGCTTGAGGGCTTCGTTCAGTTTACTGGTGGTGACGCGCAGGTTGGCCTGCTTAAACAAATGCTGCGCCATATCCACCACCGCCTGCACATTCTTGCCCTCTTTGGCGGTGATGAACGCGATGGGCGCGTAATCAAGATGGCGAAGCGCTTTGTTGAGATAGTCGCCGAATTTTTCCATCAGGTCTTCATCGCGCATCGGCACGCCCGGCTGCTGATTCTTAATCGCCTTGGCCGCATCCCACTTGTTGACCACCAGCAGCACCGGCTTGTGTTGCTCCACGATGTACGAGGCGAGTTTCTTATCCGGCTCGCTCACGTCTTCCGTAGCGTCGATCAACTGCAACACCACATCGGCCCGGCGGATGGAGCGCTCGGCGCGATGAAAACTATAAAACTCGATATCGTTGGTCACCATGTGCCGCTTTTTGCGCACGCCGGCCGTGTCAATCACGACGAGCGTTTTGCCGTCCTTTTCGAAGCGCACGTCAACGCTGTCGCGCGTGGTGCCGGGCACTTCGCTGACGATCACTCGCTCGGCCCCGTCGCCTTCAAACAGCTTGGCGATGGCATTGACCAGCGTGCTTTTCCCGGCGTTGCGCTTGCCGACAATCGCAACATACATCTGCGGCGTGGGGATGTCGGTCGGCGCATTGCTCAAATCGACGGCCTGGACAATCTGTTCAATCAACGGATCAATCTGCCGCCGGCTGATGGCGCTGACGCCGATCGGGGTGCCGAAGCCCATGCGGGCGAAATCGGTGGTGACGGTTTCGAGCTTGGCGTTGTCGGCTTTGTTGGCGACGAGAATCACCTTCGCTGACATCTTGCGAAGCAGCTGCGCAATCTGCTCATCCCCCGCCGTTCGCCCGGCGGTGCAATCGACGAGAAACAAAATCAGATCGGCCCGCGCCATGGCGATTTCGATCTGATGCTTGATGTGTTCCGTCAATCCCTGTTCGTCGATAAAGCCGTAGCCCCCCGTATCGACCAATTCAACCCACTTGCCGGCAATCTGCCACGGCAGCGAAACCCGATCGCGAGTTACGCCGGGCATATCCTGAACGATGCTGATGCGCTTGCCGATGAGCGCATTGAGCAAAGAACTTTTGCCGACATTCGGCCGACCGACAATCGCGATAACAGGCATTCGAGACATGTGAACCGTTTTCAGGGCAGAGCCGCGCCCTGTCAACACAACCCCCCACCGATGCAGGCCGCCGCATATGACGAGCGGCGAGCATCAGCGACCCGATCTCAGCAGCAAAACCACCGGTCGCTGACGCTTGCGGCTCGTTATTCGGATCATATCCGGTGGCCCTGACCCCTGACCCGCGTGCGACATCGGGCACGCGTAGCTTGACATTGCCGAGCAACCGGATATTGTCGATACTCGCTAATCGCGGGGTAGAGCAGCCTGGTAGCTCGTCGGGCTCATAACCCGGAGGTCGGAGGTTCGAATCCTCCCCCCGCTACTGAA
>CAZXLA010000043.1:0-21462 GCA_964641895.1 uncultured Tepidisphaeraceae bacterium
CGATGATCTACACGCATGTGATGAACAAAGCGTCGATCGCGGTGATCAGCCCGCTGGATCGAATCGGTGTTTTTGCAGGCTGATGATTGTGCTGGCCGACCGATCGATGTCTCGTTTGCTGAAAGACGATTGTCCGCGAAACGTGGAAGATTGGGAGAACGGCATCAGTTGCGCGGCCTCGTGAGTGCCCAAAGTCATGCGATCTTCGAAAAAGTTGTCGCTAAGGGAATTACCGATTGCGTCGGCCATGGGTGGTAGTTAATAACGTGCTGGCAAGGAACGTAACGACCGCTGATTGCAGGCCCGTGGCTACCCGGTGGAGAACTGTTGATGTCGCCTTTGAAACGCATTCCCAGTGTACTGGCCCGCCGCCGGGGATATTCGTTGCCGCAGTTTAATCAGCTCGAAGGACGGCGGTTGCTCTGCGCCGGCGCCGATGATTGCACCGAGGCGCCGACGCGGGCCGTGGTAGCCGTTGACGCCGGCGGGCCTGGCGCCGTGAACTCCAGCGGTGAACGATTCAAAGCCGACGCGGGCTTTGAAGGCGGCGTGGCGATTACCCTCAGCGGCACCATCGCCAAAACCGCCGACGATGCGCTATATGTTTCGGCGCGCGAAGGAAGATCGTTCAACTTTTCCACCAAAGTTCCGAATGGCCGCTACACGCTCGAATTGCGATTTGCCGACGACCAGAAGATCAATCGCCGATTCAACATTTTTGCCGAAGACCAGCTCATCGCCAGCAACTGGCGGGTGCCAACTTCGATGACTGCCGTCGATCGCAAGTTTAATGTGGAAGTGAAAGACCTGCGCTTCAGCCTCGGTTTTGAAGCCGTCGCCGGCAAGGCGATCATCAGCGCCATCATGCTTACGCCGGGCGCCAGCATTTTCCCCAACGGCATTTCGTGGAGGGCGCAAACCAATCTTCCGCTGGTTCGCGAAGAGGCGCAGAGTTTTGTATTTGAGGATCGCCTGTATGTGCTGGGCGGATACGTCAACACGCCGGAGTTTGCCGCCACCACCCGGTTTGATCGTTACGACCCCGCCACCGCAAAGTGGCAACGCATGGCCGACATGCCCACCAAGTTCACCCACGCCGGGGTGGCGGTTGATTTGAAGACGCAGACTGCGTGGTTCGTCGGTGGCTACATCGGCGATTTTCCCATTGGCCCCGGTGGGCCCGATGGGTCGTCGGTGACGTGGAAATATCACATTCCAACCAACACCTGGTCGGCGGGGAAATCGCTGCCGTTGGCCCGCGGCGCCGGAGGCGCGGCGATTATCGGGCGAAAGCTTTACTACTTCGGCGGCGCGAACAAGCTGCGCACCGCCGATCAGGGAAGCCATTGGGCGCTCGATCTTGATAATCCGACGAAGTGGCGCGAGCGTTCCCCGCTGCCCAACCCGCGTAACCACTTTGGCACGGTCGTCGTGAAGGACCAGATTTATGTCGTCGGCGGGCAGCATCTGCTGGAACTGGAGTCGACCAATCAGGCCGACGTGCATCGCTACGACGTGACTACCGACACGTGGTCGGCCATTGCGTCGATGCCCCGACCTTTTTCGCACTTCACATTTTCGACCGACGTCTTTAACAATCGCTACATCGTCCTGGCCGGCGGCGAAAGCCCGCATGACGTCGGCCGACGCGATATGTATGTATTCGATACCCGCCGCGGATTGTGGGGCGAACTCACCGATTTGCCGGCCAACCGCCGTGCGGCGGCGGCGGGAATCATCAACGGGAAGCTGTATGTGGTCAGCGGCTATGACCGCGAAATGGGCCAGACTGCCGGCATGTGGTCGGCCGAATTGTTGCCGGCGTTCACCTGACCCCGTGCTTCGCGTACAATAACCGGCGATGAAGGTAATTCTTGCCAACCCCCGCGGTTTTTGCGCGGGTGTGCGCATGGCCATTCAAGTGGTCGATGAAGTGCTGCGCGCCAAAGGGCCGCCGATCTATGTCTTTCACGAAATCGTGCATAACAAACATGTCGTCGACGATTTCCGCGACCGTGGCGTGGTGTTTGTTGAAGCCATTGATGAAGTGCCGGCGGGGCAGATCGTCGTGTTTAGCGCGCACGGCGTAAGCCCGGCAGTTCGCGAGGCCGCGGCGCGGCGTCAACTTCGCGCCGTCGACGCCACCTGCCCGCTGGTGACCAAGGTCCACAACGAGGTCATTCGTTACGCGCGCGGCGGCTACCACATCATCTTTATCGGCCATCGCGATCACCAAGAGGCGATCGGCACCGTCGGGGAAGCGCCGGGACATATCACCGTCGTCGAAGAAGCCGGCGAAGTGCCTTACCTCCAGCTTGCCGATACGAGCAGGCTGGCCTATGTCACGCAGACGACGCTCAGCGTGACCGACGCCCAACGCGTAATTGATGCGCTTAAGGCAAGGTTCCCAAACATTAAGCCGCCGCCGAAGGACGATATCTGTTATGCCACCACCAATCGGCAGGAAGCGGTGAGCATGATCGCACCCGAGGCCGATCTGGTGCTGGTCGTTGGTAGCAGGAATAGCAGCAACAGCAATCGCCTGGTGGACCGCGCTAAAGACGCGGGCACGTCGGCGTATCTCATTGATGATGCGACTGAGCTACAGCCGGGCTGGTTCGCCGGAGTAAATGTGGTTCTGGTGACCGCCGGAGCATCGGCGCCGGATCACCTGGTGGAGAATCTGCTGGGTAAGCTCATCGAGCAGTTTGGCGCGACGGTGGAAACACGGACTCTGGTTGAAGAAGATATCAGCTTTTCACTGCCAAAAAGCGCGCGGGAACTGGTGGTTCTGCGGTGATGATCGTGTTAAGAACGCGCGTGTTCGCCTAGGCTCACAGCGCGGCGTGGCGCTGTAAACAAACTGCCGATAGGGTTTAGACATGGAAGTCATCTCACTGGCCATTGCGGACGTAAAGGTGCTGATTCCCAAACGCCACGGCGACCACCGCGGATTTTTCTCGGAGGTGTATAATCACGACGCCTTTGCCAAGGCGGGGATTGATCTCACTTTTTTGCAGGACAACCATTCGATGTCGGGCCCCAAGGGAACGCTGCGCGGGCTGCACTATCAACTGCCCCCGATGGCGCAGGGGAAACTCATCCGGGTGACCAAGGGCGCGATTCTCGATGTGGCCGTTGATATCCGGCGCGGTTCGCCGACGTTCGGACAGCACGTGACCGACGTGGTTTCTGCCGAAAACTGGAAACAGATTTTCGTGCCGGCTGGGTTCGCGCACGGGTTTGTAACGCTCGAGCCGGACACCGAGGTGATATACAAGGTGAACGCGCTTTATTCGCCGCCGCACGAGCGGGGAATCGCGTGGAATGACCCCGCGTTGGCGATCGATTGGCGCATCAACCCGACGGCGGCCATTCTTTCGGTCCGCGACACGAAGCACCCGTTGCTGCGCCAACAGCCGGATTTGTTTCCGTGACCGCACCCCAATGCACAATTCGCAATCGCAAACTGTCCGATGTATCTATAACGGCGGTGCCGGTGCGGACAGTTATCGAACCGTGCGGGCGCGTGTGAATTGGAGAAAACGGACATGAAGGGCATCATCCTCGCCGGCGGGTCCGGCACCCGGCTTTACCCGCTTACGATGTGCGTGAGCAAGCAGTTGCTTCCCGTGTACGACAAGCCGACGATCTATTACCCGCTGTCGGTGCTTATGCTCGCGGGTATTCGCGAGATTCTCATTATCAGCACGCCACGCGATTTGCCGCTAATTCGAATGCTGCTCGGCGATGGCAGCCAGATCGGATTGAAGCTTCAATACCGCGAGCAGGCCGAACCCAAAGGAATCGCGCAGGCCTTCACGATCGGCGCCGATTTCATCGGCACCAGCCCGGTGTGCCTCATTCTCGGCGACAATATTTTCTACGGCGACGAGATGACGAACATGCTGCAATCGTCGGCCAAACTCACCAGCGGCGCGCGTGTCTTCGCGTATCAGGTTAAGGACCCCGAGCGATATGGCGTGATTGAGTTCGGCAAAGACCGCCGGGCCATCAGCATCGAAGAGAAGCCAAAACAGCCCAAGAGCAACTGGGCCGTGACAGGGTTGTATTTCTACGATGCCGAAGTTGTGAACATCGCAAAGAACCTCAAGCCATCGGCCCGCGGCGAATTGGAAATCACCGACGTCAACCGCACCTATCTCGAACGCGGCACGCTCGAAGTGCAACCCATGGGCCGCGGCGTGGCGTGGCTGGATACGGGAACTTACGATTCGCTGCTGAGCAGTTCCCTGTTCGTGCAGACGCTTGAGGAACGGCAAGGGCTTAAGGTGGCGTGCATTGAGGAGATTGCGTTTGCCGAGGGTTTCATCGACGGAGCGCAACTTGCGAAACTGGCCGACCTCGCCGGCAAGAGCGACTACGGCGCGTACCTGCGCCGCGTGCTCAAAGATGCCGCCAGTCAATCAGTTGGCAACTAACAACTTACAACTAATAACGGCTTAGAAATGCGAACACTACTCGTCACCGGTGCCGCCGGATTTATTGGAAGTAACTTCGTTCGGATGCTGGTGAAGCGTCGCGAGCCGGTGAAGCTCATTGCGTTTGATAAGCTGACATACGCCGGCAATCTTGCGAATATCTCCGATCTGCTCGGTGATCAGGTCGTGTTTGTCAAAGGCGACATCTGCGACCCCGCGGCGGTGCAGAAGGCGGTGGAAGATCACGGCGTCACAGAGATTGCCCACTTCGCCGCCGAAAGCCATGTGGATCGGAGCATTCTCGGTTCCGGGCCATTCGTGCAGACCAACGTCGTTGGCACTCAGGTGTTGCTCGATATCGCCAAGGCAAAGAACATTGAAAAGTTTCTCTATGTGAGCACGGATGAAGTCTACGGCACGCTGCCCGAAGATCAGCCCGATGTGAAGTTTACGGAAGAAACGCCGATCCAGCCCAATTCGCCCTACAGCGCCAGCAAGGCCGGCGGCGATTGCCTGGTTCGAAGTTACTTTCACACGTTCCACATGCCGTTGCTCACTACGCGGTGCAGCAACAACTACGGGCCGTACCATTTTCCTGAAAAACTCATCCCGCTTTTCGTCACGAACTTGATGGAAGACAAGCAGGTGCCGCTGTACGGCGACGGCAAAAACGTCCGCGACTGGCTGTATGTGGAAGACCACTGCGACGCGATCTGGACGGTGCTCAACAAAGGCAAGTTCGGCGAAGCGTATAACGTCGGCGGGAACAACGAGATGACCAACCGGCAGATCACCGAGATCGTGCTGCGCGAAATGAACAAGCCGTGGGACAAGTATGTGAAGTACGTACAGGACCGCCCCGGCCACGACCGCCGGTATGCCATCGACGCGGGCAAAATCAAGCGCGAATTGGGGTGGGAACCGAAATACCGGTTCGACCAGGCGATTAAGACCACGATTCAGTGGTACCGCGACAACGAGCACTGGTGGCGGGCGATAAAGAGCGGGGAATATTTGAAGTACCACGAGGCGCAGTACGGACGTAACACGGGTTTCTAACCAGTCTGCGCCCTTCGTCCAAATGCAGGAAAGAACGGGTTGGAAACCCATGTTACGATGAATTCAAATCATTCCATTCTGATCATGGGCGATCGTGGCATGCTCGCGCATGCCATCAAGGCCCAGTTGCGATCTCGCAAGCTCAACTTTGCCGGCGTTGATTTGCCGGACTGTGACATCACTAACGCCGATAGTGTTGCCGCGGCGTTCGAGCGATTGCGGCCGTCGCTCGTGATCAACTGTGCGGCGTTTACGAACGTCGATGCGTGTGAGTCCAAGTCCGATCTGGCCAACGCGGTCAACGGCACCGGCGTGGGTAACTTGGCGACTGCGGCGAAACGATTTGACGCCAAGCTCATCCACTTCAGCACCGACTACGTCTTCGATGGCACGCTCCGTCGGCCGCTGCGGGTGAATGACGCGGTCAGTCCGCAGAGCGCCTATGGTCGGTCGAAGTTGCTCGGCGAGCAGGCGATTCAGATTATCAACCCGCCGGGGTGGACGATTATCCGCACGGCATGGCTTTTCGGCCCCAATGGCCCGAACTTTCCGCAGGCGATGCTCAACGCGGCCAAGGCAGAAAAGCCGCTGCGTGTGGTGGGCGATCAAGTTGGCGCCCCGACGTTCACGGTCGACCTTGCTGCGGCGATGCTGCGACTGATCGATCACAACGCCAGCGGCATCTGGCACATCGCCAACAGCGGGGCAACTAACTGGTTTGAATTTGCAAAGGCGATCTTTGCCGAGTTCAAAGTCACGCCGACTTCATTCGAGCAGATCAGCAGCGAGCAATGGAAGCACATCAAGCCAGACAGCGCGATTCGGCCGGCGTACAGCGTTTATGATCTGTCGCCCTACGAAAAGCTCACTGGGCTGTCGATGCCTGACTGGCGGGAGGGGTTGCGCCGATATCGTCAACTGTTCGAAGGCGCGGAGGAGTAACGCGAAAAGTGACGCGGACGCCATTTGAAATTTTGAGAATAAAAAAAGAAGCTGGCCCGGGCAAGGCCAGCTTCGGGGCTGGTGGAAGAGTCTTTGGGTTGGGGGGAGACTCCTCCACATCGGGGAAGGATGAGTTAATAACAACTCTATGCCACCACATTTGCATTGTGGCAAATCAAGTCGTTTTTATTTCGGCGCGCTATCCGTAAAATCCGTCGCTCACAAGGAGCGTGCTCGTGAGAATCGTTGTTACCGGTGCAGCCGGATTTATCGGGTCTAACTTAGTCAAGCGCCTCGCCGCCGACGGCCATGAAACACTCGCCGTTGACGACTTTTCTTCGGCCAGTTGGGCAAACCTGATTGATCACCAGGGCGACCTTCTGACCCTCGATACGTCCACCGATACTTCTACGTTGAAACAGTTCGGCAAGTTCGATGTAATTTTCCACCAAGCCAGCATCACGGATACCACCGTGATCGATCAGAGGAAGATGCTCACGAACAACGTCGAGTCATTTCGCAACATTCTCGATTGGAGCGCGGAAACCGGCGCACGCGTCGTGTGGGCAAGCAGTTGCAGCATTTATGGGCAGGGCGCGGTTCCGATGAAGGAAGCCCAGCCGCCGCAGCCGTTAAACGTGTACGCGTTTTCCAAATTGCAAATGGAGAAGCTGGCGAAGATTTACGGGCCGAAGCTCAAACACCCGATCGTCGGCCTGCGTTACAGCAACGTCTACGGTCCCGGCGAGGCGCATAAAGGGAAGTTCGCCAGCATGATCCACCAACTGGCCAAACAGATGCGTGCCGGCGTTCGACCGAAGGTGTTCGAGCACGGTCAACAGAAGCGTGATTTCGTTTACATCGCCGATCTGATGCAGGCGAACATCAAGGCGATGCACGCCAAAGAAAGCGGCAATTTCAACGCAGGCGCCGGCGCGAGCTGGAGTTTTAACGAAGTCATTTCTGAACTAAATCGGGTGCTCAAGACAAATCTTGAGCCGGAGTACTTCAAAAATCCTTACAGTTTCACGCAGGATTGGACGCAAACCGATCTGACCGAGTCGGCGCGCGTGCTCGGCTACAAACCAGAGTACGACCTGAAGCGTGGCGTAGAGGCGTATTTCGAAAGTGGCGCGCTGGGGATTTAAGCGCGCTGATTCGCCATCGTCGGGCGGTCGTAGGGAAGAAACCACAGATGAACGCAGATCAACACCGATCAATTCAACGAAGATTCGCGCGGTCGCCTCAAGCCGAGCGATCTGTTCGCTGGCATCTTTGTCTATCCGTGTTCATCTGTGGTTAAAAATAGACGAAGATTACAGTGGCCGACTTTGCGGAAATGACCTATACTCAATCTGTTCTTTGAAATTCAAGTCTGTTATCACGGGGCCGATCGGTTTCGACCGGACGGTGGTGGTACAGGTGGCATGCCCGGGAAGCTCGCTAGGCCCGGTTAACAATGTGAGCAAACATTAACTGCCAATAACAGTGATGTGACCGGTCGCGTCGGTTTCGGCGCTCCGGCGTTTGCAATGGCTGCCTAATAATTAGGTGGTCTCGGCATAGTGCGGATGCTTGCGACGCGCTAGCTGAAAACAGCAGGCTGGCTGATGCTTTTTGACTGAGGAGCATCGGCGAGAAATATCAGGCTGATCCGCGGTAAAGGGTGTCGATGTTCGATACGGCGGACGACAACAAAACATCGAATAAGCATGTAGAGGCCGGTACAAACGTTGTCTTGGGACGCGGGTTCAATTCCCGCCGGCTCCACTCGACTCGCTTAGGCTCGCTCATGGCGAGCCGGGGAGTCTTCAAATTGAGGTGGGTATGGTGCGCGCGGGGGAACCGGGGCGAAATCCCCCGTCTTGATCGCGCCGCAACTGCTACGGGGAAGCAGGAGAAGCGGCGTGTTTCCTGCGAAAACAAATACTGCCGTGCATATCAAAGTTGGCTATGAGCTGATCTACAACTGTCCGCAGCCGATGCCGATGCTGTTGATGGTCAATATCCACTACAGTCATGCCTATGAAATTGTGACGCCCGATGTTCTGGTCGTCAGTCCCTTCGCGCCAATCACCGCGTATCGCGACACGTTCGGCAACTGGTGCCGCCGGCTGGAAGCGCCGGCAGGGCGGACGACCATCAGCACCGCAGCCATCGTCCGGTCGACCGGAATCGCCGACCCGGTTGCGCCGGCGGCGCGGCAGCATACCGTTTTGGAGTTGCCCGAAGACGCGCTGGTCTACCTCATGCCGAGCCGTTATTGCGATTCCGACCTACTTACGGATTTCGCCTGGAAGCAGTTCGGGCCTACCCCGCTTGGCTGGGCCCGCGTGCAGGCGATCTGCGATTTTGTTCACAACCACATCCGCTTTGATTACATGCAGGCCCGGGCGACTCGGACGGCGTTCGAAGCGTTTACAGAGGGCGTCGGCGTCTGCCGCGATTTTGCGCATCTGGCGATCGCCCTTTGCCGGTGTCTGAACATTCCTGCACGATATTGCACGGGATACCTCGGCGACATCGGCATGCCCCCGCCGTACGGGCCGATGGATTTTGCCGGCTGGTTCGAGGCGTTTCTTGGGGGGCAGTGGTACGTATTTGATCCGCGCAACAACATGCCGCGCGTCGGGCGGGTGCTCATCGCAAGGGGGCGGGATGCGGTGGATGTGGCCATCAGCACCACCTTCGGCCCGAATACGCTTGAGGGCTTCAAGGTGATTTGCGAAGAGGTGGTGAGTCCGAACTGATGTTTGGCGACCGAATGAATGCTTTGGTCTCTTTCGCGCTGAGTCGCGATCTTGCCCGCGGAAATCGAATTGCGGGCCTTGGGTGCAGGCCCGGTGCCGTTCGAACTTCGTCTCGCGTGAAACGCGATGGCAGACAGGAATGTCTGTCCCGCCGGCAAACGCAGTGGATGCGGACGGACAGTTAAGTTTGCGTAGACTCGAAATGCCCGGTGCGAACGGGCGGCATTTGCAAAGCGTGTTTTCGCGCAAGATCGAGCGGCCCCTCGCAAAGTCTTACATCTCACAACCCACAACGCACGGCCAACACTTACGTCCCTCGCTTATTTCCGTAAAGCTGAATATGCAGCCGCGGGCAAAACCGGTAGCCGGTGCGTTTGCAGATTTCGGCCAGCCACTCGCCGCGTTCGTTGAGGGTGTTCACATCGGTGCCTTCGGGCATGAGCAGCACATCCGGCTCTTCCCATCCACGGACGCGGGACAGGATCTGTTTGATCTCGCCCAAGTCGGATTCGCTGGCGACGACGAATTTCAACTGAATCATCGGTGCGGTGTCGATGAATTTCTGGATCGTTTCAAAGTTCAGCCGCGACTTCTCGTGCAATTGCGCGAAGCGCCCCTTCTCCAATAACTGAGGCGTGGAGTTGCTGAGCTTGGGCGACAAGCTCGCCAGGTGAACCGACACTGGTCGGTACACCGTGGCGGCAGTTTCCACGGTGACGTGCATGTCGCCGGCGTGAAGCCGCTCGCTCAGTTCGGTGATCTCCGCCATGATCATCGGTTCGCCGCCGGTGAGAACGACGTGGTGGCAGTTGTAATTGCGCACGGTGTCGATGATCGAATCGACCGATTGCTCGTCGCCTTGCGGGTTCCAGCTTGCATAGGGCGTATCGCACCATTTGCAGCGCAGGTTGCATCCGCTGGCGCGCACGAACACGCTGGGCACGCCGGTGAGTTTGCCTTCCCCCTGAATCGAGTGAAACACGTCGGCAATTCGCATGAATACAACCTAATATTGAACGACCCTTTATAGAAGTATCGACACAACAAGCTGGGTAAGTTGCAACATTCGCGGACGCTAACCTCGACAGGCTCTGCGTGTCTATTCGGGCGTACCAAAGAGTAAGCCATGCTACAAAACAAGCTTTATCGTGCCGTTGCGCCCGTCGTAGAACAAATGGAGCAACGGCGGTTGTTGTCGATCGTGCTGGTGGACGGGCAGTTACAGGTAAAAGCCACCAATGGCAACGACGATATTCGCATCGACAGCGACGACGCTGCCTCGCGCATCCGCGTGCAGATTAACGACACCGTTCGACGGTTTAACACCGCCGACGTGGGCGGCATTGTTGTCAGTGGGCTTGAAGGGGATGACTCGATCGAAGCATCCACTTCGCTTTCATCCGCCATCCGCACCAGCCTCTATGGTTTCGGCGGCGACGACTTAATCCTCGGCGGCGCCGGGCGCGATGCGATTTTCGGCGGCGACGGCGACGATAACATTCGCGGCGGCGGACAGCGCGATACGCTGCGCGGCGAAGATGGCGCCGATCGGCTACAGGGCGATGCCTCCAACGACATCCTGCGCGGCGGGCCGGGTAACGATAATCTCTACGGCTCGGCCGGCAACGACACCCTCAGCGGCGACGCCGGCGACGATTTGTTGCGCGGCCAGGGCGGCGACGACCTTCAATACGGCGGCGATGACGAGGACCGCCTCACCGGCGAAGTCGGCAACGATCGCCTTTACGGCGAAGCCGGGGAAGACCAGCTCTTCGGCGATGACGGCGACGATTCGCTGGCCGGTGGCATCAGCAACGATGCGATCAACGGCGGCGAGGGCGACGACGAACTTTACGGCGATGATGGCAGCGACAGCCTCGCCGGCAACGGTGGGAATGACCTCGGCGACGGCGGCGAAGGCAAAGACAGCGTCTACGGCGACGGCGGCCGCGATACGCTTTACGGCCGAGGCGATAATGATGTCGTCTTCGGCAACGATGGCGACGATGATATTTTCGGCGGCGATGACAGCGACAGCCTCCGAGGCGGCGACGGCGACGATCTGCTCGAAGGCGAGCAAGACGACGACACTATTTTGGGCGACGACGGCGAAGACCGCATGTTCGGCGGCGACGGCGACGACATTCTTGATGGCGTCGATAACGAGTTCGACACGTTAGAAGGCGAAGGCGGCGACGACACCCTGTACGTCGACCGCCGAGAAGACGATTGGGCGGGCGGCAGTGGGTTTGATGACGTGTTTGATGAAAACGATTTTCTGATCTGACCGGTGCCGTTACACGATGTTCACAAGACCAGTTGCGCGCGGATGTAAACGATCCGATGCAGGCCCCCCTCCAAAGCCGGGCGACGGCCGCAATTCATTCCACCAGGCGATTTCGTTATAGTGCCTCCAGCGGAATTACGCTGAAGGGTGCTGTAACGATAGGCCATCGAATCGCATCCAATCGGCGAACGGAAACCCAATCCGTCCGACCTTCGTTGCTAACCGGGAATCAGGAGTTGTCATGACCGCCGCCGCCGCCATGCCGCCGACCACGCCAGCGCGCGCACAATCACCCCCAATGAAACGTAAGAATTTTCTTGCCCGTTACACCCACTGGCTGCACACGATGTGGCCCGCCGGCACGGTTGAAAAGTTGCCGGTGGTCAATGGCGATGGCAGCACGAACGTTCCGGGGCTTTACGTCGTCGGAGACTTAACCGGTATTCCGTTGCTGAAGTTCAGCGCCGATACTGGGGCGCGCGCGGTGCAGACGATTGTTGCTGACTCGGCACTCAAGGCCGCTAAGCCGCAAGCGGCGGATACGTATGATCTGGTCATCGTGGGTGGGGGAGTTTCGGGGATGGCTGCTGCGCTGGAGGCGAAGAAGAGCAATCTTCACTTTGTTCTTCTCGAAGCATCCGAGCCGTTCAGCACGATTGTTAACTTCCCCAAAGGTAAGCCGATCTTCACCTACCCCACCGACATGACGCCGGCGGGCGATTTGCAGTTTCATGCAAAAGTGAAAGAACCGCTGGTGGATGAACTGCGCGAGCAGACGCTGGGCAAGGGGATCGAAGCAAAGCGGGCCCGCGTCGAACGCATCCGGCGCGACGGCGACGAGTTGGTGGTTGAACTTGCCAAAAGCCCCCACGCCGTCGCTGACCGAAGCGAATCGGCGGATCGAGCGCCGGAAGGTCCCTTGCGCGCCAAACGAGTGATCATCGCAATAGGTCGATCAGGCAACTTCCGCAAACTGGGCGTGCCAGGCGAAGACATGGGCAAAGTCTTCAACCGGCTGCACGATCCCAAAGAATGGGCGGGGAAGAATATTCTGGTCGTCGGTGCCGGCGATAGCGCGGTTGAAACCGCCATCGCCATCACCCAATACGGCGGCAAGGTCACGTTCAGTTTCCGCGACGCCGAACTCACGCGGCCCAAGTCGGAAAACATCGATAAGTTTAAGATGATGCTTGCCGACCCGATGACGCCGGTGCAGGTGAGCAGCCCGGTGAGCGAACGCCAAACCACCGCGGTCGGCGGCTTTATGGACAAGTACAAAACCCGCGGAGAACTGACGGCGTTGCCGATGTCGCGGGTCAAATCGATCGGCGAGGCCGAGGTGGTCATCACCACACCCGAAGGCGACAAAACGATCCCAAATGACGTAGTGTTTTCAATGATCGGCCGCGAGGCGCCGCTGGATTTCTTCCGCAAGAGCGGCGTAACAATTCACGGCGAGCGGACGACGCGGTGGTGGATTACGCTCATTGTGTCGATCTGCATTTTCGCGTTTGCTTACCACTGGAAAAAAGGCGGGGTACACATTACGGGCATCGAGCGGATTGACCATTTCCTGGATGTCGGCAATTGGTGGAAAGATGCAGGGCTCTTCCCGCACAAAGTTCCCGAATGGCTGAGCGGAATCGGAGAATCTTTTAACAACCCAGCGAATTTTCTCGGAATGCTCAAGCTCACCAGTAATTCACCGGGCTTCTACTATTCCGTCCTTTACTGCTGCGCTATCGTCATCTTCGGCATTCGTCGAATCAATCGCAGAAAGACGCCATATGTAAAAGTCCAGACATTGTCGCTGATTGGTTTTCAGCTCATTCCGCTTTTCCTCTTGCCCTACATTTTGTTGCCCTGGGCGGGGCACAATGGTTGGTTTGACGGTGGTTTCATGAAGTCGCTCGCTGATAGTTTGTTCCCTGCTTCGCAATGGGATGCCAATGGGCGGGAGTATTGGCGGGCCTTCGGGTTTATCCTTGCGTGGCCGTTGTTTATCTGGAACGTCTTCACGGAACAGCCGATGTGGCTCTGGCTGGCGATCAGTTTGGTCCAGACGTGCGTGATCATCCCAGCGATCATTTATTTCTACGGCAAAGGCGCGTACTGCGGGTGGATTTGCTCCTGTGGCGCGTTGGCCGAAACGATGGGGGATGCCCACCGCACCAAGATGCCGCACGGGCCGTTCTGGAATCGATTCAACATGGTCGGCCAGGCGTTTCTGCTGTTTGCGGTGGTGCTGCTGATACTTCGCGTCGCCGCCTGGATCATGCCGGGGTCGGTCTTTGGCAGGACATTCAGTTACCTGCTTCACGATGTTCCGGTGATCAACTACGTCTGGTTCGTCGACCTCCTCTGGGCCGGAATTCTCGGTGTGGCGCTGTACTGGCACTTCAGCGGGCGCTTCTGGTGCCGATTCGCCTGCCCGCTGGCGGCGCTGATGCACATTTACACACGTTTTTCGCGTTTCCGCATTCTGGCCGACAAGAAAAAATGCATCTCGTGCAACGTCTGCACCAGCGTGTGCCATCAGGGCATCGACGTCATGAACTTTGCCAATAAGGGCCTGCCCATGGCCGACCCGGAATGCGTCCGCTGTTCGGCGTGCGTGCAGAGTTGCCCGACGGGGGTGCTATCGTTCGGACAGGTGAACCGTCAGACGGGTGAAGTCATCCGAAAAGACAAACTCGCTGCGTCGGCGGTGCAGATTCGGGAGATTGGGATTAATGGGCGGAAGGTGACAGTATGAGAAATCGAATCCTTGGAACCACAGATGCACACAGATGGACACAGATGATCAGAACAATTGTTGCTCTTATCTGTGTCCATTTGTGTTCATCCGTGGTTCATGCCGACGCCGACCACTCGAAATTCGACGCCATTTTGAAAGGCGTCGTCGTTAACGAACGCGTCGATTACACCAAGGTCAAAGCCAACCACCTCGACGCCCTAAACAGCTATCTCGCAATGCTCGCCGAAGCCAAGCCTTCGTCGGCCTCGCGGGAGGAACAGTTGGCGTATTACATCAACCTTTACAACGCCACGATGATAAAGGCCGTTCTTGATCGCGGTCCGGAGACGTTCAAGCCGTCGGACAACGATTTTGCGGTGTTTAAGGAGAAGCTCGTTCGAACCGAAGGCAAAACGATCAGCCTGAACGAACTGGAAAACGACATCATCCGAAAACAGTTCAACGACCCGCGCATTCACGCAGCGCTGGTTTGTGCGGCGGTGTCGTGCCCGCCGATCATTGATCGGGCTTATCGTGGGGATGATCTGGATCAGGTGCTTACGGCGAACATGAAGCGGTGGATTAACGATCCCAAGCGAAACGAGATCGATCCGGCGGCCAAGACGCTCAAACTCAGCAAGCTCTTCGACTGGTACAACCCCGACTTCGGCGGGCCGGGGAAAGTGGCCGAGTTTGTGCAGAAGTATGTCGATCAAAACGTCGCGGGTTTCAAGGTGGAGTTTAAAGAGTATGATTGGACGTTGAATCGCAAATAGCCGCGAAGCGGCGGAAGATAGTAGCCCGGGGCGCAAGCCCCGGGGTATTGTGCGATCGAAGCGTAGCCCCGAAGGGGCGATAGATTTGCACATGAATTGAACGAGATTCTTGCGCCGCTTCGCGGCTGGCGCTGGTTCGAAACCTACCCAGGGCTCACGCCTTGGGCTACTTTCTTCCGCCGCTTCGCGGCTCAATGCAACGTCGGGAAAGGGATGGCATGGATCAGGTTCAACTCACGGCCGAAGAACTCCGTCTTAAAGAGGAAGCCAACCGTGGCAAAAACTGGAAGCGGTGGGGGCCGTATTTGTCCGAGCGGCAGTGGGGCACGGTTCGCGAAGATTACTCGCCGGACGGCAGTTGCTGGCAGTCGTTTCCGCACGATCACGCGCGCAGCCGGGCGTATCGCTGGGGGGAAGACGGCATTCTTGGCATCACCGATCGCGAGTGCCGGCTGTGTTTCGCGCTTTCCATGTGGAATGGCCGCGACGCGATTCTGAAAGAGCGCATCTTCGGCCTCACCGGTCCCGAAGGAAACCATGGCGAAGACCCCAAAGAACTCTGGTACTACCTGGACTCATCGCCCACGCACACTTACATGAAGGGCCTGTACAAGTACCCGCAGGCGGCGTTCCCGTATGGGCAACTGACCGACGTCAACCGCAGCAAGGGCAAGACCGGGGAATACGAAATTCTCGACACCGGCGTGTTCAACGACAATCGCTATTTCGACGTGTTCGCTGAATATGCCAAGAATTCGCCCAACGACATCCTGATTAAAGTCACCATCCACAACCGCGGGCCGGAGCAGGCGACGATCCACTTTCTGCCGACGCTGTGGTATCGCAACAGTTGGAGCTGGGGCTGCACGCACGAAGGGTGCGAGCTTCGCCCGTGGATGGAGCAATCGACCCCCACCAGTGTCGTCATGGAACATGTATCGCTGGGCGCGTGGCGGTTTGATGTCGAGCCTGCCGCCGGCGCGCCGGAACCACAATTGTTGTTCACCAACAACGAAACGAACACCAAAAAACTGTTTGGCGCGCAGGAGGCGCCCAAATATTCCAAAGACGCGTTCCACGATTTCGTCATCCACGGCAAGGCCGACGCGGTCAACCCAAAACGCACCGGCACGAAAGTCGCCCCGCATTACATCCTGGATATCCCCGCGGGTAAATCGGTAACGGTACGAATGCGCGTATCGGCACAATCCGAAGCGCCGAAGCAGGCGTTTGGGAAGGAGTTCGAACAGGTTTTCGCGCAACGAATTCGGGATACCGATGAATTCTACGCCGCAAAAATTCCTGCCGTGCTGGATGACGAGCAGAAGCAGGTCGCGCGGCAATCGTATGCGGGCCTGCTCTGGTCGAAGCAGTTCTATCATTACGTCATCAAAGACTGGCTCGACGGCGACCCCTGGCAGCCGACGCCGCCGGCGGCGCGGAAGAAGGGCCGCAATCGCGATTGGGGCCACATGTTTTCGCGCGACGTGCTGAGCATGCCGGATAAGTGGGAATATCCGTGGTTCGCCGCATGGGACCTGGCGTTTCACATGCTGCCGTTCTGCAAGATCGATCCGCATTTCAGCAAGGATCAACTCGGCCTGTTCCTGCGCGAATGGTACATGCACCCCAACGGCCAGATTCCCGCTTACGAATTCCAGTTCGGCGATGTGAATCCGCCGGTGCATGCCTGGGCGTGCTGGCGCGTTTACAAACTCACCGCGCCGCGCGGCCACCGCGATCAGCGGTTTCTCGGCGCGGCGTTTCAGAAACTGCTCATGAACTTCACCTGGTGGGTCAACCGCAAAGACGCCGAAGGCAAGCATATCTTCGGCGGCGGCTTCCTTGGGTTGGATAACATCGGGCTGTTCGACCGCGGCCAGCCGCTGCCTTCGGGGCGAAACCTCGAGCAGGCCGACGGAACCGCCTGGATGGCGTTCTTCTGCACCAACATGCTTGCGATGGCGCTCGATCTTTCGATGAACAATCCTGAGTACGAAGACATCGCCAGCAAATTTTTCGAGCACTTCGTCGCCATCAACGTCGCCATGAACACCCTGGGCGGCAGCGGGCTGTGGGATGAAGAAGACGGCTTTTATTACGACCAGCTCAACACGCCCGGCGACCAGCCGGCTCTCAAGCTCAAAATCCGCTCGATGGTCGGGTTGATTCCGCTGTTCGCCTGCGAAGTGATCGAGCCGGAAGTCCTCGCCAAGGTGCCGGGCTTTAAGAAACGCATGGATTGGTTCTTAAAGTACGAACCCGAGCTTTCATCGCACGTGCAGACCGATGAAACCGCCACCGGCGTCGGCGGGAACGGGCATCTGCTGGCGATTCTCACACGCGAACGCCTCGTCCGCGTGCTTAAGTATTTGCTGGATGAGAATGAATTTCTGTCTGATCATGGAATTCGCGGATTGTCGAAGGCTCACGATCAGCCTTACAACTTCAATCTCGACGGCAAAGAATTCACCATCAAATATACCCCCGGCGAATCCGACACCTGGCTTTTCGGCGGCAACAGCAACTGGCGCGGACCGATCTGGTTCCCGGTGAATTATCTCATCATCGAAGCGCTCGAACGCTACTTCTTCTTCTACGGCGACTCGCTCAAGGTCGAATGCCCCACCGGCAGCGGCAATCTCATGACGCTGGCCGAGGTCGCCCGCGAGATCGAACGGCGGCTGTCGCGCATCTTCCTCCCCGATTCCAACGGCGACCGACCCTGTCACGCCACCAACGCCGGCGGGGAGGCGTATCGGAACGATCCGCACTTTAAGGATCTGGTTCTGTTCTACGAATATTTCCACGGCGACACGGGCCGCGGCATTGGCGCGATGCACCAAACGGGCTGGACGGCGCTGGTCAACCGCTGCCTGGAAGGTCTGGCCCGCGTCAAAGCCGCTAAGGCCAAGCCCGCAACCGCCCAGCGCGAGGCAGTTGCCGCCAAATAATGGCCGGGAAATAATTCCGTCGTTTTAGAGAGACTCTCGATCCACAATTTCCACTGCCTTGTCTACACTCTTGTGTGTCGTCGTTTTGACAGAAAGAGGCAGGCATGCGCTCCATTGCGGCCAGTTTGTTGATCTTGTTCGCCTCGGCCGCGTTCGCCGACCGCCTCGTGCTCACCGACGGCACGACGCTCGAAGGGCGCGTAAAGAAGCAGCCCGACGGCAGTTGGGTGATCGTCGGCACCGACGGCAAATCGACACCGGTGGCCGCCAGCAAAGTCGCCAAGGTTGAAGTAACCGGCAGCGCCGATGCCGCCGCCGCCGACAAGTTCGCCAGTCTCAAGCGGTCGGTTGAACCGTTGGTGAATATTGACGAGATCATCCAGCGTTTCGAACGCTTCATCGCCGTCAACCCCAACACACAATCTGCAGAAGATGCCGTTGCAGAAGTGGCGCTGTGGCGCGACCGCAAAGCGCGCGGGTTGGTCAAAACAGGCTTGAACTGGATGACGCCCCAAGAGCGGTTCGAGCTTTTGCGGAAAATCGATCCGCAGATCGCACAAGCGCGGGAATTGCTCCGTTCCGGCCGGCAGCGCGATGCCGAACTGCTGATCGGCCCGGTGCTCGAACTCGATTCACGACACTTCGGGGCGCTCTATCTGAACGGGGTCATTCTGTACCAGCAGGAAAAATACCCTGCGGCGCGCAAGGCGTTCGAGGCAGTGAATGCGCAGATTGCCGACCACGCACCCACGCTGAACAACCTCGCCGTGGTGAGCCTGAAACAGAACCAGGTCGGTCCCGCGCTCAATTTCTTCGATCAGGCGATGATTGCCATGCCGGCGGACCGGGTGATCGTTGATAACGTCGCCGAAGCCCTCAATGCCCTGAAAGAAGACAGCCGCCGCCTTGCAATCGCCCGCAAGGTTGAGAAGCGTTTCGGCGAACAGGATACGGTGTTATCCAATCGCCTGCAGAAAGAAGGCCTCTTTCGCTGGGGCGCGACGTTCGTCGACAAAAAGCAGTTCGATCAACTCGTCGCCGCGGAGAAAGCGATTAAAGACAAGATCGATCAAATGAAATCCGATTTTGATGCGATGTCGGCGCGCATTAATGTGATCGACCGGCAAATCCAGAGCACCGAACGCGAGCTGAAGCGCATTGAGGCCGACTCGTACTTTATTGACACCAACGGGAACTACATCCGCCGGCCGCTGCCGTCTTACTACTACGACCAGCAGCGGGAACTGCAGTCGCTGGCTGGAGAAAAGGCGCAGGTGCAGGCGCAACAGAAAGCCATGCGTCAACAGGCCGACCGCGTGCAGCAGGATCTGCCCGTTCCGAAGTACACCGGCGTACAAAAACTGATTGGCGAAGAAGGCACGCCGGTGGAGCAAGAAGCAACCGCGGCCACGGCGCCTTCGACGCGACCGGGGTGAAGTCTTAGGATAGCGCGCCGCCGGCGCTGACAAGATCGTCGAGATCAATCTCGATCGATTCCTCGATGCAACTTAATCCGCGGGCGACCGGCCCGCGCGCCTCGTCGCGGTGCGTTTGCAGGATGAGTTGGAGGGCGTCGCGGAGGTTGCGGCGGCACTCGTCCAGCGAGTGCCCGGCAGTCATGGTGCCACGGATCTCCTCGACCCACCCCACGAACCATCCATCGGGCCTTTCCATGAAGATGGTGTGGTAGCACTGTTTCATAACCATTAGTTTCGCGCGCGTGAGGCCGCGTTGTCAACCTTAAACTCGTCGGGGGACAGCTGAAATTAAAGCCGTCACGATTAACGATAAACGATTAGCGAAGTGTGCCACTGCTTTATCGTCAATCGTCCATCGTTACGACGGCTCGATTTGCGAGACGATCGCACGCCCTACAACGCCAGAAACTCCCGAATATGCTGATCCCACACTTTCTGCGACTGCGGATCGGTCATCGGCAACCGCAGTTCGTTGATGACCTTCGTCCCCATGCCGATCGCCTCGCGCCAGCACGCCGTGCAGGTGTTCTCAAAAATTTCCTGGCCGAACGGGTTGCGGAACGGCGGCTTCTCGAGCTTCGGCCCCGGCCGGCCGCAGCGCTTGCAGAACACTTCACCTTCGCCGGCGGCGACGGCGGGGCCGGTTGCCTTGGTTTCCGGCACCGGCGCGCCCAGTTCGCGCAGCGTGGTGATCATCTCATTCTTGTTCATCAAGTCGCCTCGGCGGTCGGCGACTTTTACGCCTTCGTTAAACGTTTCGATGGCCACTTGCCGCTCGTTTAACTTTAATAGCGCCTGGCCCATCAATTGATACACCTTGCTGATATTCGGATTTAGCTCGATCGCCCGTTTGAACGAACCGACTGCCTCCTGAATCTCACCGGCGTCGAGCTGGGCCTTTCCGAGCGAAAAATGCGCCAGTTCGTTCGTCGGATCGTCGCCGGCCATTTTTCGGAATTGTTCGATACGTTGCGCGTCGGCCATGAAGCCATGCTCCTTTGATTGCGGGTTGATTGCCAGAGGATTATACGCGCAATCTAATGCGAATGTGATGCGATTGCGCCGACAGTTCCTAATCGCGTCAGCGAGTCGTCGCCGCGGTCGTAGCGGTAGACCCATCGATCCGCCTGGCCCGCGGCAAAGTACGCGAATAGAAGGGTATTCCGCTCACCGAGGTCGTGGGCGCGGATGATGCGGTGATCATCGATGGCGGCGTGGTCGATGTTGTAAACCGGCTCTTCCTGCGGATTACAGGTGTCCGCCCAGCGAAACAGCACGAGGGCACGCTGCTGGGATGGAATGGTGGCGAGCATTGCTTCGATGCCGCGCAATTGCGGCGTCCTGAAAAACTCATCGGCGTTCGCGCGATTAAACTCGGGTAATTCTACCATTGTGACGGCGGCAATTGTAATGATCAATCCAACTTTCACGCGAGCCCCATAGGTGCCGGCGGCGGTGGTGACGGTTTCAACGCCGGCCAGTGCAAGCACGATCACCGCCGGCGCGGTAACCAGGGTGTAGTGCGTGAGGAAGAACGCATAGGGCCAATAGAGCAGCGGGAACAGCAGCAGGGGCGCGACGACGACCGCCACCTCTGCCCGCCGAAGCGCCATCAGGCCGACAGGAAGGAGCACGAACAGCAGCGGGTGTGGCACACCGTTTAATAGCGTCGTTCGAAACCGGCCGCCGAGCCACGCCTTCATCGCACCCGCCGTCGTGTGCTGCTGAAGCAATGGACGCGCGACCTGATCGTAATACGCCTGCTTCTGCGGCAGCGGCGACTGCGGGCGGACGGCATGATCGTAGTGGTGAAACCCGTATTGCGTCTGCGGATACGACTCCATCGCATATTGCGTGAAAGGCGTACGAGACATCGAGCCTGTGACGCCAACATTAAAAATGATCTGCAACGCAAGGAACGGCGTCGCCGCCAGAACGACGATTAGGGGTGTCAGGCGCGAGGCATGAGCTTGCGCGCCAGTGCCAGAAACGCATCGCCAATCGCGAACTAAACGACCAAACATCGCCGCGGCGATG